>CALXJI010000001.1 GCA_944388585.1 uncultured Clostridia bacterium
GTAAATTTAAAAGATATAAATATTCAAAAAGAAGAAGTAGATGCTGTAAAATGGATGACTAAAAAAGAAATAGAAGAGTTATATAAGATAGGAAAATTTAAAAGAACTCACTATAACTATTACCAAGAATTTTTAAAATGTATGGATAAAAAATAGAAAAATGCCAATTTTTATATTAGGTGAAAAATAGAAAGTATAAATATAGATTTTTATATATCTTTATGATATTATATAAGTATATAGGAGGAATATGATGGATACAATTAACAATAAAGAATTAATAGGAGCAATTGAAAAAATGAAAGATGAAAAGACTATGGAGGCACAGAATAAAGTTATAGCTGAAGTTTTAAAAGCTAAATTTATGTGCCCTGTAATATTACAAGATGCCCCAAAAGGTGGTGGAAAAATAAATATAAATAAAGAGACTAAAATTCAGTTTTCTGTTATAAAAACAACAAATGGTAAAAATTTTTTGATTGCTTTTACTAGTGATGAAGAGGTAAATAAATGGCAAAAAAATAAGACACAGCAATCAATAATATACACATTTGAGGATTATGCAATAATTGCTCAAAATAATGATAATTTAGAGGGATTTATAATAGATCCTAAAGGCTGTAATTTAATATTTACCAAAAATATGATTGCACAAATTAAAAATAGTATTACAAGAGAAAATGTTGTAAAAAAAGATACACAAGTTGAATTAAGTGTTCCAAAAGATATATCTGAAGATTTGCAAAATAAGTTACATGATGTGCTTGTAAATAACAAAGAAATAAAAAAAGCTTATCTTTTAAATATGCTAAAAGAAGATGAGAAAAGCTATTTGCTAATAATTGATGCAGCTGGAAAAGAAAAAGAATATTTTAATACAATAGCTAGTGCTTTAATTCCATTTTTAAGAGATCTGCCTTTAAATTTACTTCCTATTAATACAGAATTTGGAACAAAAGCAATAGAAAAATTTAAACCATTTTATGAGGCAATAGAATAAAATTATAAATAGAAGTGATTTACACTTCTATTTTTTTAGCTTAATATTATATCCGTTTTTTGTAATTATATTTTCTTTTTGAAGATGTTGTATTTCTCTCATCATAGCACTTCTATCAATGCATAAATAATCTGCAAGGTCTGTATAAGAAAGAGGCAAAGTAAAATCTTTTTTGTTATATTCTATACTCAAAAAAGAAAAATAAGAAAGTAACTTTTCTTTGATACTTCTTTTGGTAAGTAACTCAATTCGTATGTTTTGTTTTATTGTTCTATTTAAAAATAAATTAAAAAAAATATTATCTAAAGCATTCCTATATTTAAAAATATCATCGTATAAGAAAAATATAACTTCACAATTTGTTTTAGCTATTACAAAAAGTTCGCTATTTGTATTTATAGGAAAAAAGACTTCTCCAAATATATCATTCGCTTTAAGTGTTTCAATAATAGTTTTATTTCCGTTTTTATCATATCTAATAATGTCTGCATTTCCTTTTTTTAAAATGCATATTTGATTTCTATTTTTTATATATGTAGTTATTATATCATTTTTTTTAATTTGCTTTGTTTGAAAGTCTAAATTAGTATTTTGTAATTGTTGTGTAAACTCGGATATGTTTAAATCGCTATACAATGATATCACCTAGATTTTTAAACATTATACTATAAAATTTTAAAAAAATAAATACTACATTTTTGTAATGTAAATGATATAAAATTTGTATTCTTAGATAATAGCCACTTACATAAATTTACAAAAATTATTTGTCATATTTTGTTGCAAAAGCAACAGAAATTTAAAAAAATAATTGTATAATATAGGTGTGTTTAAAATCAAGAGGAGGAATTGTAATGAAAGTAATAAAAAGAGATGGAAGAGTTATGGATTATGATAGAGAAAAGATAGCCATTGCAATACAAAAGGCAAATGAAGAGGTGAATTTAGAGCAAAGAGCTAATAGAAATGATATAAAATCAATAATGCTTTATATAGAAGACCTTGGTAAAAAAAGAATTTTGGTTGAGGACATACAAGATATTGTAGAGCAAAAATTAATTGAACAAGAAAAATATGAGCTTGCTAAAAGATATGTAGACTATAGTTATGAAAAAGCTACAAATGAATATGCAAATGTAAATAGTAATGTTATGTTTGCAAGTAATATATAGTAATTGTAAATAATGAGTTCAAAATAGACAATAAATTAAAATTAAAGGAGAAGTAATAAATTCTCCTCTAATTTTTATATAGATTAGTTTACTTTTTAAAATGTAACAAAAATGTCGAATTTTATTTAAAAAAATGAAATGTACATGAAATAAAAGTGGATAAAAATATAAATTAATATACAATTTATATTAAAAGTGAAACATATTAATTTATATGATATAAAATATAATAGTAAGATTTATTGGGGGATTTATATATGAAAAAAAGAAAGAAAATTTTTTTAGGAAGTATAATAGTATTAGCAATCATACTGTTAAGTGTAGTTGGCTATAGGCTACTAAATAGAAAGAGCATAGAGGAGGTTCCTGAAATATTAAGATCTCGTACATATGAGCAAGTAGAAGAAGGAGACGAGACAATAGATGGAACAGATTATGTAACGTTTGATGCATATTATGGAGAGTGATAAAAATGAATATTTATCCTAAAACTAGTGTAAATTTTGAAGGATTAGATAAATTAATAGTTTATGTAGAAAAATATAAAGGAATAGAATTACAATTTTTTGATGAAAATGGTATTATGGAACAAATTGATATAAAAACACCAGTTGAAAAATTACTTAAAAGAGTACCTTGTATAAAAGAAATTACGATACATCCTCCTTTGTGTAATTATGATATAGAAAGTATAATGCTTAAGGATATTAGTATAATTGAAAATCAGTTAAAAACTTGTGTTATTTTAGCTAGAAAATATGATATAAAAATTAACTTATTGTATCATACTCAAATAGACTTTATAAAGCATAAAGCTCTTACAATAGATAAAATTAAGAGTTTATTAAAGATTATAGAAGGAGAAAATGTATTATTAATACTTGAGAACTTGTTCATGTTTGATGAAAAGGAATGCACAGTATTTAAACTTGCAGAATATATTAACCATCCTAACTTAAAGGTTTGTTTTGATATTTGTCATATGTATTGTAAAGCCAATATATACAAAACAGATATAGAAAGCTTTGCTAAAAAATACTTAAATCTAGATTTATGTAGAAATTATATTCATCAAGTACATTTTTCATATACTGTAGATAATGATGGATATATTGTTAGGAAAACACATGGAAGAGTACATGATAATGTTGAAGAGTTAAAATATGATTTAGGTTTACTTGCAAAATATGGTATGGATAGATGTAACTACATAACTGAAGTAAGTGAAGATGATTATGATTTAAGAGTTGATCAGTTAAAAGAATTAGATATGCTTGAAAAAGTTTGTAATCAGTGAGGTATACTATGGAAAGAAATTTTAAAGTTTACGAAGAGATATTTGAAAGATATGTAAATAAATTTATAGAAAAAGCAGAAGGTGATGAAGCTCGTAAATTAAACTTTACAAATAAAAAAATACACTCTTATCATGTAAGAGATAATATATTAAAAATTGCAAAAGAAGAAAAATTAAATGTAGATATGTTCATAGTAGAATTTATTGGACTATTTCATGATATAGGTAGATTTTATCAATATGATAAGTATGAAACATTTAATGATGATTTATCAGATAATCATGGAAAATTAAGCGTTAAAGTATTGGAAGATGAGGGAATAATAAATATGATAGATTATGATTTAAGACCATATATAGTAGATCCAATATTTATGCATAATATGAAAGACTTACCTCGTCTTAATGATAAAAAGATGTATTTATATTCTGCTCTTTTAAGAGATGCAGATAAGCTTGACGGATTTAGATCTATTAGTTTATATGAAAGAGAAAATAAAAATCTTGCATATTTTAAAAATAAATCAGATGAGCCTATAATTTCAGAAGAAGTGTTTAATAATATAATGGATCACAAATCTGTATATAAATACAATTTAAAAACAGTGCTTGAAAGTCAAATAGTATCTTTAGGTTACATAACGTCAGATATTAATTTTTATACAACATTAAGAATTATTAAAGAGAATAATTACACAAAGAAAATGTTTGAAAAAATGCAAGATACTCCAGAGTCTCGAAAAATATATAATTTTGTAAATGATTATATAGAAAGGAGACTATCTAATGAAAAAGAATAATAAAATACTTATTTTAATTATTGCTTTATTTATTATTATAATAATAGTTATGTCTTCATTTTTTGTATATAAGAAAGTAACATATCGAGAAGTGATTCTATCAATAGATGATGTAATAGAAGTAAACAGTAAAATACAATCTGGTGAAGATATAGATTTAAATTATTTTAGAGAATTTAAACTTACTAATAAGGAAGAAAATGAGGAACTTAATATATATACATATGATATGGGCGGAAAATATGAATTTGAAATAGATATAAATAACGATCAAATAGTTGCTATGTTTCTTATAAACAAAGTAACATATGAATATGTAAATATACTTGAAGATTCACTAGATGAGTTTTTGCAATTTAATTAAAAGAAGGCTTTTACGCCTTCTTTTCATTATTTAATATTTTTTCTATTTCTTTAAATCTTTTTACTTTTGCTGTTGTTGTTTTAATCATTTCTTCATCTGTTAAGAATAATTTTTTTATATATTTATAAGTAGGAAGTGTTTTATTTATTTCTTTTATATCATTCCATACTTTGTCATGTAGTTCATCATAAGAGATGTTGTTCATATGTTCTGTTACATAGTCTTTATTATATACAATTTCAACTGATACTATTAAATCATCGTCTTTTGGATAACCAAATATCATTGATTCAGATACATAAGGTAGATTATTTACAAGTATTTCTAACTCTTCTGGAAATATTTTTTTACCATTTTTAAGTACTATTACATTTTTCTTTCTACCACTTATCACTAAGAAGTTATCTTCATCAAAATATCCAAGATCTCCAGTGTAGAACCATCCATCCTTTAATACTTCATTTGTTGCTTCTTCATTTTCATAATATCCAAGCATAACATTTGGACCTTTTGCTTTTATTTCTCCTATTCCTTTTTCATCAGGATTATCAATTTCAATATCTATAGTATATAGAGGTTTGCCAACGCTACCAGCTTTTAAATTCTTTTGATTTTCTGCTGAAAGCACAGGTGAAGTTTCTGTAAGTCCATATCCTTGAAGAGTAGTTATACCAAAACTCTTAAATCCTTCTGCCACGTCTTTATCTAGAGCTGCAGCACCACTTATTACAAATCTAATATGCCCTCCAAGTTGATCTAGAATTTGTTTAAATACTTTTCTTCTTATGTCGATATTGAACTTAAGTAGAAAGTTACATATTTTTCTACCAGTTTTTATTAAATTTTCTTTATTTTGTTTTTTTACTTCTACCATTATTTTTTTATACATTGCTTCAAGGATTAAAGGTACACAGACAAATACTGACACTTTATATTCTTCTAGGTTTTTTTGTACGTATTTAAGACCATCACAAAATGTAGTACATACACCATTATGTAAAAATAGCATTAATGCGGTAGATCCAAACGTATGATGAAATGGTAAAAAAGCTAATGATACATCACTGTCTAAGAATTTAACCATGCAGTCTAATGAATAAATGTTAGATAAAATGTTATCTTGTGAGAGCATAACAGCTTTAGAAATAGAAGTTGTACCTGATGTAAATAGAATAATGCTCATTTCTTTTGTATTTACTTTATATTCAAAAGCATCTTTTTTACCAGCAGATATTTCTTCTTTTCCTTTTTGTATAACTTCATCCATACTCATATATCCATTATTATTTTCTTTCATACAGATATAATTTGTAAGTTTTGTTGTATTTTTTTGCTTTATATTATCCATTATTTCTATATAATTATCATCAAAAACAATACAATCAGCTTTACTTCTAATTATAAGAGATTCTATTTCATCTGGCTTAAGTCCTTTATCTAGAGGCACTACTATACCTACAGAAGATAGAATACTTGTATATGCAATTGCCCAAGGATAACTGTTTTTACCAATAACTGCTATTCTTTTATACTGTAGTCCTAGTGATATTAAACCTTGAGCAAAATTGTCTACGTCATTTTTAAAGTCTAAATATGTTATGTATTTATATTTTGGATTTTTTTCTACTTTTTCTTTAATAATAAATGCATTTTTACTACTAAATTTTTTTACAGAATCTTCTATTAATTCTCTAAAAGAATTTAGCTTTTTAGCATCTTTATATAATATTTCATTATTTTTCAAAACATACACCTCTTTCAATCTAGTTTTCAAAACTATTATAGCTGAAATACTAAATAATGTCAATGAATATAATTCATGTTATTGTATAATGAATTTAAGTATGGTATTATATCATATATAAAAAGAGGTGAGCTTTTTGAGTGAAAATAGAGATCATACAATAGAGACAAAATTCAAGAAAAATTGTAAAATATTAGTTCAAAATAAGTTGCCAAAATGGGAAGAATTACCAGACATTGGTCTTTATATGGATCAATTAGAGAAACTTTTAAATAAATATTTAAATATATATAATGATGGTGATGAAGAAAAATTAATAACAAGAGCTATGATTAATAATTATGTTAAAAATGAACTTATACCAAAACCTCAAAAAAAATTATATAGTAGAGATCATATTGCATATTTACTTGTAATAGGACTTTTAAAACCTGTACTTTCTATATCAAATATAAAGGAAATATTAAAGTGTCAAAATGAACATAGAGATGCAAAAGAAATTTTAAATTTAGTATACAATATTTTAGAGTTGAGTTCAGATTTTTTTATAGATAAGGTAGCATTAAAAGTTGAATCAATGCTTGAAATAGATGGAAATTCTTCTCTTGCTTTTACATCTTTAGCAATGACAATGGGAATAATTGCAAATACAAGTAGAATGGTTTCTGTAACAGCTTTAAAGACTAAAAAAGAATGGGAGGAAAATAAGAAATGAACACAGAATACGAGATAAGAGTCTTAGAAATAGATAAAGATAAGTTAATTAAAAGATTAAATGAGTTAAATGCAAAATTTATTGGAGAATTTAATCAAAAAAGATATGTGTATAATATAATCCCTAAAACAGATGGAAGATGGTTAAGACTTAGAACAAATGGTAAAAAAACAACACTTACATATAAAAGTGTAGAGAAAAATTCTATAGATGGAACAAAAGAGCTAGAAATAGAGGTAGAGGATTTTGAAAAAACAAATAGTTTATTAGAACTTGTAGGAGTTAAAAACAAAGGATATCAAGAAAATAATAGAATTCAATATATTCTAGATGGTGTAGAAATAGATATTGATTCGTGGCCATTAATACCAACTTATGTTGAAATTGAGGGAGAAAATGAAGAAAGTGTATTAAATATACTAAAAAAAATTGCAATAGATGATAAAAAAGTTACAACACTTGATGTACAAAGTATATATAAAGAAATATACAATATAGATATAACAGAAATTAATATTTTAAAATTTTAACAGTACAGTAAAAATATTGATATAAAATAAATTTTTATATTGATAAAAAATGTATGATGATATATAATTTAATTATTCTAAAAGGAAAGGGATAATATATGAAAAATGGAAAGAAAAAATTCCTTTTTAAATCAATTATTTATATTGTTATTTTAGTTGCTATATTTTTTGGTACTGTAAGTTTTACTAAGTTTTATTTTTATGATAGTGATTATTCTGTAAGAAGTACTGAACTTGATGCTGTGGCTATTGATGATATAAAACTTGGCATGAATATTAGTAGTATAGATTTATCTAAATATACACCAATTGATACAAATGTAGATGAATGCAATTATAATTTTGAAGAACTTAGTATAAAAACTAATACTAAGGGAATTATAGAGTATATAGTAGCTAATTTTTCAGATGTAGATTTATTTGTTGGTCAAGAAGATACAAGTAAAAGAATGAAAAAAGTAAATGAAGTGTGGAATGTTTTAGGTGGAAACTATAAAAATGAAAATTATAATTCTAAAGAAAATAATTATTGGAAGATTTCAAAATATATAGATAATGAAGATGATATATATTTTGGGATAGTTTATTCTAGATATAATAATGAAATGTCAAAAGTTATATTGTCTTCACAAAGAATTACTAATAATTAATATTAAGATTAAATGAATTCTTAAATAGAATTCATTTTTTCTTGATTTTTATAAAAAATTGTGTTATATTACCATGTGTAAAAAAGGAGGTTGATGTCATGAATAAATATTATGACGTGATAGTAGTAGGTGCAGGACCTAGTGCAATTTTTCTAGCTTACGAATTTATTGCTAAAGGTAGCAATAAGAAAGTATTATTAGTAGAACAAGGCAAGAGAGTAGAAAACAGATATTGTCCTATTGAAAAAACGGGAAAATGTATTCATTGCAAACCAATGTGTAATATTACTTGTGGCTTTTCTGGAGCAGGTGCTTTTTCTGATGGAAAACTTTCATTGTACAACAAAGATGATGATGATATTCATATTGGTGGAATATTACATGAATATATAGGAGTGGACAAAACAAAAGAGCTTATAGATTATGCAGATAAAGTCTATTTACAGTTTGGTGCCGATAAAAAATTAGAAGGTACGGGTTATAAAGAAGAAGTAAAAAAGATATATGAGAAAGCAAAAAAAGAAAATATTACTTTGATAGATATTCCTATAAGGCATTTAGGAACTGAAAAAAGTCATATACTATATCATAAGCTACAAGATTACTTGTTAGATAATGGTATAGATATTATGTTTGATACAGTAGTAAAAGATTTAATCGTAGAAGATAATGTAGTAAAGGGAGTAAGAATAGAGTCTTCACAGGATTACATTTTAAATAATGGTAATTCTAAAGAAATATATTCTTCGTGTGTTGTTTTAGCTGTTGGCAGAAAGGGTGCTAATTGGCTTGTTGATATGTGTGATAAATATGCTATCCAAACTGATGCAGGAACAGTAGACATAGGTATAAGATATGAGCTTCCAGATAAAGTTATGCAAGATATTAATAAGTATATGTATGAGGGAAAATTTATTGGACGTGTAGGTAAATATAAAGATAAAGTAAGAACATTTTGTCAAAATCCAAGTGGATTTGTCTCAACAGAGGTATATGATGAAAATATAACACTTGTTAATGGTCATTCATACAAAGAAAGAAAAAGTACTAATACCAATCTCGCAATACTTGTATCTCATAACTTTAATTATCCATTTAATAAACCTATAGACTATGGTAGAAATATAGCTAAGAATTTAAATGAACTTGGTGCGGGAAAAATAGTAGTTCAACGTCTTGGAGATATATATAGAGGAAAGAGAACTTGGAAAGAAGAATTAGAAAGAAACACAGTTGTCCCAACTCTAAAAAATGTGGAAGCTGGAGATTTGACTTTTGCTATTGGCTATAGAACTATGACAAATATAATTGAATTTATACAATCTATGGATAAAATCATAGAAGGCTTTGGTGCGCCTGATAACCTTTTGTATGGACCAGAAATTAAATTTTATAGTAATAAAGTAAGAATAACTAATGATTTTGAGACTAGTGTAAAAAATCTTTATTCTATAGGAGATGGTGGAGGTATGACAAGAGGACTTATGATGGCATCTTGTTCTGGTATTCATATGGCAAGAATACTTGATGAAAAGTTAAATAAAATTTAGGTAAGATGAATAATCTTACCTTTTATATGTAAAAAGGAGATAAAAAAATGAAAAGAATAATAATGGCTACTAATAATATTGGAAAAATAAACGAACTAAAAAAGTATATAAAAGGATATGAGATAGTTTCACAAAACGAAGCAGGAATAATTGACTTAGATGTGGAAGAAAATGGAAATACTTTTGAGGAGAATGCTATAATAAAAGCAAATTCAATAAAAAAATATGTTGAAAATTCATATATTATAGCAGAAGATTCTGGTATTTGCATAGATGCGCTTAATGGCTATCCAGGAGTTAAGACTAAAAGAGCTGCTATGGAAGAATTAAAAAAAGATGTAACAGATGCGCAAAGAAATAGTTTTATTTTAGAAAAAATGAAAGATAATAATAATAGAAAAGTAGTTTGGCAAACAGTTATAGCTCTAATAGAAGAAAATGGAAAATTAACTACTTTTTCAGGTGAGATTGAAGGCAAAGTAGCATATGAATCTATAGGAGAAAATGGCTTTGGATTTGATCCAATATTTTACATAGAAGAGGAGAAAAAAACTTTAGCACAAATGAGTTTTGAAGAAAAAGAAAAATATAGTGCAAGGAAAATAGCAGTAGATAAATTAAATAAATATTTATCTAATGTTTAAAAAATATTAAAAATATATAAAATTATTTTTATTTTCATATATTTATGATATACTATAATATATGTAAATATGGAGGGAATATATGGAAAATAAAAAAGGAATTTCTAAAATAGCTATAGTTTTAATAGTATTTGCAATACTTATAGTTATAGGTGTAGGAACATTTCTTACAATATGGTTAATTCAAAAAAATAATCAACCTCCTGTAGAGGTTCAATTATATGAAGATTATACAGAAGGTGAAGTTTTTGTAGATGAGGATTCTGTTGGAGATGAAATGACACCTCTTGCAAATGGATTAAAAGAATATAGAAATGATGAGCTTGGAGTAAGATTTGGATATTTAAGTGCAATGTCTACTCCAGTAGATGAAGAAAGTGAGGATGGAACATATATTTCAACTATTAAAGATCCATCAAAATCTACTACTATAGTTTTAAGAGTTGGAAAAATAGATGTTTCACAACCAGACATTGATCATATTCAAAAGCAAAAAGATGCATTAACGCAAGAGCTTATAGAAGCTGAAACTAGAATTGTTGAAGTTGAGGAAAATGGAAAGATAGTTCAACAAACTATAGTTCCAGAAAAGGTATCAGATATTAGTGTAAGCTATGCTTTATTTGGTGGACAACTTGCGGTTAAATTTTCATACACAGAAAACGGAATGACTGCAGTAAGAATTTTAACTATACAAGATGAGATGGTTTATTCTTTAACGTATAAAGCAAATCCTGATGAATATAGTTATTCGGATGAAGAAAAAGTATTTGAAAGTTTTGAATTTATGGATAAAATAGATGAAATACAAAAAGATGATTTAAATACAGTTACAATTAATGATAAAGAATATACACTACCTATTAAAGTAAGTAATATAGAAGGTTTAACAATAGACTCAAAATACTCATCACAAAAAATAGCTGCAAATTACTTTACTATAGTATCTTTATATGAGATGCAAGTTTCAAAATATAGTGCTTATGTATATAATGCAAAAGCAAGTGTAAATGAAATTGGAAATGGATATATAACAGCTATATCTACAGATATTAATAGGGGTGGAAATATAAAGATATATAAAGGAATAGAAATAGGAACACAATATTTCAAAGTAGAAGAATTACTTGGAAGTCCAGCAAAACAATATTATTCGGATGATGAATCTACATTAACTAATATTTACCAAATAGAAGATGTAACTATACAACTTAAGTTTAGAAATGATGATTTATCTAAGCCTTCAGATGCATCAAAAGTGGTTGCAATATTAATAAAAGTTTCAAGATAATAGATTAAAGGGTATACCTACATTTGGGGTATATCTTTTTTTCATGCTTTTCATCTTCCAATTTGTATATATTTGTAGTAAAATATAAATATTGATAGTTTATATTTTTAAAGGGAGGTAAATATGCAAAAGACTTGGTGCTTAAAAAAATATGACGAAGAAAAAATAGAAAAGATAAAGTCGACATATAATGTATCAGACATTATGGCAAAACTTCTAATGTCTAGAAATATAGAATTTCAAGATATAGATATGTTTTTGAATGGTACAATAGATGATTTATATGATCCATATGATATAAAAGACATGGAAAAAATAGTAGATAGAATAGATGTTGCATTAAAAAGACATGAAAAAGTATGTATATATGGAGATTATGATGTTGATGGAATAACTAGTATTACTATAATGTATAAGTTCTTAACAAAATTAGGAATTGATATTATGTATTATTTACCTGATAGGTTAGTCGAAGGATATGGAATAAATAACAATGCTTTAGATGAAATAAAAAGTCAAGGAGTATCATTAATTATTACAGTGGATTGTGGTATAACTGCTATAGAAGAGATAGAATACGCAAAAAAGATAGGACTTGATGTTTGTATTACAGACCATCATGAATGTACAGAAAATCTGCCAGATGCTTACGCTATAATAAATCCTAAAAGAAAAGATGATAATTCAAAATTTAAAATGCTTGCAGGAGTTGGAGTGGCATTTAAATGTTTGATGGCAATAGCTGAAAAATATAATTTAGCTAAAGAAGAGTATTTAAAATATTTAGATATTGTTTCAATTGGTACAATATCTGATATAGTCCCTCTTGTGGGAGAAAATAGAATTATATCTAAATATGGTCTAAAAATTATGGAAAAGACAAAAAACTTAGGATTAAAAGAATTACTTAAAATTGTAAATTATAAAGATATAGATAGCATGATGGTATCATTTGGCATGGCGCCAAGAATAAATGCTTGTGGAAGAATGGGAAATGCTTCTGCTGCTGTAAAGCTATTACTTGAAAAAGATTATCAAAAAGCAGAGAAGATAGCTATGGAGCTAGATGAACTAAATCAAGAAAGAAAAAATGTAGAATCGATAATTTATAATCAAACGTTAGATATAATTAAAAAAGAAAATTTAGAAGATAAAAATAGTATAGTGTTATATAATAGTTCTTGGCATAATGGTGTTATAGGAATAGTAGCATCACGACTTGTTAATATGTATTATAAACCAGTAATATTACTTACAAAGGAACATGGTTTTATAAGAGGATCAGGAAGATGTCCAAGTGGTTTTTCTTTATATGATGCTTTGAGTGAATGCAAAGAACTATTAATACAGTTTGGTGGACATGAGCTTGCAGCAGGACTTAGTATTGATGAAAAAAATATAGAAGCTTTTATAGAGAAATTTGAAGAAGTAGTTAAAAATAGAAAATATACTATTAGTGATCAAATAATAAATATAGATTCTGTTATATCAAGAAAAAATTTAAATGCTCAAATAATAAAAGATATTAGAGCTTTGAAACCTTATGGACAGTCAAATCAAGTTCCAATATTTTTATATAAAGGATTAAAGGTTGCTGCTATAAGGACTATTAAGGATGATAAGCATTTAAAATTAGTGTTAAAAGATGATAAAAGTTTAATTGATGCTGTAGGATTTTCTTTAGGTATAAGAAGAGATGAAATAAGAATAGGAGATAAAATTGATGTTGTTGCAAATATAGAGCTAAATAGTTATAATACTCCAAAGACTATACAATTAGTAATACAAGATTTTAAAAAGTCAGTTTAGTTAGGAGAGAAAGTATGGAATATTTAAATAAAATAAAAAATGTATTAGAAAAAGAAAATATAAAATATAATGAAGATGAGTTAAAAAAAGTTATAGATTGTGCTTTGAAAAAATATAAAGATAAAAATGTATTAGATGATAGTGCGATAGATTTTGTTAGTGAAGTTGCAAGCGAAGTTGCGACTTTAAGACTTGATGATAAATCAGTATATGCAGCAATACTATATTTAATTGCAGATTTTAATGATTTTGACGAAAAAGAAACTGAAGTTGTAGCTGGAAAAGAGACTTTAGACTTAATACTTAATCTAAAAAAATTAGAAGAAGATTATAAAAAAGATGATAAAATTAATATAGTTACTAATCCAGAAGTATTAAGAAATATGTTTATGGCAATTGCAAAAGATATACGTGTAGTTATAATAAAAATTGCTGAACGTTTGTCTTATATGAGAAGGATGTCAAGCTTAGATAATGCGATAAAAGAGCAAATTGCAAAGGAATGTTTAGAAATATATGCACCAATAGCTCATAGACTTGGTATGTCTAAGGTGAAATCTGAGCTTGAAGATATATCATTTAGAATATTACTTCCAGATGAATATCATAATATAAAAGAGCAGATAGATGAGAAAAAAGAAGAAAGAGAGGCATATATTGATGCAAGAATTAAAGAGGTTTCAGATAAGCTTAAAGAGCAGGGAATAGAGGCAACAATATATGGTAGACCAAAGCATTTTTATAGTATATATAAAAAAATGAAAGCTAAATCATGTAAAGCAGAAGATTTATTTGATCTTATCGCAATTCGTGTTATTGTAAATTCTATAAAAGATTGTTATAGTGTTCTTGGAATAGTACATGACATGTATAAACCAATGCCAGGCAGATTTAAAGATTACATTGCAGTACCAAAAACTAATATGTATCAATCATTACATACTACAGTATTTGGCGAAGGTGGTAGACCATTTGAAATTCAAATAAGAACATGGGATATGCACAATGTTGCTGAACGTGGTATTGCGGCACATTTTTCATATAAAGAAAAAAGTAAAAAAATATCTGAAGCAGATAAAAAAATAATATGGCTTAGAAAAACACTTGAAATTCAAAAAGAACTTGCAGATAATACAGAAAATATGGATAAAATAAAGACGGAAATTTTTGGTGAAGAAGTTTTTGTATTTACTCCAAAAGGCGAAATCAAATCTATGCCAAAAGGCTCTACACCAATTGATTTTGCATATGCAATACATCAAAAAGTAGCAGAGCAAATGGTTGGAGCAAAAATTAATGGAAGAATGGTGCCACTTAACACTAAGCTTGAAAATAAAGATGTAGTTGAAATTGTTACAAGTAAAAACGCTAAAGGACCAAATAGAGACTGGTTAAAATATGTAAAAACTACTAGTGCTAAAAATAAAATAACAAGCTTTCTTAAAAAAGAAGGTAGAGAAATAAACATTCAAAATGGTAAAGAAGCATTCGAAAAAATATTAAGGAAGCAAAAATATTCTAGAGATGAGTTATTAAAAGATGAATTTGTAGAATCAGCAATAAAGAGATTTAATTGTAAGACTCTTGATGATTGTTATGAAAATATTGGATTTGGCAGTATTTCTCCAGTAAAAGTTGTAAATAAAATTGTTGAACTTTATGAAGATAGTATTACTTCTACAGAGGATGATATAAAGTTTAAAGTAGTATCTAAAAAGAGAAAAAGTAATAGTAATGATTTAGTTGAAGTAGAAGGAATTGATAATTGCTTAGTTAAATTTGCAAAATGCTGTTCTCCGATACCAGGAGATGATATTGTTGGATATATTACTTTTGCAAATGGTATATCTATACATAGACGTGACTGCAAAAATTTAAAAGGACTTGATACAGAGGCAAGAACTATAAAGGTATCATGGAAAGAACAAGTTCATGCTGAATTTACAGCAAGACTTGTAGTAAAGGCAAATGATAGAGATGGTGTACTTGCAGATATTTTAAAGACAATGAAAGAATTAAAAATAGAAATAACTCAAATTAGTACAAAAGTTACACCAGAAAGAGAAAATATTACAAATTTAAGTGCAACAATAAAAGATATAAATACATTACAGACTGTAATGAAAGCTTTAAGAAAAATAGATAGTGTCTTTGATGTAAGGAGAATAAAGTAAATGAAGTTTGAAAAATATGAAATAGAAGTTGGCAATACAGGACACATTACAAATTCATATATATTATATAATAATAACGATATAGCTATAATTGATCCAGCAGATAAATTTGAATTTTTTAAAGAAAAAATAGAAAAAGAAAATTTAAATTTAAAATATGTATTTCTTACTCATGCACATGCAGATCATATACTTGCCATATATAAAATATTAGAAGAATATGATGTAAAAGTTATAGTAAATAAAAATGAAAAAGACATGTTAGATAAAAAAATAGATAATTGTGCAAGTGTATTTGGACTAGAGCAAAAAGCGTTTAAATTAGAAAGTTTTATGTTATTAGATGATGGAGAATACATAGATTTTGATGGTATAAAAATAAAATGTATAAATACACCAGGACATACAAAAGGAAGTTGCTGTTATTTAATAGAAAAAAATAATATACTATTTACAGGTGATACTATATTTGAAAATTCTTTTGGAAGAACAGATCTTGCATCAGGAAGTTCAAGAGACATTATAAATTCAATTGTAAAGCTATTTAAAAATTATAGTGATTGTATAATATATCCTGGTCATGGAAATTCAAACATTAAACTAAAAAATATATATGAAAGAATAAATAGATGCGTTAACGTATTTTTTAATATAAATTTAGATAATTTAGTTTAGGGGGACAATATGAATCATTTTAAAGATATTATAGAAGAAGAAAGTCAAAAAGATTATTATAAAAAATTACATGAATTTGTATATAAAGCATATGAAGAACATACTATATTTCCAGATAAGAAAAATATATTTGCAGCTTTAAAATATACTCCATATGAAAATGTTAAAGTAGTAATTTTAGGACAAGATCCATATCATGGACTTGGAGAAGCACATGGAATGGCATTTTCTGTATGCCCAGGAATAAAAATACCACCATCACTACAAAACATATATAAAGAGCTTCATGAAGAGCTAGGGTGTTATATTCCAAATAATGGATATTTAATGAAATGGGCACGTCAAGGAGTGTTACTTTTAAATTCGGTTCTTACTGTTCAAAAAGATTTGCCAGCTTCTCATAGAGGTATTGGATGGGAAGCTTTTACAGATAAAATAATAGAGGAAGTTAATAAAAAAGAAGATCCTGTTGTATTTATGCTTTGGGGAAATTTTGCAAAATCTAAAGCATCATTAATTACAAATTCAAAGCATTTAGTACTTACAGCAGCGCATCCTAGTCCTTTTTCAGCTAGATATGGTTTTTTTGGATGCAATCATTTTAAAAAGGCAAATGAATTTTTAAAAGAAAATGGAAGAGAACCAATAGACTGGCAAATAGAAAATATTTAGATATTTTAAAGATAGATTACGTAATCTATCTTTTTTCTACTTTTTATGATATAATATAGTCGCTTTAAAAAAGGAGAAAAAAATGAAGACAAGTGATTTTTATTATGATTTACCACATGAGCTTATAGCTCAGACACCACTTGAAAATAGACAAAAATCAAGAATGATGGTGTTAGATAGAAATAAGGATTATGTAGAACACAAAATTTTTGAAGATATTGTAGATTATATAAATCCAGGAGATACATTAGTTTTAAACGATACAAAAGTTATACCAGCAAGATTATTTGGACATAGGGTTGGAAAGGAAGAAAAAATAGAAATATTACTTTTAAAACAACTTGAAGATGATAAATGGCAAACTTTAGTAAAGCCTGGAAAAAAATGTAAGATTGGAGATATAATAGAATTTGATGAAACATTAAAATTAAAGATAGTAGATATACTAGAGGATGGCCAAAGGGTAGTTAAATTTATGTATGAGGGAATATTTAATGAAATACTTGATAGACTTGGAACAATGCCACTTCCACCATATATAACAGAAAAACTTGATGATCCAGATAGATATCAAACAGTTTATAGTAAACATGAAGGAAGCGCAGCAGCTCCTACAGCAGGACTTCATTTTACAAAGGAAGTACTAAAAAAGCTTGAACAAAAGGGAGTAAATTTAGTATATGTAACTTTACATGTTGGGCTTGGAACATTTAGACCAGTAAAAGTAGATGACGTAACTAAACATCAAATGCACAGTGAATATTATATAATTACTAAAGAGGCGTGTGACATAGTAAATAATACTAAAAAACAGGGGAAAAGAGTTATATCTGTTGGTACAACTTCATGTAGAGTTTTAGAAAGTGCTACAGATGATGATGGAATAATTCATCCACGTGCAGAAGAAACAAGTATTTTTATATATCCAGGATATAAATTTAAAATGATTGATGGATTACTTACTAATTTTCATTTACCAGAATCAACTTTAATTATGCTTGTTTCAGCACTTGCAACAAAAGATAAAATAATGAAAGCATATAAGATAGCAGTTGAAGAAAAATATAGATTCTTTAGCTTTGGAGATTGTATGCTTATATTATAGAAAGGAATAAGTATGTTAGAAGTAAAAAATTTAACGAAATTTTTTGGAATAAAAAAAGTGGTAGATAACGTTTCATTTTCAGTAGAAAATGGAAAGATATTAGGAGTTTTAGGAAAAAATGGAGCTGGAAAATCTACTACTTTTAGAATGATACTTAATATTTTAGAACCAGATGAAGGTGAAGTTTTATATAATGGTGAAAAAATAGATTCTAAAGTATCAGATAAAATAGGATATTTACCAGAAGTTGGCTCTTTAATTGATTCTTATACAGTATATGAACAATGTATGTACTATGGTAAAATGAAGTCAATGAGTGAAGAGCAAATAAAAAAGAATATGTTTGATTTACTTGAAAGATTTTCAATAGTAGAGTATGCAAATATGAAAATAAAAGAATTATCTAAAGGAAATAAACAAAAAATACAATTTATAATTTCAATATTACATGATCCTGACCTTATTATTTTAGATGAGCCTTTTTCAGGACTTGATCCTGTAAGTGTTGAGTATTTTAAAAATGTAATTTTAGAATTAAAGGAAAAAGGAAAGACTATAATATTTTCTTCTCACATTATGAGTCAAGTAGAAATGCTTTGTGAAGATGTCTTAATTATAGATAAAGGAAAAGTAATACTAAACTGTAATTTAAATGATATTAAGCAAGAATATTCAAGTAAAACTTTAGATATAACTGGAAAAATTTCAACTTCTGTTTTAAATCAAATAGCAATATTTGGAAAAGTTGAAGAAAAAGGTAATAATAGGTATATAGTAATACTTGCAAATAAAGAGAGAATAAATGATGTGTTTAGACTTTTATATTCAAGTGAAATTACAAAATTTTCTGTATTAAATGTATCTTTAAATGACATATTTTTAGATAAGGTAGGTACAAAATATGAAGAATAGTAAGATAGTAGCTATAATAAAAAATGATATAGAAAGAAGTATAAAAAATAAATGGTTTGTTATTTTAAATCTATTATTACTAATTATTACGGTTGTATTACTAAATTTTAATAGTATAAAATCTTTATTTTTAAAAGAAGATGAAACTTTAATAGATAATAGTACAACAATTTATGTTAGAGATTTAGAAAATATTGCATATGATAAAATAGCTAAATCATTTGAAAATGATATAAATGTAGATGTTGAAAAAACAGAAAATATTGAACAATATAATAATGATAACTTAGATACAAATATTATCTTGGTTGATGTACATTCTGATAATGTAGAATATATAAACGCATCGATTATATATAAAGATGGAACTAATGATGAGTATGTAACAAAAATAGAAAGTACAATAAATAGTATAAAAGATACTATGATCTCTGAAAATAAAAATCTTACATTACAAGAAATTGAACAAATAAAACAAGATGTATCTATAGATATAAACGTTATAGAAAATACACAAAATACAGCTAATGAAAATGGTATGTATTTTATATCAAATTATCTTATTTTGTTTATTTTATTATTATGTTTAAGTAAAATAGCTAATACTATATCACAGGAAAAAATGTCAAAAAGTATAGAATATATTTTGACTTCAATAACTACTAAACAATATATAATTTCTAAAGTACTAAGCATATGTTTTACTGTTATTATTCAATTTGTATTTATAGTTGCATATGTTATAGTAGCATTAATGATATCAACATTACTAAATAATGTAAATGTTTCTGGATATAGTGATGTAAACAATATAAGTTTAGCTACTTTTATTAATTCAGGTGTTATTATATACTTTTTAATGACTATTGTTTTTATGTGTCTTACAGTTTTTTTACAAGGAGTAATTCAATGTATAATGTCTGCTAAGACTACAAGTGTACAAGAGGCTGGAAACGCCACTTTTTTACTTATAACTATAAATTTAATACTTTATATGGCAGTTACTGTATTTTCTTCTAATACGAATATAGTTGGATATATAATATCAGTCATACCTATGGCATCTATGTATTTTATACCTTCTATGTATATATTAGGACAAGCAAATTGGTTACAAATAATAATAGCTCTAATAATACTTATTGCATCTGTTCCTTTATCACTTATACTTGCACAAAAACCATTTAAAAATGCAATATTAGATTTTTCACCTAAGAAAAATAAAAAGATAGAAGGAATAGAGAAAATACTATCTACACGTGAATATCAAGAGAGAATGATTGAAAGAAAAAATAGTTCTAAAATAGGACTTGTTATTGGCTTTGCTGTTATACTTTTAATAATTTTTCAAGTTTTAGGTGGAATAATAGTAAGTGTATTTTTAGAAGGAATAAGTAATAGTATTACATTTATATCACAGTCAAATATATATTTAATTTTATCTTGCTTTATATTTGTAATATCAATTTATTTACCATATCTTCTTTTAAAATCTTATATTCCAAAAGAAGAGAGGAAAAATGCAGATGAGGCAGATAGAAAGATTAATAAAGAAAGTATAATCCAGTGTATAAAATATATAATTGTTGGAATTCCTATAATAAGTATTATACAAATGATATGTTCATTTGCAATAGAAAAAATGGGAGTAGGAGTAGATGTAACGGAGACTTTAGGAGTATTTAATTATTCTGGAGTGTTATCTACAATATTAATCTTTTTACAAGTAGCAATTCTTCCAGCAATTTTTGAAGAACTATTTGTAAGAAAGGGAATTATTGGTGTAACTAAAAGAAAAGGAGCGATATTTGCTGTAGTTGTATCAAGTTTAATTTTTGCAACTATTCATATGAACGTATCACAGTTTATATTTGCATTTTTAGTGGGAATTTTATTTGGAATAATAAGAGTTAAAACTAATAAGTTATATCCTACTATGGTACTTCATTTTATTAATAACGGATTTGCAATAATTGAAGCATTATTTTATGATCATATGATATTTATGCAAATATTTACATATTTTAATATACTACTAAATGCTGTAGGTTTTTGTTTATTGATATATATGGCATACAATAAATTTATGGAACTCAAAGATAAAGAAAGTATTCAAAAGTTTAAAGAGAAAATGGATTATAGAAAAATAAAACTTAATCTTATGGAAAATATGTATGTATTTAAAGATTATACATTTTTAGTGACAATAGTTTTATGTACAACTTTATTTATAACAATAGATAAAGTATTGTCTATTATGTAAAAGAAAGGATTAAAAAATGGAAAAAAAAGAAGCATTAAATTTTGAAATAAAAAAGATTGATAAAAGAACAGGTGCAAGACTTGGAGTTTTGCATCTGCCTCATGGAGATGTAGAGACACCAGTATTTATGCCTGTTGGTACACAAGCAACAGTAAAAGCAATGACACCAGATGAATTAAAAGAAATGGTAAATAGTTATATAATACTTTCAAACACTTATCATTTATTTTTAAGACCAGGACATGAACTTATAAAAAAAGCAGGTGGACTTCATAAATTTATGAACTGGGATAGAAATATATTAACAGATAGTGGTGGATTTCAAGTATTTAGTTTAGGGGATTTAAGAAAAATAACAGAAGAGGGAGTAGAATTTAGATCACATATAGATGGATCTAAACAATTTATATCTCCAGAAAAGTCAATGGAAATTCAAGAAGCTTTAGGATCAGATATAATGATGGCGTTTGACGAATGTGCACCGTATGGAGCATCATATACGTATGTTAAAAATTCAATGGAGAGGACTACACGTTGGGCAAAAAGATGTAAAGATTATCATACAACAACAGATAAACAAGCTTTATTTGGAATTGTTCAAGGTGGATTTTTTAAAGATTTAAGAGATAAAAGTACACAAGATCTTATAAAATTAGATTTTCCTGGCTATGCAATTGGTGGAATTAGTGTTGGAGAGCCTAAAGAAGATTTCTTAGATATTTTAAGATATACTGCACCAAAACTTCCTGAAAATAAACCAAGGTATTTAATGGGTGTTGGTACACCAGATTATTTAATAGAGGCAGTATTTGCTGGTATAGATATGTGTGATTGTGTTCTTCCTACAAGAATGGCAAGAAACGGTAGTGCTTTAACTCATCATGGACAAGTAAATTTACTCAATGCATGTCATAAGGAAGATTTTACCACTTTAGATGATGAATGTGATTGTTATGCATGTAAAAATTATACTAGAGCATATTTACATCATTTATTTAAAACAAAAGAAATCCTTGGAGCAAGGCTTTTGTCTATACATAATTTAAGATTTCTAGTAAAACTTATGGAAGATGTAAGAGAAGCTATAAAAGAGGAAAGATTAGTTGAATTTAGAGATGAATTTTATAAAAAATATGGATATACTAAATAATATAGGTTAGGTGATTTTGATGGATAAAGAATCAAGAAAACTAAAAAGAGAAGTAAGAAAATCTGAAAATTTAATAAAAAGAGTTGTGCTAAAATCAGCTTTTGTTATTTTAGCTTTAGGTATACAAATTGCAGTGTTTTTTGCTTTATATACAGCTACAGGTCTTGCATATGAATATAAATCTTTTGTATATAATTTAATAAGAATTATAGCTATTATATATTTACTTTGTAGACATGATACATCACAATATAAAATACCATGGATTTTATTTATAATGTTTGTTCCAGTTCTTGGAATTTGTGTTTATGCTTTTTGGGGAAATAATAGAATAAGAAGAAAAAAGCAAATTGAAATAAAAGAAATAGAGAATAATACAAATTATTTATTTGATGGTTCGTTTGAAATAGATGCAAAAATAAAAAGCAATGATAAACTTGTATATAATATGTTACAATATATTCAAAATATAACTTCTTATCCTGTTTGTGGAAATGTTTCAAGTAAATATTATGATGTAGGAGAAAAGTTATTTGAAGATTTAATAAAAGATATAAAATCTGCAAAAAAATATATCTTTATGGAATTTTTTATTATTGATAAAGGAAAATTATCAGATGAAGTGTTTAGTATATTAAAACAAAAAGTAAAAGAAGGCGTTGAAGTAAAAATCATTTATGACTCTTTTGGATGTTTAGGAAAATTTAAAAAGAAAATGAGAGAAGATTTAATAAATGCAGGTGTTGAAGTACGTGTATTTAATCCATTATCAGTACTTATAAATTCATATTTAAATAATAGATTGCATAGAAAAATAATAGCAATAGATGGCAATATATCATATACTGGTGGTATAAATTTAGCAGATGAATATGCTAATATTAAAGAAAGATTTGGACATTGGAAAGATGTTGGCATAAGATTTGAAGGCGAAGTATCATGGAATTTTACACTTATGTTTTTAAGGGATTTAGATTTTATAACTAAAAAAGGAAAAATAGACTATGATAAATATAAAAATATCAGTATTCAAAATATAGAAGAAGATAAACAAAATGGTATAGTTGTTGCACTTTCTGATGGACCTAATAATAGAAAAAATCCAATAGAAACTATATATATGCAAATTATAAATACTGCGTCTAATTATGTTTATATAACTACACCATATTTTGCTATTTCTGAACCTATGCTTACTTCACTTCTTAATGCTTCAAGAAGTGGTGTAGATGTAAGAGTAATACTACCACATATACCAGATAAAAAAGTAGTACAAATGGCAACCAGATCATATTATGAAGTTTTACTTTCTGCAGGAATAAAAGTATATGAGTATAAACCTGGTTTTATTCATTCTAAAACTTTTGTTTCAGATGATAAAATTGCTGTTGTCGGAAGTGCAAATATGGATTATAGAAGTATGAATTTGGATTATGAGTGTATAAGTATGATATATAAAACTGGTACTGAAATGGATGTAAAGCAAGATTTTATCAATATGATATCTAATTGTTGCATTGAAGTAGAACTTAAAGATTGGATTAAAAGACCATTTTTAAAAAAAGTTTTTGAGTCTATACTTACAGCTTTTTCTACAATGTTTTAGGGGGATTTTTTTATGAAGGAATATGCTTTAGTATTAGAAGGTGGTGGAGCAAAGGGAGCTTACCAAATTGGAGCAATAAAAGCTTTATATGAAAGAGGATATAAGTTTAATGTTATAGTTGGTACTTCTATTGGAGCTATAAATGCAGCGTTTTTATGTCAGGATGGTGTAGAGACTATAGAAAGGTTATGGCAGACATTATCTTTTAGTGATATTATGAATATTGAAGATGAGTTTGTACAAAAGGTAATGGATAAGCAGATAGACTTTTCTGTTGTAAAAGAGTTAAGAAATAATATAAATAAAGCTTTAAAAGATAGAGGAATTGACACAGCTTTAATGAGAAAATTACTAAATCAGTATTTAGATGAAGAAAAAATAAGAAATAGTAATGTAAGATTTGGACTTGTTACATTTTGTATAAGTGATATGAAGCCACAAGAAGTTTTTATAGAGGATATTCCTAAGGGACAATTAGTGGATTATTTACTTGCTTCGTCTAATTTGCCAGTATTTAAAAGAGCAAAAATAGATAAAAAGATTTTTTTAGATGGAGGAGCTTTTGATAATTGTTCTGTAGAGATGCTATATAATGCTGGATATAAAAATATTATAGCTTTAAGGCTTTTTACTAAAAATAAAATAAGAAATTATTCTACATTAATTAAAAATAAAGACCTTTGTTTAAAAATGTTTGCACCTAGTGTAGAATTACCGTATATTTTAAATTTTGAAACTAATAATTTAAATAGATTACTTGAGTATGGCTACTTTGATACAATTAAGCAATTAGATAAATTAGATGGATATTATTATACATTTAATAAAATTTCTGAAAAAGATATAGCTAAATTATTGGAAAATTTAAATCCAAATATTAGTTTAAATTTAGTGAATATGCTTGGAATAAAGTATAAAGCAGGCCAAAATATTATTGATGTTGCAAAAGAAAAAGCAATATTAAAAATGAGTAAATATGCATCACAAAAAAGTAGTAAAATATTAAAAAGACAAATAATAAGTATTGTAGAATATGTTGCAAAAAAAGAAAATATTAATATTAATAAAATATATGATTTTAATAAATTTTTAAATATTGTAAAACAAAAAATAATAAACAATAAAGAAAAAAATCTAAAAAGTAATGTTGAGAAGGCAATGTATTATTTTATAGAAAGTATATAGGTACCTAATTTTAGGTACCTTTATGACGTCAATAGCTAAAGATATGGATTACAATTTTAGCTATTGACTGTAATCTGTAATATAATCAGATTTAAATAGTGCTTCTATAATTTTATCATTTTTTATAAGAATCTTTTAATTCTTCTATAATATAAAAACTTTTATTTTTAATTTTATTCAATATTTTTAAAATAATAATTTGATTATCTTGAAGTGTTTATATTCACCATTCTTAAAGTAAAAGTTCATTTAGTGTATTAATAAAAATTATTAAAAAAATATAATAAATTAATTGACAAAAGAACAAGCGTTTGATAATATATAACAAACAAGAAATGGAGTTGGTTTATTATGAATAACAAATTAATTGGAAATAAAAAATAACATTGCTTTTTATATTGCTGAGAAAGGAACCACAAAAATAGAAGTTGTATTACAGAATGAAGATGTATGGTTAAATGTAAATGCAATAGCAGAATTGTTTGATGTACAAAGACCAGCAATATATAAGCATATCTCTAATATTTTTACTGAAGAAGAATTAGATGAAAAATCAGTGTGTTCCATTTTAGAATATACTGTATCAGATAGTGAAAATTATAAAACAAAATATTATAACTTAGATATGATTATATCAATTATTAGTAATAAGCATATTAATATTAAGTTGTGTGATGGAAAAGAGAATAGTGATTTTGCTATTGTTATTTCCATTATAATTTTAGGAAGGTGATTAAATTGGAGAATAATAGTGTAATAGAAAATAAAATTTTGATATATGAATCAGATGATAATATTAAAGTTGAAGTTATTTTAGAAGATGAAAACATTTGGCTTACTCAAGATCAAATAAGTAATTTGTATAATAAAGCGAAATCTACAATTAATGAACATATAAAAAATATTTATTCGGAGCATGAATTGTTGGAAGAAAACACTATGAGAAAATTCGGAAATTCCGAATTTTCTACTAAACCAAAAAATTATTATAATTTAGATATGATAATCGCTATCGGTTTTCGTGTTAAATCTAAAGAAGGTACAAAATTTAGAATTTGGGCAAATGAAAAATTAAAAGAATATTTAATAAAAGGGTATAATCTGAATGTAGAAAGATTTAAAAATAATGGTAATGATCCTTATTTTGATGAACTTCTTGATAAAATAAGAGATATAAGATCAAGTGAAAAAGTTTTCTGGAGAAAAATATTAGATATATATGCAACATCAGTTGATTATAATCCAAAAAAAGAAATTACTATTAATTTTTTTAAGACAATTCAAAATAAAATGCATTATGCCGTTTCAAATAATACTGCTGCTGAAATAGTATATAATAGAGTTGATAGTAAAAAAGATAATATCGGACTTACAAATTTTAAAGGTGATATGCCTACTAGAAAAGAAACGGAAATTGCTAAAAACTATTTAAGCTACGAAGAATTACAGATTTTAAATCGATTAGTATCTGCATATCTTGATATTGCTGAAATAAACGCATTAAAAAGAAAAACAATGACTATGCAAGATTGGATTCATGAATTAGATAGCTTTTTAAAAATGACACACAATGATATATTACATACAAAAGGTACTATTTCTCATGAAGAAGCTTTAAAGAAGGCACATGAGGAATATGATAAATATATGCAAACACATTTAACTAGAGCTGAGAAAGATTATTTAGAAATTATGAATATAGAAGTTAAAGAAATAGAGAAAAACAATTAATAACATTTGGAATAAATATATAGAAAGAAGCTCCAGACGGAATGATATATAAATATGATGTTAGTATAGTAAAAAACTATTTAAATGAAGACGAATTAAAAAAAATAAATAATTTAGCATGGATGAAATGTATCAAAGATATTTAAAGAAAATAATAATAAATAAGTATAAAAGTTCACTAAGTGTATTTTAATTCACGTGGAGAACTTTTTATATACTATTTCACAGTCAATAACTATAAATTTTTAATTGATAACATTATGGCACCTAAAATTAGGTACCTTTTTTTTAATTCGACTAAAAAAACAAGATGAAAAAGTTTGCTATTTAAAAATCAAAAGAGTATAATAACTTTGCTTTAACTAAGGGAGGTATCATATGAATAAAAATTAAAGCCAACAAATGATTATATATTTAAGAAAATATTTGGAAGTATTGGAAGTGAAGATATAATAAGACAAATAATATTGATATAGAAATGCAAGTAGTAAAAAGTGAACATATAGCAGAAAGAATATTATTTTATTGGTCAAAAATGTATAATAAAACAATAAGACAAGGGTGTGGATATGAAAGAGCCTAAAAAAGTAATATGTATACTAATAGCAGATTTTAAAATAAGTAATCTAACACAAATAGATAAGTTTTATACAAGATGGAAAATAATGGAAGAAAACTATACAAAACAAAGCTTTACAGATAAATTATACATAGTTATAATAGAATTAGAAAAGCTAAAAGATATAAAAGAAACAGACAATGAAGAATTATTAAACTGGTGTAAATTTATAAAAAATCCAGAAGAAATGGAGGGAGAAGAAATGAAAAATGAGTATATAAAAAAAGCAAAAGAAAAACTAGATGAGATAAATCAAAATGAAGAAGAAAGAAGACTAGCGGAAATAAGAGAAAGAACAATAAGAGACGAAATGGCAATAATGGACAGTGGCTACATAGATGGTAAAAATGATGGTATAAAAGAAATGATAAAAAATAATATATCATTTGAGGTTATACTAAAAATAACACATATGTCAAAAAAGGAAGTAGAAAAATTAATGAGTGTGTAAATCTATATATATTGAATATAATTAAAATTATAAATTTATCTAAAAAAATAGAAAGTTTAATATAAAATTGAATTTTTAGTTATATAAAAATAATAGCATCATAAAATGTAATGGTGATGTTATGAAAATTTGTGTATTAGGAGAAGATAAGAGAAGTTTAAATCTTAGAAACATATTAAATAGTTGTAGTACAAATATTGATGAGGCAGATTGTATTGTAACTTCTATTCCTTTTACTAAAGATGGCGTATACATAAGTGGTGAACGATTAAAAATAGTTGATTTAATTGATATGTTATCCAAAAGTAATAAAATTTTAATAAGTGGCTCAATAAATGAAGAAAGTCGCAAAAAAATGAAAGAAAAAAATATTTGCTTTTATGATTTGATGGATTTTGAAGAATTTAGCATAATGAATGCTATTGCAACAAGTGAAGGTGCCATAAAAAAAGCAATAGAAATGACAGACTTTACACTTAATAATTCTAATATATTAATACTAGGGTATGGTAGAATAGGCAAGATATTAGCAAATAATTTAAGTGGATTTGGTGCTAAAATATATTGTGAAGCAAGAAAGAAAAAGGATATTGCATTAATTAAAAGTATGGGATATAATGATATAGATTTGAGTAATTTAGATACATTTTTACCTGATATGGATATTATTTTTAATACTATACCTCATATGATATTAGATAAAAGAAGAATTGAATTATTAAAAAGTAATGTATGTGTTATAGATTTAGCATCTAAACCAGGAGGTGTAGATTTTGAATATGCGTCACAAAGAAAAGTTAATCTTTGTTGGTATCTTACTATTCCATCAAAAGATAGTCCATATTCAGCAGCAATGTATATTAAAGACATTATATATGACATTTTAGGAGAGGAAGATATATGGGAGAAAAAATAAATGTAAAAGAAATTGTAAAAAGAAAAAAAGAAGAATTAAAAAAAGAAGTTGAGTTTCTAAAAGAAAATAATGTTACACCAAAACTTGCAGTGATTTTAGCAAGTGAAGATGAGGCATCTAAGATATATGTTGGAAAAAAAAGGAAAATGTGTGAAGAACTTGGAGTTTTACAACAAGAATATATTTTAGATGATACTATAACAACAAATGATGTAGTAAATATAATAAATGAATTAAATAATGATAGCAGTGTACATGGAATACTTGTACAACTGCCTTTGTTTAAGCATTTAGATATGGACAAGATATTAGACTCAATATCAGACAAAAAAGATGTTGATGGATTTCATCCATTGACACTTGGAAAACTCTTTATAGGTGAGCATGAGACATTTGTTCCATGTACTCCTAAAGGAATAATGACTATATTAGACGATATAAATACAGAATATGAAGGAAAACATGCAGTAATTGTTGGCAGAAGTAGAATAGTTGGAAAACCAATATCGCAAATATTGCTAAAAAGAGGAGCTACAGTTACAATATGTCATTCTAAAACAAAAGATATTGCAAATTTCACACGTCAAGCAGATATATTAGTTGTTGCAGTAGGACGACCACATATGATTACACAAGATATGGTTAAAGAGGGTGCAATAGTGGTAGATGTTGGAATAAATAGGATTAATGGCAAAATTATTGGAGATGTAGATACTGAAAATGTATTACCTGTATGTAGTAAAATAACACCTGTTCCTGGTGGAGTTGGAATAACAACAGTTTTATCCTTACTTCAAAATGTAGTACAAGCTACAAGAGAACAGAATAATGTAAAAAAGCCTTAAAGAATTTTCTTTAAGGTTTTTTATCTATATTGAAAAGATCAAAATAATATTTAAATGGATTAGTTGTTTTTTCATATATTTCTGTATCATAATTTAAATCAGCAGATGAAAATGTTGGAGAAATAGTATATTCTTTTTTATAATATTTTGAATATATAAAATTTAATGGAATTTTTATCATTAAAGTTGTATCAATTATATATTCATCAGTTTCAATCCAAACATGATCACCATTAATTGAATTTTTAGTTCCTTTAAGTATTGCTACTTTTCCTGAACAAATAGAAGCATTATTAAATATGGGAAAAATATAATAAGAAGTTAGTAGGCAATTTCCAATGTTATAACCATTTTCAAAGATATCTTTTAATGTCATGTCTTCAAACAATATCTTAAAAACTTTTTTCTCTAATTCTTTTTCCCAAGAGAAATCTTCTAATTGTATCTTATTTTTTTTGGATATTAATCGCCTTAATTTTTTAGAAGGTATCATTAGTATCACTTCCTTTTAAATAATATTGGAACTTTATTCTAACATAAAAAATATAGATTGTAAATTATATTTTCTTTATTTGCTAAAATTTAACAATAATGTTATAATGAAATAGCAAAAAAGGAGGAATTGTTTTATGTGGACATTTTTTTGCCTATTTACTGTATTAGCATGGGCATTAACAGAACTATTTGGAAAAATAGGTTCTAAAGATAAAGAAGATAAATTAAGTCATTTTAAAATAACAGCAACTGTTGGTATGGCAATGGGATTACTTGCATTGATATATATAGTATTTTTAAATACAGATGTTTCTTTAAAAAATATATTATCTTATGCGCCAATATCTTTATGTTATATTATTTCAATGATTTTTGGATATGTAGGACTTAGATATATAATGCTTTCAATATCATCTCCTGTATCAAATGCTTCTTGTGGAGTTACATCTATTTTATGTGTTATATTTTTAAATCAAGTGTTATCTCCATTACAAGTTTTAGCAGTTGTTGCTATTGTATTAGGAATAATATTTTTAGGATATACATTTGTGGATAAAGAATCTCAAAAGGCAAGTGACAAAAAATATACAAAAAGTTTAATTGCTTTGAGTTTTCCATTACTATATTGTGTTTTAGATGGGCTTGGCTCATTTTTAGATGCAATGTATTTAAATAGTAGTATAATGAGTGAAAATGAGGTAACAGTTTGTTACTTTTTAACATTTTTTGTAGTAGGACTACTTGCATGGATTTATGTAAGTATAAAATCTAAAAGAGTATATAATGTTTTTAGTAACAAGTGGTTTTGTTTTCAATCTTTTGGTGAAGCATTAGGACAGATAACATACGTATTTGCTCTTTCTGAGTCTCCTGCTATTGCAGCACCAATAATTGCTACATATAGTGTTGTATCAGTAATACTTTCTAGAATATTTTTAAAAGAAAAATTATCTAAAATTCAGTATGGAATAATTGGGATAGTAATGATTGCAATGTTTATATTGTCTTTTGAGTAGAAGGAGGAAAAATGTCATTAATAGAGGTTAAAAATTTAACTTTTTCTTATGATGGTAGTTATAATAATGTATTTGAAAATGTATCATTTAATATTGATACTAATTGGAAATTAGGACTCATAGGAAAAAATGGTAAAGGAAAGACAACATTTTTAAAGTTGCTTTCTGGTGCTTTAAAGTATTCAGGTATAATAAATAAAAATGTGGAATGTGATTATTTTCCGTTTGATGTAAATGATGAAGAAATGTATGTAATTGATGTAATAAATTCAATAGTACCTAATATAGAAGAATGGAAAATAAAAAAAGAGTTTAATTTAATAAATTTAGATTCAAGCATTATGTATTGTGTATATAAATATTTAAGTGGAGGAGAAAAAGTTAAAGTTTTACTTGTAAGTCTTTTTCTAAGAGAAAATAATTTTTTATTAATTGACGAACCAACAAATCATCTTGATTATGATTCTAAACTTGAAGTTGAGAAATATCTAAAGTCTAAATCTAGTTTTATTATTGTATCACATGATAGAAATTTGTTAGATAATGTGGTTGATCATATTATTAGTATAAATAATAACAGTATACAAATTCAAGCCGGAAATTATTCTTCTTGGAAGGAAAATAAGCAGAGAATGGATAATTTTGAAATAAATAAGAATGAAAAATTGACTAAAGATATAAAAAGATTAGAAGTATCTCAAAAACAGACTGAAAATTGGTCTTTTGCAGTTGAAAAATCTAAAATTAATTCTACTAACTCTGGATCAAAGATAGATAAAGGATATGTAGGTCATAGAGCAGCTAAAATGATGCAAACTTCTAAGAATATAGAAAAACGAAAAGAACAGCAAATTGAGGAAAAAAGAGAACTGCTAAAGGAGATTGAAAAAGAAGAACCTTTAATTATGAAACCACTTAAATTTAGAAAAAAAGAACTTATAATAGCAAAAGATTTACAAATAAAATATGGAAAAAATATAATATTTAATAAGTTAGATTTTACTATTTGTGTTGGTGATAGAGTAGCTTTGGTGGGGAAAAATGGAAGTGGAAAATCTAGTTTATTAAAATTAATTATTGGTGAGGATATAGATTATATTGGGAAAATTAATATTGCTAATGGTATGAAGATATCATATATTAGTCAAAATACAGATAATTTAAAAGGAAATTTAAAAGATTATTGTAATGAAAATGAAATTGATGAGTCTATTTTTAAAGCAATGTTAAATAAGCTTGGTGTAGGAAAAGATGACTTTAATACAGATATTTCTAAAATGAGTGATGGGCAAAAAAAGAAAGTGTTAATTGCTGGTAGTATAAGTAAATCTGCAGATTTATATATATGGGATGAGCCATTAAATTATATAGATGTTATTTCAAGAGAACAAATAGAAAGTATGCTTTTAAAATATAGTCCAACTATTATATTTGTTGAGCATGATGAGATGTTTGTAGAAAAAATTGCAAATAAAATTATAGAAATTAAAAATTAAGGAGGAAAATTATGCAAATTAGAAAAGCATTACCTATAGATGCGTTAGGTATAACAATAGTCAACGTTTATACATGGAAAACTCAGTATACAGGACTTTTACCAGATGAATTGATTGATTTACGAATAAGAGAAATTAAGAAAAATTCTGATTCGATTAAAAAAAGAATTGAAAATGGAACAAATTACTATGTTGCACTAGAAGAAAACACTATTGTTGGATTTTGCAGCTTTGGAAAATCTAGAGAAGAAGAGTATAAAGATTATGGAGAGATATATGCAATATATAATTTGGAAGGATTTAAGGGAAATGGAATAGGGAGAAGTTTTTTTGATATAGCAATTAAATATTTTAAAGAGCAAGGATTTGAAAAATTTATTGTAAAATGTTTAGTAAATAATCCATCAGAAGAGTTTTATAAACATATGGGTGGAGAAATTATTTCAAAAACACAAATAGAAAAATGTGGCTTTAAAATAGATGAAAATATATTTGTATTTGATGTAAAATAAGATAGCTATTATGCTATCTTATTTTTAATTTATATGGTAAAATGAAAGTGGGAGAATTTTTATGATTAGATTATTTAATTTAGAAGACTTAGATGATGTTATGAAAATATGGTTTGATGCTAACTTAGAAGTACATAATTTTATAAATAAAAATTATTTTATTAGTAATTATGAACATGTGAAAGAAGAAATAAAAAAAAGTAATATTTTTGTTTATGAAAAAAATAAAAAGATATACGGATTTATAGGAATAGATAATAGATTTATACAAGGTATATTTGTGAGCAAAGATAGTAGATCAAAAGGAATAGGAAAAAAGTTAATAGATTATTGTAAGAAAAAATATGATACATTGACTCTTAGTGTATATAAGAAAAATGAAAGAGCAATAAATTTTTATAAAAAGCAAAGTTTTCAAATACAAAGTAAGTCAGTTGATAGTCAAACAAAAGAAATAGAATATGAAATGATATGGAAAAAGTAACATATTTTTACAAAAAAAGTAAGCATTTTGTTATCGAAAAATATCTAAATTCGTTATATAATATATAAAGAAAAGGAGTTATAATATGAGAAAGTTTTTTGTGATATTATTTCTTTTATTAATTGTGGTTGGATGTATAGCATATCCATTTGTAAAAAATGGATATCAAATGTATAAAGAGGCGATAGAGGAAGTACCATTACAAGAAAAAATAGAAGAAATTAAATCTAAAGAAAATTATACAAAATTATCCGAGCTACCTCAAATGTATATAAATGCGGTAATAGCTGTTGAGGATCGTAGATTTTATTTGCATAATGGTATAGATTTAATTTCTATTGGACGAGCAGTTATAAATGATATAAAAGCAATGAGTTTTGTTGAAGGCGGTAGTACTATTACTCAACAACTTTGTAAAAATATTTATTTTACTCAAGAAAAGAAATTAGAAAGAAAAGTTGCAGAAGTATTCATGTCGTTTGAATTTGAAAAAGAATGTGAAAAAGATGAAATTTTAGAATTATATATAAATACAAGTTATTTTGGAAATGGATATGATACTGTAAAGGAAGCATCTCTTGGATATTTTAACAAGATTCCAAGTGAGCTTACAGATGGAGAGTGTATAATGCTTGCTGGAATACCTAATGCTCCAAGTGTATATGCACCAAATGTAAATCCAGATCTTGCAAAGCAAAGACAAAAACAAGTTATAAATAAAATGATAGAATGTGGATATGTAACGCAAGAGGAAGCAGACAAAATAATAAATGAAGAATAGTTAAAAAGTAAGCTTTTTAGCTATTTTTTTATATCTGTTTATGATAAAATATATTTGGTGATTTTAATGGAGGAAATTATATTTGTAAGGCCCACAATTGATTTAAGAGAAAAAGGTCTTGAATATAGAGAAGAGCATTTTAAATATGGTGAGAAAGTAATTGATGGAGCTGCACTACTTGATGAGTTAAATTATGAAAAATGGATAGATAGAGTAAATAGTAATTGGAATAAAGAAACATTAAAAAGTAATGGAGTGCTATCTCATACTTTTTTTGTGGTTAGAAAAACAGATGATAGAATTATAGGAATTGTAGATATAAGACTTGAGTTAAAAAATGAAATTACAAGAAGATATGGGGGAAATGTCGGATATAGTGTAAGACCATCAGAAAGAAAAAAAGGATATGCTACAAAAATTTTAAATATGGCTAAAGATTATTTATATACTTTAGGCAAAACATGTGTTATGGTTTCATGTTATAGTGATAATATTGCGTCAGAAAAAGTTATATTAAAAAATGGTGGTGTATTAGATAGAAAAGTAAAATTTAATAATAAAATTGTACATGTATATTATATTTTAATGTCAGGAGAAAAATTTAAATTTAAACTAGTATATCCTAATTTGGAGTATAAAAAACAAGCAGAAGAATACATAGAAGAATTTTTGGAGTATAATTCAAACATAAATGGCGTTGGAGGACTTGATAGATTTTTAAAAAATTCTACTTATGAAGAATGGTTAGTAAAAATAGATAATGATTTAAATAGAAAAGTAACAGAGCAAAAGGTTCCGACTAAAACGATGTTTTTAATTAGGGAAAATGATAATATGCTTGTTGGTACTATTAATATTCGTCTAGCATTAAATGAAAAATTAAGAAAACGTAATGGAAATATAGGTTATTCTATAAGACCTACTCAAAGAGGAAAAGGATATAATAAGATAAACTTATATTTAGGACTTTGTGAATGTAAGAAATATGGTATTAAAAAAGTTATGCTTGATTGTGAAAAAAGTAATCTAGGCTCTTCTAAAACAATAATTTCTCTTGGCGGTGTACTTGAAAGAGAATATTTAGACGAAGAATTAAATGAAATGGAACAAGTGTATTGGATAGATGTAGATAAAAACGTGGAAGAAAAGTATAATTTATGTAAAGAATTTTTAGTAGATTGAAAATAGTGAGGTAATATATGAATGAATTAGAGAAAATGCAAAGTGGCAATATGTATAACGCTGCTGATTTAAAATTAGTTTATTTAAGAGATAAAACAGCAAGAAAATTACATAAATTTAATAAAAGATGTTATCATGAAATTGATATTCAAAATCGTATTTTAAAAGATATTCTTAATACAAATGGCAATTTTTGTATTAAGCCTCCATTTTTTTGTGATTATGGTTTTAATATTTATATTGGTAAAAATGTAATGTTAAACTATAATTGTACATTACTTGATGTATGTAAAATAGAAATAGGAGATAATACTTTAATTGGACCAAATACTGGTATATATACAGCATGTCATCCAATAGATTATGATAAAAGACTTGAGGGAAAAGAGTTTGGAAAACCAATAAGTATAGGAAAAAATGTATGGATTGGAGGTAGCTGTACAATTTTACCAGGTGTACATATAGGAGATAACTCTGTTATTGGAGCAGGTAGTGTAGTAACTAAAGATATACCAAATAATGTGGTAGCAGTTGGAAATCCATGTAAAATAATAAAAGAAGTAAAGTAGGTAAAAATTATGAATAAAGAAATATATATAACATATTATAATTCAATTTTAGGTAAATTAACTATTGCAAGTGATGGTGAAAACATAATAGGATTATGGATAGAAGGTCAAAAATGTTTTGAAGATACTATTAAAAACGAAAATATTATCGAAAAAGATAATTTAGAGATATTTGTAAAAACAAAAGATTGGTTAGATAAATATTTTAGAGGTGAAAGACCAGATATTAAAGAATTAAAACTTTCTCCTAAAGGAAGTGAGTTTAGACAAAATGTATGGAAAATACTATGTAAAATTCCATATGGACAAACTATAACTTATGGAAAAATAGCTAAAGAAATTGCAGCATTAATGAATAAGAAAAGTATGTCAGCACAAGCTGTTGGAAATGCGGTTGGACATAATCCAATATCTATTATTATACCTTGTCATAGAGTAGTTGGTATAAATGGTAGTTTAACAGGATATGCTGGTGGAATTGATAAAAAAATAAATTTACTTAGTATAGAAAATATAAATATAAGTAAGTTTTCTATATAGTAATTTTATGCTAAAATATACTTTCTACATATAATGCTCCCTTTTAATTGTATGGCAATCGCTTAAATATTTTTAAAAATTAAATTTAAATAGATATTAATTTTTTGATAACATAACTAGTAAAATTATAATATGCTTGTAATTTGATTTCTGTGATCGTCATATTTTAATTGACATAAAAACAGGTAGATGATATAATTTTTATGTTATTAATAATAAGGAGAAAAAGAATTTAATTAAATGTCTTTGAAAAAAATATAATTAAAAGGAGGAATTTTATGTTTAAGATTACAGATGTTTTTATGGTTATTTTATTTATAGCTAATATTTTAATTATTCTAAAAATAATAGGAGATGTAATTAATAAATGTTGTGAGCCTGGTGATAATGATTTAAAGAAAAACAAAAAAAAGACAAAAGCTTTAGTTATAATTACAGTTGCTAATATATGCATGATGACTTTAATAGTAATAGCATATTTTCTTATTAGATTTGATAGCTCTATTAATTTTGTATTTAATGTAAATAAAGTAGCAAACGAGTATTATAAAGAAGTTGACAAAGATGAATTACTAAAAAATGCTTTTTCAGAAGTATTAAAAGACTTAAATGATCCATATGCAAAAATATTAGAAAGTGATGATATATATTCTTTAAAAGGTCAACAGACAGATTTAGGATATGGGATTATTTTAAAAAACAATGAAGCATATGTTAGTAATTTAAATGAGGAATTTTTCAAACAAAGTGCAATAAAAAATGATGATAGAATAGTATCAGTAGATGGTATTAATGTACAACGGTAAAACTCAAGATGAAATAATAAATATATTTAATAATATTAATTCAGATTATACTGTACAAGTAGAAAGAGACGGAAAAATTTTTGAATTAGAACTAAATTTACATACTTCAGAATTTAAAAATGTAACGTCCATAATATTTGAAGAAGATAGAGAAAAAATAGGATATATAAAACTTAGAGAATTTACATTTAATTCATATGAAGAATTTAAAGTAGAATTAGATAATTTAAATAACAATAATATAACATCTTTAATTATAGATCTAAGAGATAACCTTGGTGGAGAACAATCAAACATGATTAATATAGCTAGTTTGTTTTTATCTAAAAATAAAATAGTGTTTAAAGCTCAAAAAAGAGATAAAGAGGAAATTTTTTATTCTAAAGGTAAAGGAAATGTATCATATCCAATTGTTTTTCTAGGAAATAATAATACAGCTTCTTGTTCAGAAATTTTAATTTTGGCTTTAAAAGAAGGATGTAATGCGAAATTAGTTGGAACGCAGACATATGGGAAAGGAATAGGGCAAACAGTATATTCTGCTAAAGATTATATGTATCAATTTACATCTGAATATTGGACTAGTCCATCAGGTATATCAATAAATGGCATTGGAATTACACCGGATATTGTAGTTGAAAATTTAGATGAAAATGATTTACAATTACAAAAAGCAAAAGAGTATATAAAATCATTAAAATAATATTTAGTACCATAGCTATGGTACTATTTTTTCTTGTAATTTATATTAAAAAATGATAAAATACATAATATATTGTAAGTAAATATGAGGTATTAACATGGAAAATAAAATTAATGAGGAATGGAAGAAGGATAGAATTGGTTCAGCTATAAATGGTACAAATCCAATGATAATTACAAAAATGAAAAGCGGTTATGCTGTGATAGGTGATACGCAATTCTTACCAGGATATTGTGTACTACTTCCAAATAAAAAGGTTAACTCGTTAAATGAGTTATCTTTTGAAGAAAGAAAAAAATTTTTAGCAGATATGACTATAGTTGGAGATGCAATAAGCTTTGTATGTAATCCTAAAAGAATAAATTATGAAATACTCGGAAATTCAGATGAGTTTTTGCATGCTCATATATTTCCTAGATATTATTGGGAAAATGAAAAAGTTAAAAGACCGGTTTGGTTATATCCAAGAAATAATTGGACAGATTTAGATAAGCAATTTTTTAATATGAAAGATGGAAAATTGCTAAAGCGACAATTAAAAGAAAAAATAGAAGAGCTTATGAATAAAATATATAAATAGGAGGAGACATGTTTAAATTACATTCAAAATATAAACCAACTGGAGATCAACCTGAGGCAATAGAAAAATTAGCTGATGGTATAAAAAAAGGATATAAAGGTGAAACACTACTTGGAGTTACAGGATCTGGAAAAACATTTACTATAGCAAATGTTATAGCAAAAGTAAATAAACCAACAATTGTTATGGCTCATAATAAAACTCTTGCAGGACAATTATATAGTGAGCTTAAAGAGTTTTTTCCAGAAAATGCGGTCGAATACTTTATCTCATATTATGATTATTATCAGCCAGAAGCATACATAGCTTCTACCGATACTTATATAGAAAAGGAAAGTCAAATTAATGATGAAATAGATAAATTAAGACATAGTGCTACAGCAGCACTTTTTGAAAGAAAAGATGTAATTATAGTAGCATCTGTATCATCTATTTATTCTTTAGGATCTCCTGAAGATTATAGCAGTATGGTATTATCTGTAAGACCTGGCATGAAAGTATCAAGAGATGAAGTTTTAAATAAGCTTGTTGAGATGCAATATACAAGAAGTGAAATGGATTTTAAAAGAGGAGAGTTTAGAGTAAAAGGAGATACTTTAGATATTTTTCCTGCTGGAAATAATGAAGAGGCTATAAGATTAGAATTTTTTGGAGATGAAATAGATAGAGTTTGTTTGATAGAAGCTTTAACTGGGAAGGTTAGAGCAACTTCTAAACATGAATTTATTTATCCTAAATCGCATTATGTAATACAAAAAGAAAAAATAAATAGTGCTATAGAAAAGATAAAGGAAGAATTGCAAGAGAGGATAAAGTATTTTAAAGATAGAGATAAAATTGTTGAAGCATATAGAATAGAACAGCGAACTAATTTTGATATAGAGATGCTAAAAGAAACAGGTTTTTGTCAAGGAATAGAAAATTATTCAGCAGTATTATCTGGAAGAGGTAGGGGATCTATTCCATATACTTTATTTGATTATATGGGAGATGATTTTTTAGTAGTAGTAGATGAATCTCATGTAACAATTCCACAAATAAGGGGAATGTATAATGGAGATAGAGCTAGAAAAGAATCGTTAGTTGAAAATGGATTTAGACTTCCTTCTGCTTTTGATAATAGGCCACTTAGATTTGATGAATGGGAAAAAAAGATACATCAAGTTATATTTGTAAGTGCAACACCTGCAGAGTATGAAAAAGAGCATTCTTCACTTATTGCAGAGCAAATAATACGTCCTACAGGACTTCTCGATCCAGAAATTATAGTAAAGCCGATAGATGGCCAGATAGAAGATTTAACAAAAAGTATTAAAGAAGTTATTGCAAACAAAGAAAGAGTGTTGGTTACAACATTAACTAAGAAAATGGCAGAAGAGCTTACAGCATATTTGTCTGAAAAAGATTTAAAAGTAAGATATATGCATTCAGATATAGAAGCTTTAGATAGACTTGAGATAATAAGAGATTTAAGACTTGGAAAGTTTGATGTGTTAGTTGGAATAAACCTTTTAAGAGAAGGTTTAGATATACCAGAGGTATCGCTTGTAGCAATACTTGATGCAGATAAAGAAGGATTTTTACGTAGTGAGAGATCGCTTATACAGACTATTGGTAGAGCTGCAAGAAATGCAAATGGAAAAGTTGTAATGTATGCAGATGAATTAACAGACTCTATGGAAAAAGCTATACACGAGACAAATAGAAGAAGAAAGATACAAATGCAATATAATAAAGATCATAATATTGTACCACATACTATAATTAAAGATATACGAGAAAGTGTAAAAGCTACATTTAAAGAGGAGGAAGAAAAAGAAGTTAATGTAAAGCAGGGTGAAACAATAGAAGAATCAATAGAAAGACTAACAGAAGAGATGATGAATTATGCAAGAAAATATGAGTTTGAAAAAGCTGCTACAATAAGAGATTTTATACAAGAACTTAAAAATATGAAATAGGTGATTATATGGGATATATAATAATTGATAAAATTAAAAATAACAACAAAAAAATTATAATATTTGTTGAAGGAACAATATTAAAACCAAAACACAATAATTTTTTTTCAAGAATAAATATGAATGGATATGTTCCTATTTCAAATGCTATCGAAACTATAAAAAATTGGCAAGAACAAGGATATGAAATAATATACCTTACATCTCAAACTGGAAGAAGAGCTATGAAAATGGCACAACATTTAGATGAGTTAGGATTTGTAGGATCAATGGTTGGATATAGGCAAAAATATCAAGATTATACTACTTTAATAAAAGAAGAATTACCAGATATTTTAGTAGAAGATGATTGTAAAAGCATTGGTGGAGAAACTAATATGTGTTCATATAATCTTCCAGATAATATAAAAAATGAAATAAAAATAATTAAAGTAAAAGAATTTGGTGGAATAGATAATGTAAAATTATATTAAATCTAGTGGAGTAAATAATATTATTTGCTCCATTTTTTGTTCATAAATAAATATATTTTGCATATATAATATTAGGTGATTGAACATGGAAGATAAAAATAAAACATTCAAAGAGCAAAATATTGTGATTCAAAATAGAGAAAAGGCAGTTATTACTGGTGTTGAAGATATTCATAGCTTTGATGATGAGCTTGTGATAGTTCAAACAGACTTAGGAATATTAACAATAAAAGGTGAAAATTTAAAAATGAATAAATTAAATTTAGAAAATAATGAATTAATAATTGAAGGTAGAACTAGTGCTATTGCATATTCTGACGCAGCTCAAAATAAAAAACAAGGACTTATGAATAAATTATTTAAATAAGCGAGTAAGATATGTCTATATTAAATCAAGTAAATGATTTTATATTCTTTATTATACTTGGAATTGTAATATCTTGTATCTTTGATATATTTAGAACTTTACGTAAGATAAAAAATAGAAATTCTATATATGTTGTTATGATACAAGATATTATATTTTTTATTATAATAACTATTGTATCAATATTATACATGATAGCAATATTAGATGATAATATTAGATTTTATATGTTTGTGGCTATTATAATTGGAATAGCTTTAAGTAGAAAAATAATTAGTAGGTACTTAATAAAACTTTATAGTGTAGTATTTTATAGTATTAAAAACTTTATATTATTTTTATGTGTTCCTTTAGAATTAAATTATTGTATAATTTGTAATATTATGAAAAAAATATCAAAAAAATGTTGCAAAATGTTTTCTTTTATGATAACTTTAAAATGTAAACTAGTATCTAATTTAAAAAATAATAATTTGAAAAAAAGAGGGTTGAAAAATGAGAAAAAATCAAGAGATCATAAAAAGAAGAAAGGTAAAAAAGAGAAAAAAATCGCTTAATATAGTTCATATTGTAACTATAGTGTTTTTAGCGTATTTTGGATATACATTTTTTGATCAACAAATTAAATTAGATAAATACGATTCTCAAATTGCCATGTATCAAAAAGAAATAGATTCTAAGAAAAATTTAATAGAATATTATAATAATCAAAATGAAAATATAACATCAGATGAATATATAGAGTCTGTTGCAAGAGATAAACTAGGCCTTGTAAAACCTTATGAAAAAGTTTATGTAGATGCAAATAAATAGAACAGTCAATTAATTTGACTGTTCTATTTTATACATTTTAATTGTTACAGAATAATTATCATTTTGTGCAGATAGTTTTAAATCATATCCAGTATTATTTATAAATTTTAAATCTAATGATGGATAATAAACTGTAGCATCTTTGTCTACTGGAACGTAGTATACTCTTCTGCTATGTGGATGTCTTTCTGTTATTTTTAGATTTGCCATAAGAGCGACATTATATAATGTGCTACTTACTTGACACATTCCACCACCAGGGATATCTATTAGTTTTCCTTTATCATCAAATCCTTTTGCTAGTTTATATCCGTTTTCTTCACCCATAGGACCAATCGTGTTATTAAAGGAAAATTCACTTCCATTTGGAATTGTAACTCCATTTAATATGTCACATGCTTTAGATATATTATATACTCTATTTTCTTCATTATCATATAAAGTAGAAGTAAAGCTTGCTATTTCCACATCTTTGTAAATAATTTGTTTTTCTATTTGTGCACTTTCAGTGTTGGTATTTATATTTTCTGTATTTGCTATATTAGATATATCTTTATTTACATCTATTTTATTCGAATTTAAATTAATATTAGATCTAAAAAATAAATATATTATATATCCAACTAATGAAATTAGTATAATAATAGATATTAAACTTAATATTTTATCACTTGATTTTTTTTCCATATAACAAAACCTCATATATATTATTCGAAAAAAATAATTAAATATTACAATAAAAATGTTTAAAATTTTTAATTTTAGTCGGAATTAAAAAATACTAAGAGAGATCTTAAAGAAATGTTATTTAATTTTCTATGATGACTTATAAAAAAATTATTATTTTAGAATATGTATTATTATTTTAATAAAAAATAAGACAAAAATATTAATTTTATGATAAAATATATTTGGGTGATTATATGAAAAAAATAGTTAAAATTATGTTTTTACTGATGGTATATATTATTATTCAATTATCACATAATAATATAAATGCTGTTGAAAAGGTATATGTAAATGGATATTCAGTTAAATCTTATACAGAAAATATAAATTATTTAAAGGGGATAAATGACTTAAAAGCAGGAGAAATTAACGTAGGAAAATCTGTATTATATAATAATGATGGGAGTTTTAATATTAATTTGGGAGCTATAGGAAAAAGTTTTGAAACAATAGATACTCCAGAATATAATATTGTATTGGTTATAGATAACAGTGCATCAATGTATAATACAGAAAAAAGAATACAAAGTACTGTTGATGCAATAAATTCAATTATTCGAGAGGCTTCTGATAATGAAAATATAAATATTGGTGTAGTATCTTATTCTAGCAATACATATCACAGTATTAATCAAGAACCTGCAATGCCAATATTAAACTTAGGACATTATACTTCTAATAGTGATTCAGACGTATATATAGAATATGTAAAAGATGTTGATGGCAAGGAGACTTGGTCAGATGAATTTTGTAAAAGTAGATATATTCATTCTGTGACAACGCAAAACGATTGCGATATTCAAAAAAAGCATTATGCTGGTTATACACATACTCAGGCAGGAGTGATTGCAGCTTACGAGATGCTTGAGAGTGCAAATAATAAAGATACTGCGATACCAGTTGTGATTTTAATGAGTGATGGTGAAACAAATTGCTTAGCATATTCAAAAGGAACATATTCTTCAGATAAAGAGAAAGTTAAAAATTATCAATATCAAGTTGATTCTATTAGTAGCTTGATTAATGATTATTCTATATTTTATAATGAAAGTTGGAAGACTTTAGGAAGTGCTAGTGGCTATACTACAATTAGAGAATGTATGTATATAAAAGATAAAATAAATGAGATATATAAAAATAAATGTGCATTTTATACATTTGGATATTATATAAGTGATAGTAGTTATGTTGCAAAAGCTGTATTAAATCCAACAAAAGAAAATATTGATATGTTAGAAAATTATATGAGTAATGGATATAATGAGTTTGGAATACATTATCTTGTATATAATTCTGGAATCTCATGGAAAGATTTATGCTATACTAACCAATATTATAGCAACAATGGATCAGATAATATAGGTGATATATTTAAGCAAATAATATTTGAAGAAGTGAATAAAAGATCACCTTTAAGAGATGGGGATAATTTAGTAATTGAAGATAAAGTAGGAGAAGGTTTCGAATTATTAAAAGAAGAAAATAAAATACCTATGATGTTAAATATAGATTCAGAAGATGTTAATATAGAGCTTGTAACAAATAATGGGATAGTTTATGAATATCAAAATGCAGTACTTGAAATTTCATATAATTCTGAAGATAATTCAATTATAGTAAAGATCGATGGAAGTTATTTCATAGATAAATTTGTTAGTTTATCTTTTGATATAAAACTAAGTGAAAATTCAATTGGTACTTTAAATGGAAAATCGTATTATACTAATGAAATGTCAAAATATAATTTTAGTACAAATGAAAAAAATCCTTACTATAAAGGAGCTACGATATCTCAAAATTTAGATATATCTGGTAGTATTACTTTACAAAAAGAACCAGCAAAAGTTATAGTAAATTATATAGATAATTCTACTGGTGAGTTGATAGAAAAAAGTGAAATAATAGATGGTTGGATAAATGATGAATATTCTACTCATCAAAAACAAATAGAGGGGTATAAATTAATTAATTTACCAGAAAATGCAAATGGAAAATTTTTAAATAAGGAAACAATAGTTACATATAAATATATAAAGCAATCAAGTGTAACTGTAAAATATGTTGATATTGACACTAACAATGAAATATCTCCTCAAAATGTAACAATATATAATGAGGGTGAAGAATATTCAACACAAAAAAAAGATATAGAAAATTACCAATATTTAAAATCAACATCAAATGTAAGTGGAATAGTTGGAAGAAATAATATTGAAGTAATATATTATTATGAAAAAAAGAATGGAACATTAATAGTAAAATATGTAGATGAAGATGGGAATATTTTATTGAAAGAAGAAAGTGAAGGAAAGATTGGAGAAGAATATAGAATAGAAGAAAAAGTAATAAATGGATACAAAGTAATAAAAAGGCCTGAAAGTTGTGAAGGAAAATATAGAGATGGTGTAATAGAGTTGGTATTTATATTAAAACAAGATTCTTTGAAAAAAGGAACAATAGAAATAAATTTTGTTGATGTAAATGGAAATATATTATTAGAAAAATATATAGAAATTGATGAGATCGGAAGGGAATTTTATATTGAAGCACCAGAAATAGATGGATATAAAGTAATTGGTGATGACAAAATTAGTGCAATTTATGTAGATGGGAAATTAGTTTTTAATGTAGTATATGATAAAATATTAAATGAAAGTATTGTACCAACAAGTGATATAGAATTTATAAAGATAATAATCATAGGAGTTATTTGTTTTACATTGATGTGTGTTATAACTAATAAATTATGTCAAAACAAATATGAGTAGATAATCTAATAATAAAATTTACCACTTATATAGTTACATTATCACAAGTTAATCACAAGTTTCTTGAAAAAAACTTGACATAATGATGAAATAATGTTATAATTTTAAAGATATTTGAAAGATTAAAAAGAATAATTATTTCTTTTGAAGTAATATGTTTAAATAAATATATGAAAGGAGATTGATGCTATGAGAATATGTAGAACTTTTTCTGAAGAAAAATTAAGAGTTTTTTTTGATGATGTAGAATCAAATAATATAAAAAAAGCTTTTAAAGGAAACATAAGTATAAGAAATGTGAATCTATGTTACTTTATAGAAAATACATTACCAAAGTTTAAAGAGTGCAATGGAAAAAGAGTTATGGTATTAAATATTCAAAATGATACATCTGTAAATGCACTTGTACTATTGCAAGATATAGATGAGCAATTTAACATACCAAAAGAAAAAAGCTACTGGTTTAAGATATCAGAGATTTCCTTTGAAGATGGAAAGAGCTTTAAAGAATGGTATAAAGATAAAAGCTATACATATAAAATAAAAGAAGTAAATGATAAAGAAGTAAAAGTATTAGTCTATAATATGAAAGTACAAGATGAACTATCACTATGCTTATATGGAGGCAAAATTAACTTTACTTGTAATGTTATGGAATACATATTTTTACAAACTGTAAATATATTAAACAAGACCTTACTTAAAAAGTAGGGTCTTTTAAATTATTATCTTTATATTATATGCAGTTAGCCAATAGTCTATTTGTATTAAGAATGCTAATGTTTGAGGATATGTCATAAGTTGGCCAAATAAATTTTCTGTAATCTCGCTACCGTGAGTTTTAATTAGATTTCTTACATAATTTTCATTTATGATTTCAAGAATTTTAGAATTTTTATTATCTAGAATTTCAATTAATTTATTTTCAAGAATTTCTAAATATTTTTTACTATATGTTTTGGGAAATGGCGATTTTTTTCTTTCTATTATGTCTGTTGGAATATCATTCTTAAATGCTTGCTTTAAAATATATTTTTCTACTACTTCATTATTGTCTCTAAGACCTAGCTTTAGTTTAGCATCTACATTATATACATATTCAAATATTCTATGATCTGCATATGGAACACGAACTTCAAGTGAATTTCTCATTGACATTCTATCTGTTCTTTCTACTAATGTATTCATGAAATATTTGATAGTTAAATAATTTATTTCTTTAAATTCATTTTCAAATTTGTCTTCAGATATATGGGATATATTTTTTAATGTATTTTTTTTAGAGTTTAATATATATTCAAAAATATCTCCTTTATTAAATAGCTTTTCTTTGACTAGATTTTCTCTAAGGTTTTCAGATAAAGCCCAAGGAAAACCTTTTGCATTTTTTAGATGTTCTTTATAAAACCAAGGGTATCCACCAAAGATTTCATCTGAACATTCACCAGAAAGCACAACTTTTTCATTATTTTTAGCGATTTCTCTACAAAAAATATACATTGAGCTGTCTATATCTGCCATTGATGGCATATCACGAGCAATTACTGCTTCATATAGCGTATTAAATAAATCCTTGTCATTTACTATAATATTTTTATGAGTAGTATTTAGATATTTAACCATTAATTTTACAAAATCACTATCTTTAGTTTGTTGATAACTATTTGCAACAAAATCATTATCATTATTTTCGTAATTTATAGAGTAAGTATGAAGATTATGAACATTATCTGTAGCAATTTTAGTAATAATACTTGAATCTAGTCCACCAGATAACATACTAGATATTCCAACATCTGATACAAGTTGTTTTTTAGTTGCGTCTGTAACCAAAAATTTAATATTATCTATTACATCTTCATCGCTATCTAGCATCTTTTTTTCTTTTAAATCCCAATACTTTTCAATTTTTAAAGTATTGTTTTTGTATATACCATAATATCCTGCTTTTAATTCATAGACATCTTTAAAATATGTTTTTCCTGGACTATGTGCTGGACCAAGTGCAAATAATTCAACTAGTTCTTCTTTTCCTATAACAGGCGAAATAAAACCACTTGCAAAAATTCCTTTTATTTCAGAGGAAAATATGAATTTATCATTTTTGACTGTATAAAAGAGTGGTTTTATACCAAGTCTGTCTTTTGCTATAAAAATAGAATTGTCATATTCATCATAAATAGCAAAGGCAAAAATTCCGTTTATAAATTTTAACATATTTTCTTTAAATGCAATATATAAGTAAAGCAAAACTTCAGTATCACATTCTGTTTCAAATTCAAATCCTTTTGATATTAAGATATTTTTTAAAATATTTGTATTATATATTTCTCCATTATATGAGATTGTATATCTTTTATTATCAACTATCCTTTCCATAGGTTGTTTTCCGTTTTTTATATCTATTATACTAAGACGTGCATGCCCTAATGCTACATTGTTATATAAATATATGTTATTTTCACTATTTCCGCGTTGCAAAATGCTATTTTTCATATTTGTAATTATAATGTCATCTGAAATTTTATCATTTTGCATATATCCGCATATTCCACACATAAAATCACCTCAATTTATCATATTAAAATATGTGAAAATTTATGATTAAATTTGAGTTAAATTTTAGTTAAAGCAGTTGAAAAAAATATATGTTTATAGTATTATCAAATTAAGGTGTATATAAGAGGTGGTTGTATGTTTAATAAGGATAAATCTGGTAAAAGCATAATTTTACTTGTTATTGTAATATGTGTAATGACATTTACTTTAATATTTGTAAGTAGATTTTTTAATAATAACGGTAATGATAAAGCTGAAGAAGAGGCGTTTAAGCTAAATGTTTATGAATACTATTTAGAAATAGAAGATTATAAAAATAGAAATACAGAGCAAAATATAAATGTATGTGGCATTGAGCTTAAGTCTGTAATACCAGATATTATAGAAACAGATATGTCTAAATTTAAAATTGAACAAGGACAACTTGTATACATAGGAAATGATGAAAAAGAAAGACAATGGACAAATGAAGTTAAAATATAGGTAAAAAGAGAGGTAGAATTAAGTTATGAGAATGTATGAAATAATAGAGAAAAAAAGAGATAAATATGAGCTTTCAAAAGAAGAAATAGAGTATTTTGTAAATGGTTACAGTAAGGGTGAAATTCCAGACTATCAAATGTCTGCTTTACTTATGGCAATATATTTAAACGGGATGAGCAGTGAAGAATTAAAAAATTTAACATTTGCTATGGCGAATTCTGCTAAGACATTGGATTTGTCTAGCATTAAAGTACCAGGAAAATATATAGTAGATAAGCATTCTACAGGTGGTGTAGGAGACAAAGTAACACTTATTGTTCTTCCAATAATAGCATCTTTAGGTGTGGGCGTATGTAAAATGAGTGGAAGAGGTTTAGGATTTACTGGAGGAACAGCAGATAAATTAGAATCAATTGTTGGATATAATATAAATATTCCAATTAACGATGCTATAAGGCAAGTGCAAGACATAGGTGTTTGTCTTATATCACAAAGTCCTGAACTTGCAATAGCAGATAAAAAAATATATGCTTTAAGAGATACTACAGCTACAGTTGAATCAATTGATCTAATTGCTTCATCTATAATGTCTAAAAAACTCGCTTCAGGTGTAGATAAAATACTACTTGATGTTACTGTTGGAACAGGTGCATTTATGAAGACATTAGAAGATGCAAGAAAATTATCTAAAGCAATGGTAAGTATAGGAAGACTTGCTGGAGTTGAAACAAAAGCTGTTATAACATCTATGAGCGAACCTTTAGGTAGAAATGTAGGAAATGCATTAGAAATAAAAGAAGTTATATCATTTTTGCTTTCAGATGAAACTACACTTTTTAGTGATGAGCTTAGAGATCTAAGAGAAGTTGTATATGAAATAGCAGCTCAGATGATAAAAATGTCAGGTGTATGTGATGATATGGAAAAAAATAGAAAAGATATAACAAAAGCAATTATTTCAAGAGCTGCGTATGATAAATTTATAGAACTTATAAAAGCACAAGGTGGACATATATACAATGTATATATGGATTGGGTTGGACTAAATTTAGATATGCCAGTCCTAGATGATAAAGTAAGATATCTAAAAGAAATTCACGCACAATCTGATGGGCATATTGTATCAATAGATAGTAAAAAAATAGGAGAAGCTTTGGTAGCTCTTGGCGGTGGAAGAAATAGAAAAGATGATAAAATAGATTATGCAGTCGGATTTGAATTTAATAAAAAGGTTGGAGATAAAGTAGAAGAGGGAGATACAATTCTTACAGTTTTATATAATGATAAACAAAAATTCGAGGATGCATTTGAATATATTGAAGATGCCATATATATAGACAATATACAGCCAGATGTAGTAAATGCTTTAAGAACTAAGCCACATGTACTCGATATAATAGACGAGAGCAATTTATAAACATAGGTAAATCCTATGTTTTTTTATGTAAAAAATATTATGTAAGTTGAAAGTTATATAGATTTGTAGTATTATATATATGTAAAGGAGTTTTTATGGAACAAGTATTAGACGTATTTAAATTACTAAATATAGATTATAATTTAATAAGACATCCAGCTATTTTTTGTAGAGCTGATGAATATAAAGTAAAAGATATAAAGTTTGACGGACAAGTGTGTAAGAATTTATTTTTGAAGGATAAAAAAACTAATATATTTTATCTGGTATCTTTACCTGCAAATAAAAGAGCCGATCTAAAGAAAATATCTGATGAACTTAAATCTCATAGATTGTCTTTTGGAAATGAGGAAGAACTTTGGGAAAAGTTACATATAAAGCCAGGATCTGTATCAGTATTAAATGTAATAGGTGCACCTGATACAGATGTTACGTTTGTTTTAGATAAAAATATAATGAATTATGAAAGGGTGTCTTTTCATCCAAATGATAATACGGCAAGTGTAACATTTAATCCTGAAGATATAATAAAAATTATGGAAAAGTATAATAAAAATTATATGCTTTTAGAAGTGGAGGAATAGTTTTGAGAATAATCGCAGGGCGATTTAAGGCAAAAAAGCTTGTAAGTCCGAAAACAGAGAAAACAAGACCAACATTAGATCGAGTTAAAGAGGCATTATTTTCTATTATAAATAATTATATAAATGATGACACTTATGTATTAGATCTTTTTGGTGGCACTGGAAATTTAGCTTTAGAAGCTATTAGTAGAGGTGCAAAATTTGCGTGGATAAATGATAAAGAAAGTCTTAGTATTTCGACTATAATATCTAATGTTAAGTTGACTAATAGTATAGAATGTGTTAAAATAACAAAGAAAGATTATACAAAATGTTTAAATCAAATAGCAGCAGAAAACATGCTATTTGATATAATATTTTTAGATCCACCGTATGAGAGTAATTATGGAATAGATGTATTGCAAAAAATATCTGATTCGAAGATTGGATACTTAAAAAAAGATGGAATTATAATATATGAAACTGACAAGAATTTTCTTTTAAAACTTGAAAAAAATAAGAAAGGAGAAATTCTAAATAGTTTTGAAAATCTGCAATGTATTGATGGGCGAGCATATGGAAATGTAGTTTTGAAGATGTATAAATGGAGGTAATTAAATGGAAATATTCACATTGTTGGAGAATTTAGAAGAAATATTAGAAGCAGGAACAAAAGTACCATTTTCAACTAAGGTTATGGTAGATGCAGAGGAATTAAGAGAAATAATAGAAGATATAAGATTAAAATTACCAGATGAATTAAAACAAGCAAAGTGGGTAAAAGAGGAAAGACAAAGAATTATATCAGATGCTGAACTTGAAGCACAAAAAGTACTAAAAGAAACAGAAGGAAAGATAATAAATCTAGTAGATGAACATGAAATAACAAAGAAAGCTTTAGCACAAAAAGAAGAAATAATTGAAAATGCAAATAAAGTTTCAAAAGAGATTTCTGAAGGTACAAGAGAGTATGCAGATAACATATTAGAAAAGGTAGAAAATGTATTAAGAGAAACAATGGATATAGTACATAATAACAGAAGGGAATTAAAATAGATTTTTTGAATAGAGGTTGTGATTAAATGGGAAGAGGAAAAAGAGGAAGACCAAGTAAAAAAGAGCAAAAGACTATAACAAATGACATGTTAGGTGGAGTTCTTGTAGTTCTTGGCCTTATTTTAGCAGTTTTTATAGGTTTTAAAAATGTTGGTAGTTTTGCACAGGTTTGTAAAGTAATATTTTTAGGAGCATTAGGAAATTCAGCTTATTCTTTTCCAATTCTCTTGATGATAATAGGAACATACTGTATAATGTCAGAAAAAAAAGTTAAGCCATTATCTGAGTTAAGGAAGGGAATTGTAATTATTGTTCTTATTGCTGCTTTGTTTACCGTATTTACAAATAGTGAAATTTCAATATATTCTAATACAATAAAGACTATAGTAGATAGTATAAATGCAGGTATTGCAGGACAAGATTATGGTGGTGCTATTGGCACAATTATAGGTGGAGCATTAGCTGGAATTATTGGAATAGTACCTACAAGAATATTATTACCTATATTTACATTTATACTTGCATTATTTTTATATAATATATCGTTTAAACAATTCTTTGGTGCTATATCATATGGTATAAATTATATAATTGATCATGTAAATCAAGTAATAGATACTTTATTTAGAGATGATGAAGTAAAGCAATATGAATATACAGATAATCTTGGAAATAAAGTTCCTAAACTCTCAAGGCGTGAAAAAGCAAGAATAGAAAAGGAACAGGAAAGATTAAAAGAAAAAGGAAGTAGTAATGTAGAAGATAACTTAATGTTAGACAAAACAGAACAAGTTGAATTTGACTTTAACAAGCTTGGAGGAAAGCCAAGTGAAGCCGAAATAAAAGGTAAACAAAAAAGGGATGAATTCTTTAAGCTTCAAAAAGAAGAAAAGGAAGATAAGTCTGTAAAAGAAGTTTTAACTTTAGATCATACTGCTCATGTTGAAGATGACAATTATGTTTTTCCATCAATAGATTTACTTGCAGTTCCAAAGCAAGGTGAGGTTTTTGATAGAAAAGCAATACATGGTGTTGCTGTAAAGCTTCAAAAAACTTTAGCAAGTTTTGGAGTTGATGCAAAAGTAACAAATATTACAAAAGGTCCTACTGTAACTAGATATGAACTTACTCCAAGTACAGGTGTTAAGGTAAGTAAAATAGTGAATTTATCTGATGATATAGCTTTAAATTTGGCAGCTAAGTCTATAAGAATTGAAGCTCCTATTCCTGGAAAAGCTGCAGTTGGAATCGAGGTACCTAATGCAATATGTGAATCTGTTATGTTAAGAGAAGTAATAGAATCAGATACATTTAAAAATCATAAATCAAAGCTTGCTTTTGCTTTAGGAAAAGATGCTGCAGGAGAAGTGTGTGTGGGAGACATAGCAAAAATGCCACATGTTCTTATTGCCGGTGCTACAGGATCAGGTAAGAGTGTATGCATTAATTCAATAATTGTATCTATATTATATAAAGCAAAACCTAGTGAGGTAAAGATGATTTTAGTTGATCCAAAAATGGTTGAACTATCTGGATATAATGGAATACCACATTTATTAATACCAGTAGTAACAGATCCTAAAAAAGCTGCTGGTGCATTAAATTGGGCAGTACAAGAAATGGTAAATAGATATAATTTGTTTGCATCAAAAGGAGTAAAAGATATAAAAGGATATAATTTTGTAATGGAAAAAGAATCAGAAGGAGTAAAATTACCACAAATTGTAATAATAATAGATGAACTTGCAGATTTAATGATGGTTGCTCCAAATGATGTTGAAGATGCAATATGTAGACTTGCTCAGATGGCAAGAGCTGCAGGTATGCATTTAGTTATTGCAACTCAAAGACCATCTGTTGATGTAATTACTGGTATAATTAAAGCAAATATACCATCTCGTATAGCATTTACAGTATCTTCACAAGTAGACTCTAGAACAATTTTAGATATGGCAGGAGCAGAAAAACTACTTGGAAAAGGTGATATGCTATATTATCCTGTTGGAGAGACTAAGCCTTTAAGAATGCAGGGTACGTTTATATCTGAAAAAGAAATAGAAAGTATAGTAGATGAAATAAAATCCAATACTGATGTAAAATATAACAATGATATTATAGAAAGTATTGAAAAGGCAAATGGAAAAGGTACAAAAGCTGATGACGATGAACAAGATGATGCAGATGAGTTATTAAATGATGCAATTGATCTTGTAATGGATATGGGGCAAGCGTCCGCATCAATGTTACAAAGAAAATTTAAAATAGGATATTCCAGAGCTGGAAGAATTGTTGACCAGATGGAAGCAAGAGGACTAATATCTGGATATGACGGCAGTAAGCCAAGACAAGTATTGATTTCTAAAGAAGAATGGCAAGAGTTGAAAATGGGTAATAGTGCGAACAATGTTGAAAATAATAATGAATCAGATGATGGTAACATGCAAAGTAGTGCAGAAAATCTGGAAAATGTTCAAAAAAAGTCAAATGTTGATATAGAATTGTAATGGAGGTAAATTTTAAATGGCAATTAGAGAGATTAGAAAAGATGGGGATGATATATTAAAGAAAAAATCTAAAGAAATAGAAGTAATAGATGATAAAATAAAACAATTAGGACAAGACATGCTTGATACAATGTATAAAAATGATGGTATAGGACTTGCAGCGTGCCAAGTTGGTATGTTAAAAAGAATGATAGTATATGATATAAGGTATATTGAAGAAGACGCCAAAAAAGAAGGACATATATTAATTAACCCAAAAATAACATCTAGATCTAAAGCTATGATAGAAGTAGAAGAGGGATGTTTATCTTTTCCAGATCTATATAAAAATGTTGTAAGACATGAAAAAGTTACTGTTGAGTACACTGATATAGATGGTAAGAGGAAAAAAATAAATGCAAAAGATATAGAAGCTGTAGTACTTCAACATGAAATAGATCATTTAGATGGAATTGTATTTTTAGATAGATATGATGAACAAAATAAGCACTAAAGGTGAAAAGTATGAAGATAATTTCAGATTTTATTAAAAATTTAGGATTTACATTTTCTATTAGAAGATTGAAAAAAGCAATTATATTAGTATTATTATTTTCATTTATTGGTATAGGCGTATATTTGTTTTTTAAGTATGAATCTTCAGATGAAGGACTTAAAAGAATGTATATTAATGAAGTATCAAAAAAATATGATTTAAAAGATAATAAAATTATAGATATAGAAAAAAAAGATGTAAATAATGATAAAATAGATGATTATGTCTTTATTATTGGTAAAGAAGTAAGAAGTGATAGTAATTCTTTAAATTCAATAGTAGAATTATATGAAAATGTTAGTTTAGTAATAATTGATAATAAAAGTAATGAAGTAAAGCAATATGATACACAAAAAAATTTTAAGGCAGATGTAGACTTAAATATATGTGAAGATGAAAGACAAATGTATTTTTTAGTATCTGATCTTAGTGGAAATGTTTTACTAAGTATAATGGATGAGTCTAGTAATTTAATTGATATAGTTAAAAATACAACAGAAAATGAATTTTTAGGATATACAATTTATACTAGTCAAAATAATGAAAATGAAGGCGTACTAAATGTTAATATAGATAATTTTTCAAAGAACTATTTAAATGAATACACTGATACAGTGCAATTAAATTTAATGGAAAATGAAATAGATATCTCTAATTTTAGGGAAACGTATTTAAGAGATAAATTTTCTAATTTTATATTAAAGGATATAAATAATGATGGAATATTAGAATTTATAGGATATCAATATATATTATATAGCTTAGATGAGACTGTTACAGTAAATAAAACTGCTGGTGTTGTCGAGACTGTTTTTAATATTGAAGATAATAAGCTAAAATTTAATAGTGTAAATATACATATATAAGATTAAGAGTTGAATCTTAATCTTTTGTTATAAGAAAGGTGAAGTGATTTCTTTGAGAAAAGACATAAGAGTGGTATTTATGGGGACTCCTGAATTTGCAAGAGAGTCATTAAAGATATTATATGAGGCAGGATATAATATAGTTGCTTGTTTTACTAATCCAGATAAACCATCAGGAAGAGGCATGAAAATAAAATATTCTGCTGTAAAAGAATATGCACTAGAAAAAAATATACCAATATATCAACCTAAAAAATTAAGAAATAATGAAGAAATAATAGAAAAATTAAAAGAGCTAAAACCAGATTTTATAGCAGTTGTGGCATATGGTAAAATACTTCCAAAAGAAATATTAGATATTCCAAAATATGGATGCGTAAATGTACATGGATCTTTACTTCCTAAATATAGAGGAGCTGCTCCTATGCAGTGGGCACTAATAAATGGAGAAGAAAAAACTGGTATTACAACTATGTTTATGGATGTTGGAATGGATACTGGAGATATGCTCCTTAAAGAAGAATTAGAAATAAAAGATGATTATAATTTAGAAGATTTACATGATAAATTAATGGTGATCGGTGGTAATTTGTTAGTTAAAACGTTAGATAAAATAGTTGATGGAACAATAAAAAGAGAAAAACAGCCACAAGAAGGAACTTATGCTCCTATGATAACAAAAGAGATGACAAAGATAGATTTTAATAAAAATGCAAGAGATATATTCAATTTTGTAAGAGGTCTTTCTCCATTTCCTGGAACATATATGCAATTAGATGATGGACGTAAGTTTAAAGTATATGACATTGAATATGTACAAGATAGTAATATAAATAGTGAAATTCATCCCGGAGATATTTTACTCATGTCTAAGAATGAGTTGTATATAAGATGTAAAGATGGATATATAAGTATAAAGACAATTCAACCTGAAAATTCTAAAAGAATGAATGTAAAAGCTTTTATGGCAGGGAATAGATTAAATATGTTAGATAAATTTATATAGTTGGAGGAAAAAGTATGGATTTAGATCAAATGCAAAAAAGAGTTTATCAAAATAAATTAAATAAGGGATTTAATGTAACAGATGTACCTAAAGAATTTTGCTATTTATATGGAGAAGTAGCAGAAGCATATGATGCATATTTAAAGAATAAAGAAGATTTGGGCGAAGAACTTGCAGATATTGCTATATATTTGCTTGGACTTTCTGAAATTTTAGGATACAATTTAAAAGAACAAATTGAATATAAAATGCAAAAAAATGAAAAAAGAGTATATAAAAAAGTTGGAAAAAGTTATATAAAAGTTGAAAATGGAGTAAATGAGGATGCACTTTAAAAGTGTGTCTTTTTCTTGAAATCTTAAAGAATTTGTAGTATTATATATATGTTAATAAAAGGGAGAAGAAATGGAAAAAATAAATATAAATGAATTAGATTTTGAAGAACTTGAGGATTTTATAGAGGAGCTTGGAGAAAAGAAATTTCATGCAAAGCAAATCTTTAAATGGATTCATAGAGAAAGAGTATTGTCTTTTGATGATATGAGTGATATATCAAAAGTGTTAAGAGAAAAATTAAAAGAAAAAGCATATATATTAGATCTTAAGGTAATTGAATGTCAAAAATCAAAAAAGGATGGTACAATGAAATTTCTAATAGAATTACCAGATAATAATGCGATAGAATCTGTTTTAATGAAATATCATCACGGAAATACCATTTGTGTATCGTCTGAAGTTGGATGTAAGATGGGATGTAAGTTTTGTGCTTCAACTAAAGAAGGATTTGTAAGGCAACTTAAAGCATCAGAAATTGAAGGACAATTACTTACAGTTGAAAGATATACAGGTGAAAAGATATCTAATATAGTATATATGGGAATAGGTGAACCTTTAGATAATTATGATAATGTTGTAAAATCTATAAGGCAAATAAATTATCCATTAGGACTAAATATTGGAGCACGTCATATAAGTGTATCAACATGTGGAATAGTACCTAATATTTATAGGCTTGCACAAGAGAATATACAATGTACACTTTCTATTTCGTTACATGCAACCACTGATGAAAAAAGAAGAGAAACAATGCCTATTGCAAATAAATATAGTATAAAAGAAATATTAGATGCATGTAAAGAATATATTAAATTAACAGGAAGAAGAATATCATTTGAATATGCCTTAATTTATAGACAAAATGACTCAAAAGAAGATGCAATAGCTCTTGCTAAATTATTGAGAGGAATGATTGCTCATGTAAATTTAATACCTGTAAATGAGATAAAAAACGGCATATATAAAAAGGCTCCAGAAAAGAGAATAGAAGATTTTATGAACACTTTAAATTCATGCGGTGTTGTAACAACAGTAAGAAGAGAACTTGGATCAGATATTGATGCTGCATGTGGCCAACTTAGAAATAAATATATAGATAAAAAAATTAATTTAGAAAATAAAAAATATGTAAAAAAGGATGAATGAGTAAAAACTATTGAAAAAAGTTTGATTTCTTTGTTATAATAAAAAATAAGAGGTGAAATGATGAGATATACAGCTAGAACAGATATAGGGCTAAAAAGAGAACAGAACGAAGATAATTTTTTAGCAAAGATATATGATGAAGATGTAGCATTATTTATAGTAGCTGATGGACTTGGTGGTTATTCTAGTGGTGAGGTTGCAAGTAAAGTTGCAATAAACACTATAAGAGATAATTTTGAACAAAACATAGAAACCTTAAAAAAATCAGATGAAGAAAATATAAAAAAATTTTTAGAACAACTAGTTATAATTGCAAATGAAAAAATATATAACTTACAAAAATCAAATAAAAAATATAATGGAATGGGAACAACTATAGTTCTTGTTACTAAGCTTAAGAATAAATTGTACTATGAATCTGTAGGAGATAGTAGAATGTATTATATAAATGAAAATAAAGATACTATAGAGCAAATAACAGTTGATGATACATATGTAAATGAGCTATTAAAGAAAAACTTAATTAAAAAAAGTGAAGTGGCAACACATCCTCAAAAACATATGTTAACAAAAGCACTTGGTATTTTCGGAAAAATAGATGCACAAGTTAAAATTCTTGGTGTTGATAAAGGATATATTCTTTTATGTTCAGATGGATTAACAAATATGTTATCAAATGAAGATATTTTGCAAACTATAAGGGATAATAATTTTGTTATATTATCAGATAAATTAGTAGATTTTGCTAATATAAATGGTGGTATGGATAATATAACAGCGGTTGTTGTAGAAATATAAAGGGGAGACATTTATGGAATTAATAGGTAAAATACTTGCCGGAAGATATGAAGTTATTGAAAAAATTGGTGAAGGCGGAATGGCATATGTCTATAAGGCAAGAGATAATTTTTTAAATAGATATGTTGCTATAAAGGTTTTAAAAGATGAGTTTTCCAAAGACGAGGTATTTGTAAAAAGATTTAGAACTGAAGCACAAAGCGCAGCTTCATTAATACATCCAAATATTGTTTCAGTATTTGATGTTGGTGAAGATAAAGGCATAAGTTATATTGTTATGGAACTTTTAGAAAGTAAGACGTTAAAGGACTATATTCAAGCAAAAGGACCTTTATCTAGTGAACTTACATTAAAAATTGCAGTTCAAATTGCATCAGCATTAGAAGCTGCACATAAAGCTCATATTGTCCATAGAGATATAAAACCGCAAAATATAATGTTAAATCAAAATTTAGTAGCAAAAGTTACAGATTTTGGTATAGCAAAAGTTGCAAATACTAGTACAGCTACAATAACAAGTTTTGGTAAGACAATGGGATCTGTACATTATTTTTCACCAGAACATGCAAAAGGTGGATATACTGATGCAAAGTCAGATTTATATTCTTTAGGAGTAGTGATGTATGAGATGGTAACAGGAAAGCTTCCATTTGATGCTGACTCTCCTGTATCTGTGGCACTAAAACATATACAGGAAATTCCTATAGAGCCTAAGAAAATAAATCCAAATGTAAGTCAAGCTTTAAATCAAATAATAATGAAAGCAATGGAAAAATCAACTGTTAATAGATACCAAACAGCAACAGAGATGTTAACAGATATTTCTATTGCTCTTGCAAAACCAACATCTAGTCTTGTTGCTAGACCTCAAAGTTCTATTGAAGCTGGAGATACTCAAGTTATTCCAACATTAAATGATGCTGATGAAGAAAACTTAGTACCTAATGTTAGAACAAGGCAAAGCTCTAATAGAACTGCTTATACACCAATAAAAGATGAGAAAAAGTCTAATACAGAAGAAAATAAAAATCAATTAAGTGAAGAAGAATTAAAAAAAGCAAAAAATAAAAAAATGACAATAATTGCTATCTTTGTTATTTTGATATTAGTAGTTGGAGGATTTTCTGGATTTGCAATAAATAAAATAATAAATAATGGGAAAGATCAAGAGATAGAAATTCCAAATATAGTGGGTAAAGATTTTGAAGAAGCACAAAAAGAATGTCAAGAAAGAGGACTAGAGCTTAAACAAAGAAGCTCGGACTATAATACAGATTATGAAGAAGGACAGATAATAACTCAAGATCCACAAGCTGGAACAATGACTAAAGAAAAAGTTATATATGCTGATGTAAGTAAAGGAACTAGAATGGTAAAGGTAACAAATATAGAGGGAAAAGATATAAAGGTGGCAAAATACGAATTGGAAAATACATTAGGATTTGTAGTAGAACAAGAAAATGTAACATCAGATACTGTAGCTTCTGGAATAGTGATATCTCAAGAATATAAAGATGTAGAAAGACCATATGGAAGTGTTATAAAAGTACAAGTAAGCTCGGGAGATGGAAAAGCGCAAGTAGTTGTCCAAAATGTAGTAGGAAAAACTGAAGAAGAAGCGAGATCAATACTTGAGGGCCTAAATTTAAATGTTGAAGTTCAATATGATGTGGATAATAAAAAGCTAAATGGTACAGTTCTTGCACAATCATATCCTACAAATTCATTATTAAAGGAAGGAGATTTAATAACTATTACTGTAAATAGAAGAGAAATTAATAAGACAATTACAGTAACTGGAATTCCATCTGGAACAAAAAGTGAAGATATTGAAGTAAGAGTAAGTATAGATGGTGGAGCATTAAATACAACAACATTTAACTATGATGAAACTAATAATCAATTGACATTTACAATAAATGGATATGAGAACGTAAGATATGAAGTATCAGTAGATGGAAATTTAATTAAAAGTGGAGAAGAAAATTTTTAGAATTAGGGGCATAAAGTGCTCCCTTTTTTTCTTGAAAAGTTTTAATTTTTATAGTAATATATATGTATATTAAGGAGAATATATGGAAGATATAATTGCAAAAGTAATAAAGATAGATTTAGATATATATTATTTAAGTATTGAGCATAAAAATGAAATCATTCAATCAAAACTTAGAGGTAATTTAAAAAAAAGTAAAAATATATTAGTTGGTGATATTGTAAAAGTAGAAAAAATCGGACAAGATTATATGATAAAAGATATAATGAATAGGAAAAATTCTCTTATAAGACCACCTGTAAGTAATATTGATCAAATGATTATAGTTGTATCTGTTGGAGCACCGTTGCCAGATTATACACTTTTAGATAAGCAATTAGTATTATGTATATCTAAAAATATAAAGCCAATAATTTGTGTAAATAAAATAGATCTTATAGATGAAGATAAAACAGTAAAAAATGATATAGAATATATAAATAATATTTATTCAAAAATTGGTGTAGATATTGTTTACGTTAGTGCTAAAAATGGCAATGGAATAAATGATCTAAAGAAACTATTAAATGGTAAAACCTCTGCTTTTTCGGGAAGTAGTGGCGTTGGAAAATCATCTATTACTAAAAATATAATAAATAATATAGATTTTGTTGAAATAGGAGAAATAGGAAAAAAGACAAAAAGAGGAAAACATACTACAAAATCTGTTAAATTATATACAATAGATAAAGATACATACATTTTAGATACTCCTGGATTTTCTAGTTATGAATTATATGATATAGAATACAGAGATTTAAGAAAATATTATCCTGAATTTTTAAATTATAGTTGTAATTATGATGACTGTATGCATGTCTTAGAAAGTATAGATGTATGTGCTATAAAGCAAAATGTAGAAAAGAAAAATATAGATAAAGGAAGATATGAAAGGTATGTGTATATTTATCAAAAATTAAAGGAACAATATGATAGAAGATATAAATAGGTTTAATAACCTATTTTTTTATTTAAATATAAAATTTTTCTTGAATTATTAGAATAAGTATAGTAATATTAAAATAGCGTTGTTAAACGAGGTGATATAATGAGTAATTTATCTATATCTATTTTAAATGTAGAAAATATATCATGCTTTTTAGATAAATTAAAAGAATATGAGCAAAAGTTATCTAATATAAAAACGGATGAATTATTTAATATTACTATTCATTTTGATGTTATGGATAATGTATTTGTACCAAATACTGGAATAGATATTGAAAAAATAAAGATAGTAAAAGATAATGGTTTTTATGTTGATACTCATCTTATGGTTGCAAAACCTGTAGAAGATGGATATATAGATAAAGCAATAGAAAATGGATGCAGGGACATAACAATACATTATGAAATAGAAAATTTTGAATATGCATTAAATTATTTAATTAATAAGAAAAATGAACTTAATGGAGATTTTAAAATAGGTGTTTCAATAAAGCCTAAAACTGAAATATCTTGTTTAGAAAAATATATTGAGAAGATAGATAAAGTACTTATTATGTCGGTTGAACCAGGATTTGGTGGTCAAAAATATATAGACTCAGTTACAAAAAAGGTAGAAGAGCTAAATACTAAATATAAAAATAAATATATTCAAATAGACGGTGGCATAAATGATGAAACTATTATTTATCCAATTAGAAATAATATAAATAGTATAGTAGTTGGAAGTTATCTTACTAAAAGTATAGATGATTTATTTGATAAAATTTGTATATTAAATATAATAAAGCAAATAGAAAAGCTGCCTAAAGAGGCAGATATAAATTTTGAGACTAAAATACTTAATACACCAAATATTTTACTTGGAATAAAGGTACCAACACTACGAAAACTTACAAAAGTATGGTATAATATAATTTCACAAAAAGCCTTATCATATTTTATAAAATCTAATATACATGATTATAGAAGATTTGCTGTATTTTGCTTGGCATATTGTGTAAATAAGGATAAAAAAGAAAATATAAAAGCATTTATAGATGAACATATTAAATATTTAAATAGTTGGGATCTTGTAGATGCATGTGCACCTATATGTATAGGTAAGCAACTTATAAATGAAAGTGAGGATAAAATATATAATATACTTCGCATTTATACAAAATCTGACAATATATTTATAAAAAGAGTAGGTATAGTATCTTTACTATACTTAGCTAAGGAAAATAGATATAAAGCTATATTTAAAGTAATAGATGATGTTTTTTATGATGAGTATCATCTTATACAAAAGGCAAATGGCTGGGTTTTACGTGAGTTATATAAAGTAAATTCTAAAGAGGTATTAAAATATTTAGTAAATAAAAATAATATAAAAAAGATACCTAGTATTTTAAAATCGTATGCTATAGAAAAAATGAATATAGATGAAAAGCAAATGTTAAAGTAAGGAGAGATTAGTATGAAAAAAATTGCAATTATGACAGCAGGAGGAGATTGTGCAGGATTAAATAGTGCTATTAAATCAATAGTTATGACTGCAGAAATTCAAGGAATTGAAGTTTTAGGAATTATGGATGGTTACATTGGATTTGTAGAGGGAATATACACTCCTCTTAACTCAGAAAATGTAAGAAGTATTGAAACAAAAGGTGGTACAATACTTGGATCATCAAATAAAGAATGTCCATTTCATTATTATAATAAAAAAACTGGAGAATTTGAAGATAGAGTAGATGAATCAATAGAAAAGTTAAGAGCACAAGGTGTAGAAGGAATGGTTATAATTGGTGGAGATGGAACATTAGACTCAGCCAGAGTAATTTATGAGCATGGTATGCCAACAGTTGGAATACCAAAAACAATAGATAATGATATGTCTGCATCAGAACCTACTATAGGATTTCAAACAGCAATTGATGCTGCAGTTGATGCAATAAGAAAACTAATAACTACAGCTTATTCTCATAGAAGAGTAATGGTAGTTGAACTTATGGGAAGAACATCAGGATACCTAACTTTATATGCAGGATTTGCATCAGGAGCAGATATTATTCTTTTACCAGAGCAAGACTATAGTTTAAAAGTTGTTTGTGACAAAGTAAAAGAAATAATGACATCAGGTAAAAGATATGTAATAATAGCTATATCTGAGGCGGCAAAGGAAAAAGGTGGAGAAGAGACAATAGCAAGAGTTGTAAAAGATAGCTTTGAGCAAAAAAGATATGGTGGTGTATCACAAAAACTTGCTGCTCAAATTGAGCAACTTACAGGATATGAGACAAGAGCCACAATTTTAGGACACATTCAAAGAGGTGGAGAGCCAACAACTTCAGATATAATACTTGGAGCAAGACTTGGAAATGCTGCATGTAAGCTTTTAATAAATGGAGAGCCAGGATACATAGTTGGTATAAAAGGTGGCAATGTGGTTAAAATGGCATTTCCAAAAGAAAGAGTACCAAGAATACTAGATATAAATACAAATGACCTATGTCGTACTGCAAAAGATATGGGTGTATGTTTTGGACAGGAGTAAAATATGAAAGCATTATTTATAGAATATCCTAAGTGTTCAACTTGTCAAAAGGCAAAAAAATGGTTGGTAGAAAATAACATAGAATTTGAAGATAGAAATATTGTTTTAGATAATCCTTCTTTTGAAGAGTTAAAAAAATGGATAAGTATGAGTAATATTCCTATCAACAAATTTTTTAATACTAGTGGAATGTTATATAGAAATATGGGATTATCTAAAAAATTACAAGATTTAAATGATGATGAGAAAATAAAATTATTAGCTTCAGATGGTATGTTAATTAAAAGACCACTTTTAATATATAATACTGGAGTACTTGTTGGATTTAAAGAGGATAATTGGAATATATTAATAAAAGAGCAATAAGCTCTTTTATTTTGCTTAATAATCGAACTTTTGTTTGACAATAATTTTTTGATATGATATAATTTAACAAACATTAGTTTGAAAGGGGTATAAATATGAGTGAAAATACATTAAATGCACAAGAGCAAAGAGTATTAGAATATATAAAAAAGCAAATAAAAGATACTGGTTATCCTCCATCAGTAAGAGAAATTTGTGCAGCACTTGGATTTAAGTCTACATCTTCTGCACATCAATATATATGGAGACTTGCAGAAAAAGGATATATAGATAAAGGTGATTTAAAAACAAGAGCAATAAAAGTGGTCGGAACAGAGCCTACAATTTCTATTCCTGTTGTTGGAAAAGTTGCAGCAGGTGAACCAATTTTAGCAACAGAAAATATTGAAGATTATATGTCAATTGGTGAAAGCTTTTTTAGTAAAGATTCACTTAGAAATGATAATTTTATATTAAAAGTTCAAGGCGAAAGTATGATAAATGCTGGTATTAATGATGGAGACTATATTATTGTTTCAAAGCAAAGTACAGCATTAAATGGACAAATTGTTGTAGCAATGATAGATGGAGAAGCAACTGTAAAAAGATTTTATAAAGAAAAGGATTATATAAGGCTTCAACCAGAAAACGACAATATGGATCCAATAATTGCAAAAGATGTACAAATAATAGGAAAAGTAATAGGATTATTTAGAAAGATATAAGAGCAAATAAAATTGCTCTTTTTTCACGTTATATACTATAGTTCATAAACTATAGTAGTGGAGGTGAAAATATGCTAGATGGATTAAATATAGGACTTGGAATAACTGGATCTTTTTGTAATTTTCCAAGAATTAAAGGACTTATAGATGAGCTAAAAAAGGAAAAAGTAAATAAGATTATACCTATAGTTTCTCTTGTAACAAAAACATATGATACTAGATTTTTTGTAAAAGATAATTTTTTAGATATGCTACAAAGAGAAACGGGGCAAAATATAATAGATAATATTGTTGATGCAGAACCTATTGGACCTAAAAATATGATAGATATTATGATAATTGTACCATGTACAGGAAATAGTGTTGCAAAACTTGCAAGTGGAATTACAGATACAGCAGTTTTAATGGCAACAAAAGGACATATTAGAAATAATAAGCCAGTTGTAATAGGTATTTCGACAAATGATGGACTTGGTGCTAATTTTAAAAATATAGGGCTTTTATACGATACTAAAAACTTTTATTTTGTACCTTTTAGACAAGATGATTATCATAAAAAACCAAAATCTTTAGTTTTAGATTATTCTAAGGTAATTGATACTGTAAAGCTTGCACTTCAAGGTGAACAAATACAACCATTATTCGTTTGACAAATGAAATAAAGTTAGATATACTTTTATTGGTGATAAAATGAATAAAGAGTTTTCTAATATAATTGTTTTTTGTGATAAAGACATTATTTTTATAAAAGAGAAAGTAAAAAAAATATTGGAAGATCTAAGCTATAAATCATCTAATGCAGACGATTTTAATATAAAAATAGATATTATACAAGACAATATAAGTAAAGTTATTATAATATCTTCTGATTATTTTAAATTTGATAATCTTGCAAAAGATAAAAGTGTTATACGAAAAATATCCAAAAGACTTGCTTCAGATACAATGATGGTTACATCAAAAAAAGATATTTCTATTATAGAAAAATATAGTTTTAATAAAAGAACTTATGATTATATGTGCTTTGGAAATAGAGAAAAACTTATACTTTTAGGATATAATGAAGCATATGAAAAATATATGTATAGAGAAGTTTGGAAAAATAATTTTGTTGGAAGAAATAGTATAGAAGATTTAGATAATATTTTATCTCAATTAAATACTTTTTTTGAAAATTATGAAATTATACTTGAAATTTTAAAGCTTTATGGAATAAAAAAAGAGTTTGCTACATATAATCCAAATGATAAGTTAAGTTTTGATGTGCAGAAAGAAATATTATATTTCAAATAAAAAAATCCTTGAGTTATCAAGGATTTTAATATATTAAAGCTCTATTATAAAGTTCTAGAAGAATTTCATCATCTTTATTATAATCAAAATAGTCAAATTTATCATATATAAATAATGATTCAACTTTTTTAAAAAACAAAGATATTAATGAATATTTTCTATTATTTTTTCCTGTTAAATCTTTTTGAGTAATTAATACTAATTTACCATATATATAATGGTAAGTTAATTCATATTTAGGTACTCCATCATTTGAACTATATAAAATTATAGCTCCATTTTTTTCTTTTTGAATAACAGGATTTAGATCTTTATCTAAAAATAATTTTTTTAGATTATTTTTTTCCATGTTAATCAACCTCCTTTAATAATTTTTTAACTATACTATTATTATACTATAGTATACATAAAAAGTAAATAATATTTAACATAAAAATAACATTTTTACTTTATTTTATAACAATTATATGGTATAATACTGTCTGTATTATACAAGGAGGACAATAAGTAATGAATATAGGACTTGTAACTCTTGGATGTACAAAAAATCAAGTAGATAGTGAGATGTTACTTGGGGTATTTAAGTCTCAAGGGTTCAATATTGTAAATGAGGTAGAGCAAGCAGATATAATAGTAGTTAATACATGTGGTTTTATAAAGTCTGCAAAAGAAGAAGCTATTGATACAATACTTGAAATGGCAGATTATAAAGAATGTGGAAGATGTAAAGCTTTAATTGTAACTGGTTGTTTAGCTAAAAGATATAAAAAAGAGATATTAGAATCTATGCCAGAGGTAGATTTATGCATAGGTGTAGATGAATATAATAATATATCAAAGATTTTATCCGAATTTTTTAGTCAAAATAAATTATTATCTCAATGCAAATTCACTCATGGTTTAGATTTTAACAATAGAATTATTTCTTCAACTTATCCTCTTGCATATATAAGAATATCTGATGGTTGTGATAATAGATGTAGCTATTGTGCTATTCCTTTGATAAGGGGAAAGTTTAAAAGCAGAAAGATAGAGGATATATTAACTGAAGTTGAAGCTTTAGCTAAAAAAGGAATAAAAGAATTTTGTATAATATCACAAGATACTTCAAAATATGGACTTGATATTTATGGAGAGTTAAAACTCGATGAATTACTTAATAAGATGTCTAAAATTGAAGGGGTAAAATGGATAAGAATACTTTATATGTATTTATTTGAAACTACAGATAAATTAATAGAAGAAATAGCTAAAAATGATAAAGTTTGTAAATATTTTGATATACCAATACAGCATTTAAATGATGAGTTACTAAAAAGAATGAATAGACATGATACAAAAGAATTAATTTATGATAGAATTAAAAAGATAAGAGAAATGGTGCCAGGAGCAATACTTAGAACTACTTGTATTGTTGGCTTTCCTGGCGAAACAGATGAGCAATATGAAGAATTAATATCTGGTATAAAAGAATTAAAATTTGATAGACTTGGTGCATTTACATATTCACGTGAGGAGGATACACCAAGTTATGACTTTGATGAACAAATAGATGAGGGTGTAAAGGAAAAGAGATTAAAACACTTATTTGATGTACAAAAAGAAATTTCGTTATCTAAAAATAAAGAAAGATTAGGAAAAAAATATGAAGTTATAGTTGAAGATGTCTCAGAAGATGAAAAATATTTTGTATGTAGATCTATGCTTGAAGCACCAGATGTTGATGGAAGAATATATATAAAAATAGATGAAGATAGTGCAAATAAAATAATTATAGGGGAATATACAAATGTAAAAATAATAGACTATAATGAATATGATTTATTTGCAGAGGTGTTAGAATAGGAGGAATGTATGTATACTAAAGAAAGCTTAAAAAAATCTACATTATCAGAGCTTAGACAAATAGCAGAGAACTTAAAATTAGAAGGATATCAAAGATTAAAGAAGGAATATTTAGTAGAGGAAATTATCAAAAATTTACAAGATAACAATGAGCTTGAAGATAAAGTAGATATTCAAATTGAAAATCCTGAAACGGATTATATAACTGATGGAATATTAGAAGTTATGCCAGATGGATATGGATTTTTACGTAGTGATAATTATTTACCAGGAAATAAAGATGTGTATGTATCACAAGTTCAAATAAGAAGATTTAAACTTGAAACAGGCGATGAATTACGTGGTATAGCAAGATTTACAACAGATCCGCAAAATAAATTTCCATCTTTAATTTATATTGACACTATAAATGATGATAGAGTAGAGATTGCTACAAAAAGAAGATCATTTGAAACATTAATACCAATATATCCAAATGAAAGATTACGTCTTGAAACTGATACAAAAGAATATTCTACAAGGATAATAGATCTTTTAGCACCAATAGGAAAAGGTCAACGTGGACTTATAGTGGCACAACCTAAAGCAGGTAAAACAACATTATTAAAACAAATAGCAAATGGAATATTAAAAAATAATCCTGAAGTAAAGCTTATGGTTTTACTTATTGATGAAAGACCTGAAGAGGTTACAGATATTGAGCGTTCTATAGATGCAGAAGTAATTCATTCTACATTTGATGAGTCTCCCGAACATCATATTAAAGTATCAAAAATGGTAATAGAAAGAGCAAAAAGACTTGTAGAACATAATCAAGATGTGGTAATATTATTAGATAGTCTTACTAGACTTACTCGTGCTAGTAATTTGCAAGTTGAGCCAAGTGGAAAAACTTTATCAGGTGGATTAGATCCAGCATCGTTACATTTTCCAAAGAAGTTTTTTGGTGCGGCAAGAAATATTGAAAATGGTGGGAGCCTTACAATACTTGCAACTACTTTAGTAGATACGGGAAGCAGAATGGACGACATGATATTTGAAGAATTTAAAGGTACAGGAAATATGGAAGTATTTTTAGATAGGAAAATGTCTGAAAGAAGAATATTTCCAGCTATTGATATTCAAAAATCTAGTACTCGTAGAGAAGATTTGTTATTTACAAAACAAGAGATGGAATGTTCAACATATATAAGAAGATTATTATCTCAATCAAATTCTAACATAGATATGGTAGAAAAAATTATGAATATATTAGTTAAAACAAAGAATAATAATGAATTTGTAAAAGTATTTTTAGAAAACATTAAGAAAAAATAAAAAAAGAGAGGTTGATTAAATTGACACAAAAAATAATTGTAAAATTTGAAGATGGACGAGAAATTAGTGTTCCATATAAGACTACTGCAATAGATGCTGTAAAAATGGTAGAAGATAATGTTAGTAATATTTTAGCAGTAACAGTAAATAATGAAGTAAAGTTTCAAAAATATGAACTTATAAAAGATTCTACAATAGGATTTGTAAAAATAGATTCAGAAGACGGATATAGAGTATATTCTAAGAGTTTAAAGATGGTATTATACATGGCTATAACTAAGCTTTTTGGAAATCAAAAAGTAGATTTCCAAGCAACAATAAATAGAAATCAATATTTTATAATGCCAAATTTTGAACTAACTACAGACAGAATAAATCAAATTAAAGAAAAAATGAAAGAAATAATTGATAGCAATTTAGCAATTGAAAAAAGAACTTTAAGTGTTGATGAAGCTACTATGTATTATCAAAAATCTGGAGATTTAGATAAGATTCAAAATATGGCAAATAGAATTAAGTCGTATACAAATATTTATTTTTGTGATGGCCTATATAATAACTTTTATGGTGTATTAGTACCGCAAACAGGTTATTTAAAAGTATTTGATTTAAGACCATTTAGAGATGGAGCAATTTTAGTGGCACCGGGAAAAGATGGAAAGCAAAGTCAAATACGAGATTCAAGACTTATAGATGCAGTTGAAGAATTTTATAAATTTAAAAAGATACTTGGAATATCTAATATCGGTGCCTTAAATGAAAAAATTTTAAAAAATAATCTTATAGATATGATACAAGTATCAGAAGCGATTCATCAAAGAAAGATAGTAGAGATTGTTCAAGATATAGAAAAGAAAAAAGAAATAAAACTTATTTTAATTGCAGGGCCTTCTTCTTCTGGAAAGACAACATTTGCACAACAATTAGGAGTACAACTTAGACTTACTGGATATAATCCAATAACAATTTCGATGGATAATTATTTCAAAGAGAGAGTAGATACACCAAAAGGTCCAGATGGTAAGTATGACTTTGAGAGAGTTGACGCGTTAGATATAGAGTTATTTAATAAACATATGGAGGACTTGATTGCTGGTAATACTGTTGAACTCCCTGAATTTGACTTTATTGTTGGTACAAAAAAATATAATGGTAAATTTTTAACTTTAAAACCTAAGGACATATTAGTTGTTGAAGGAATACATGCATTAAATCCAATACTTACAGAGTTTACCCCAAGCAAAAATAAATATAAAATATATATTGCTCCAATTACTACATTAAACTTAGATGGCTATTCTAAAGTTTCTTCATCAGATACTAGATTTTTAAGAAGAATGGTAAGAGACTTTGCAACACGTGGACATAGTATTGAGAAAACATTTGAATTATGGGGAAATGTAAAAAAAGGAGAAGAAAAATATATCTATCCATATATTGAAGATGTGGATGTAATATTTAATTCTAGTCTTATTTATGAGCCTGCTGTAATGAAGACATTTGCTCAACCATTACTATTACAATTAGATAAAAGTAGTAAATATTATGCTGAATCTAGAAGATTATATGAGTATCTTAATAATTTCTTGCCAATGGAGACGTCTAACATTCCAATTGATTCTTTAATTAGAGAATTCATAGGAAATGGATGCTTTAACAGATAGTTATAAAATTTATTATTACTTAATAGTATGTAAAGGGGGAGATGTAAATGGCAGATATTATTCAATTATGCAAAAATATAATTGTAACAGATGAGTTTCATATGCTTGCAAAATTAATATTGATTTCTATTTTATCTGGTATTATTGGATTTGAAAGAGAATCATATAGTAAACCAGCAGGATTTAGAACTCATGTACTTGTTGGAATTAGTGCAGTTTTAGTTATGGTTTGTGGAATGGAGATATCACAAATGTATGGAACAAATGATCCAACAAGAATACCTGCACAATTACTATCTGGTATAGGATTTATAGGAGCAGGAACAATTTTAAGCAATGGATTTAAGGTTAAAGGACTTACTACGGCATCAGGGCTTCTTGCAGTTACATGTATTGGTCTTGCAGTAGGTGCTGGTCTTTATATTTATTCTGTAATTGCTACTGTTATTGTATATATAGTGCTTAGATATTCGCATATATTAAATCCCAAAGTAGAACATATAACTTCTATGAAATTTAAGATTACAGTAAATAGTCCAAAAGAAGCTTTATCTTACATAAATGATATAATAGTAAAATATGAAATGGATGTAAAAAAAGTAAAAGTAGTAGAAAATGAAGATGAAGATTCTAATGTTGGATATATAATCTATGATTGTAAAGTAAACAGAGAGGTTAATAAAAATCAATTTATTACAGAGATAGTAAAACTTGAGAGAGTAAAACAGATAAATGAAATATAGAAAATTTAAAAAAACTATTGTAAAAAGATGCTTTTTGTAGTATATTTGTATTCAAGGGTGAGAAATGATGAAAAATTATGTTTTATTTAAAGAATATACTGCTTTTAAAAGTAAAAAAAATTTACTTTTATTTTTCGCCACAACAAAAAAAGAATTAATCATTATATTTAATATAAATATTTTTAATTTCGTTAAAAACACTTAATTTTTATTAAGTGTTTTTTATATGTATTTTTTAAAGGAGGAGTTGTTTTATGAAGGAGGTAAATTTAACGTTAGATGTTAATGAGAAACCACCAATTTTAAAATGGATTGTTTTAGCATTACAGCATGTATTTGCAATGTTTGGAGCTACAATTTTAGTACCAATACTTGTAAATAGTGCAGCTGGACAGACAGTTTTAACAATACCTGTAGCATTAGTTACATCAGGTATAGGTACATTAATATATATTTTATGTACAAAAGGAAAATCACCAGTTTATTTAGGAAGTTCATTTGCATTTATTACGCCACTTGCGCTCGGTGCAGTAAAAGCTGGAATTGCAGGTGCAATGACAGGAACAATGGTAGTAGGTATAATTTATGTAATAGTTGCAATAATAATTACTATATGTGGAAAAAGATGGATAAATAAAATATTACCGCCTATAGTAATAGGTCCAATGATTATGATAATAGGCCTAGGACTTGCACCTACTGCTATATCTGAAATAGGTATTAGTGCAGATGCTACTTTTACAGATTATAAATCAATAATAGTTGCACTCTTTACATTTCTAGTAACAGCATTTGTCATGTTAAAAGGAAAAGGATTTTTGAAAATAATACCATTTCTAGTAGGAATAGCATCTGGCTATATATTATCTGTTATACTTGGCATGGTAGATTTTACACCAGTAATAGAAGCATCATTTTTTAGTATGCCAGATTTTGTAGTACCATTTATATCATATGTACCTTCATTTGGAGCACTACTTACTATAGCACCAATTGCTATTGTAACTATTGCAGAACATATAGGAGATCATACTGCATTAAGTACAATAATTGGAAAAGATTTATTAAAAGAACCTGGACTTAATAGAACATTACTTGGAGACGGTATAGCAACATTTGCAGCTGGATTGTTAGGAGGACCAGCAAACACTACATATGGTGAAAATACATCTGTAGTTGGAATGACAAAAGTAGCATCTGTTTGGGTAATAGGGCTTGCTGCAATAATGGCTATATTACTTGGATTTTTAGGAAAATTTACAGCTTTAGTTTCTACAATACCAAATGCGGTACTTGGCGGAGTGTCATTACTTTTATATGGATTTATAGCAGTAAATGGGCTTAAAGTTTTAATAGAAAATAAAACAGATTTTTCAAAATCAAGAAATATAATTATTGCATCTAGTATGCTTGTATTAGGATTAGGAGGAGCAGTAATCAATATTGCAACAGTTGGAGTATCAGGAATGAGTCTTGCAGCATTTGCTGGAGTTGTCTTAAATTTAATATTACCCAAAGATGATGTTGAAGAAAAAGATAGTAATGAACAAAAAAATTTAGAAGAAAAGAAAGAAGATGAAGATGTGGATTCTAATGATATCAATAAAGAAGAATTAGTAGTTTTAGATCATCCATTAATTGAACATAAATTATCTATTTTAAGAGACAAAAATACCGGAACTAAAGAATTTAGAGAACTTGTTGGAGAAATTGGTATGTTTTTATGCTATGAAGCTATGAAAGATGCATTACTTGAGGATGTAACGGTAGAAACACCTCTTAAGAAAATAAAGGCAAAAAGATTAAATGAAGACAAATATGCATTTTTACCAATATTAAGAGCAGGTACTGGAATGCTTGATGGTTTAATAAAAGTAATACCTAATGCAAAAATTGGACATATAGGTATGTATAGAGATGAAGAAACTTTAAAACCTGTAAGATATTTCTTTAAAGTACCAAATGATATAAAATCGCGTGAAGTATTAGTACTTGATCCTATGCTTGCAACCGGTGGATCTGGTTGTGATGCAATAGAGCAGCTAAAAAAAGAGGGAGTAGAAAAAATCAAATTTTTATGCTTGATTGCAGCTCCTGAAGGAGTATCAAAAATGCAAAAAGAACATCCAGATGTAAAAATTTATTGTGCTGCACTTGATGAAAAATTAAATGAGAAAGGATACATAGTGCCAGGTCTTGGAGATGCAGGAGATAGAATATTTGGAACAAAGTAAAATGGTGGGTAATACCACCTTTTTTCTATTGTATATATAATTTATTGACATAAACTTGAAAAATAAAAGAATATGTAGTAAAATATTACTATTAGGTGAAATTATGTTTGTAAAAAATGATGATGAATTTGTATGTATAAATTGTAATAAAAAGGTAGAAAAATTAAAATATACTTCAAGAGATCATTGTAATCATTGCTTATATTCTTTACATGTAGATATTATGCCTGGAGATAGGAAAAATACTTGTAAAGGAATTTTAATTCCAATTAATGTAATTGAAACATCAAAAAAAGGTAAGGTTATAATATATAGATGCAATAAATGTGGCAGAGAAGTAAAAAACATAGTTGCTAAAGATGATAATTTAAATGAAATATATAAAATTGTACAAAATTATGCAAAAGGAGTAAGAAAATAATGGAATATATTACTATATTATATAGATATGTAGTTAGAAAGCGAAGACCTATTCTTTAATTAATAATATTTTTTAGTAAAGGAGTAGAGTTATGGAAGAAATAAAACAAATAATTGCTACATGTATATATGATACATTAGATAATGAAAATATAACATTAGAAGATATAAAATTAAAGATTGAAGTGCCTAAAGATAAACAAAATGGAGATTTTGCTTATCCTTGTTTTAATTTGGCAAAATCACTTAGAAAGTCTCCTGTAAATATAGCAGAAGACATAAAATCTAAAATTAAGTTGGATGATAAAATAGAAAAAGTAGAAGTTGTAAATGGATTTTTAAATTTTTATTTAAATGATTTAGATGTTGTAAATAAAGTATTAAAAGAAATTTTAAATAAAAAGGAAGAATATGGAAAAACAGATATAGGAAAAGGTATAAATATTATAGTTGAATACTCATCTCCAAATATTGCAAAACCTTTTCACTTAGGACATTTTAGAAACACAGTTCTTGGAAAAGCATTGTATGATTTGTATAAAGTGCAAGGATATAATGTCACAAGTATTAATCATTTAGGTGATTGGGGAAGACAATTTGGACTTTTAATAGAAGGATATAAACGTTTTAAAGATGAATATGATATGAATGATAATGCATTAAAGGCATTATCTGATATTTATACTAGAATAAATAAATTATCTAAAGAAGATGATTCTATTATGGATATTGCACGTGATAATTTTAAAAAACTTGAGCAAGGAGATAAACAATTACTAGAACTGTGGCAATCTTTTAGAGACTTATCACTGAAAGAATATGATAGAATATATAAAATATTAGGGTGTAATTTTGATTCATATAATGGTGAGGCATTTTATAATGATAAAATGCAAGAAGTAATTGATATATTAGATAAAAAAGGTGTTTTAAAGGATAGTCAAGGTGCTAAAGTAGTAGAAGTGGGTAATAATATGCCACCATGTATAGTATTAAAATCTAATGGTTCTACCATTTATGCTACAAGAGATTTAGCTGCTATTCTTTATAGAGCAAGAACATATGATTTTACAAAATGTATTTATGTAACGGCAACTGAACAAATATTACATTTTAAGCAGATATTTGAGGTTGCAAAATATTTAGTAGATGAAAAATATCAAAAAGGACTTGTTCATGTTGCATATGGAATGATAAGACTGAAGACTGGTAAAATGTCTACAAGAGACGGTAATGTTATTTATATAAATGATCTTATAAATGATGCAATTAAAAAGTCTAAAGATATTATGCTAAATAAAAATCAAAATATAGAAAACATAGATTTATTATCCAAGCAGATTGGCATTGGTGCATTAGTATTTAATTATTTAAAAAGTGGAAAGAACAAAGATATAATATTTGATTTAGATGAAACTTTAAGATTTGATGGAGAAACAGGACCATATATACAATATACATATGTAAGAGCAAAATCGCTTTTGGAAAGAGCAAAATTTAATATAGAAGATGTTAAGATTGATAGGTTAAATTTAGATTTGCTAACTCAAGCTCAAGAAGTTCAGCTTATAAAAGAATTAGAAAAATTGACTAGCATTATAAAAAAGGCTTCAGATGAATATGAACCATCTATTCTTGCTAGATATTTAATCGATGTAGCTACTTCATTTTCTAAATTTTATAATGAATGCAGTGTAATAAATGTAGAAGATGATGAATTAAAGGATGCAAGATGTGCACTTGTTTATGCAACATCTGTTGTTATAAAAAATGGATTAAAAATACTTGGAATAGATTGTCCAGATAAAATGTAAATGTAAATTATAAGAAGTACGCATTTTATGTGTGCTTCTTTATTTTTTAAAAATTGAATTTTCATAATATTATTATAAAATGTTTATTAAAAAGTTAATTATTAAAGAGGAGGAAAGGGGTATTATGAAAGCTATGTTTATAAGAAAATTTGAAACTAAAAACTTTTTTATTGGAAGTTTTGATTTTTTTGAAAGTCTTACCAAAAATATTATCATGGAAAATTCTAAATTAACAGAAGATAAAGTACAACAAATACTATATAATATGCCTAATGCTTATAGAGGTGCTATTACAGATAAAAAATATAATTATTTAGGCTATATAGGTATATATAATTATGATCCAATATTTAAAAGGGCAAGTATGAGACTTGAGACAATTAGTAATTTAAGTCTTGATGAAAAGCATGAAATTATTGATGAATATCGAGATTGGTTAAAAAATAGTATAAATATATTTAACATTTTAGAAATTAAATATGTGTCTAAAGATGAGTATTATATTTTAAAAAATGATAAAAAGGTTAATTTAGAATTAAAGTGTAGTAGTGAATTTTTAGTTAAGGGAGTAAATGAGTCAGTAAAGTATAGTATTCAAATGCATCATAAAATACCCAATTTAAAGTTCCCATTTACAATAAGGTATAATGATATAAATATTGGAATTATAGGACTAACTAATGTTTTGTGGGCAAACGAGAGGGCAAATATGAATATAATTTTTGTAAATAAATGCCAAAAAATAAATAAAAATATAATAGCTAATGTAATAGAAGAATATTTAAAATTTATTCATAAAATTGGTATTTATAATATAACATTTTCTATTCAATCAGATGATAAATTCATGTTAGAAATCATAAAAAATACAAAATTCAATTATTATGCACAAATACCTTTTGGCACGTATGACGAAAAAAATATTAAATCAAATTTATTATTTGAGCATATACCAGAGTCTATTAAGATTAAAAATAATATTCCTAGAGTAGAAAACATGACTAAAAGTTCATATTTATTTAAAAGTAAAGACAATATGAATCTAGTATTAAAAGTAGATAATATTTATAGATTAGTTAGTCCAAAAGCTTTTAAAACTGAGAATATAAATAAAGACAAAATAATATTTTCACATATAAGAGCTGTACAAGATAGAAAAGAGTTTGCTATACCTTTAGGAGAAGACAAATATATATTACAATATGGAAATGAAGATTATGGCTTCAAAAGAACTGTTATGAATTATAGTTATGTTTTGCTAGATAATGATAATAACTATTGCGGATATGTTAATATTTTAAGAGCAAATTGCTTTAATGCTGAAATAGAAATAGGCATAATACCTACTTTACAAAGAAAAGGAATAGGGACAAAAGTAATTAATAAATTTTATGATGAACTTTTTTCAGTTGGATTTTTAAGCGTTACAAGTATTGTTTTTGAGTTTAATATTGCATCTATAAAACTTCATGATAGAGTCTCAAAATGTTATGGAAAAAGAACAAAGTCTTACTATATTAACGGTAAACTTTGGGACATGTATTATTATACAAAGATTAATGATAAGTTAAGAGAAAAGTATCTAAATTTTTAGATACTTTTTCTAATTATTTGAATATAATTTCTCCTTTAGAAAGTTTTTCTATTCTTGCAAGGGAATGAATATTTAGTTTTAAATTTTCTAGTTTTTTTCTACCAGGTTGGAAAGATTTTTCAATTACAATTCCAACTCCTACTAGATTACAGTTTGCCATTTTACAAAGTCTATATGCTCCAAGTACAGCTTCACCATTTGCTAAAAAGTCATCTATAAATAGTATATTTTCATTAGGTAATAAAAATTTTTGAGAGCAAGTAATATTATAATCAATATTTTTAGTGAATGAATGTACAACTGTTGTATATAAATTACTATTTAATATATTTGATTGATTCTTTTTTAGTATTACAAGAGGTACATTAAGTTTTATGGCAGTAGCATATGCTGGAGCAATTCCAGAAGCTTCTATTGTTATTACTTTATCAATATTTTTATTTTTAAATAAACTATAAAATTCGTCACCTATTTTATCCATTAAATTTACATCTACTTGATGATTTAAAAAGCTATCTACTTTTAATACATTTTCATTTAGTGCAATTCCATCTTTTAAAATTCTTTCTTCTAATAATTTCATATTGTATCTCCTTTTTTAAACATTATATCACATTATTTTTAAAATCTATATAAATTTTGAAATATAAATATAATCTCTTACAAAATTGTAAGCTATTTAATATTTAAATTTGTTGTAAATAAGTGTATAATAAATTTATAATATATTTAAAATATTATTATATGGTTATCTATTTTTGTTTTTTATCGTTATATTTTTTGAGGGAGGAATACAAATGATATCTATAAATATGCTATCACATGCAGATAGTATAAAAGGTCAAGGAGTATTATCTGCACATGACGAACAAGTTAATCTTGTAAGGCAAATAGAAGATTATGATATAGAAGAAAATAACAAAAAGATATGTGATATTACACATTTTCATACAGTAAATTTAGAATACTTTCTTATATTACCATTTATAAAAAGAAAGTCTTCAACGGTTGCATATGTTCATTTTGTGCCTGAAACATTAGAAGATAGTATTCATTTAAATAAGTTATTTAGATACGTTTTTTATAAGTATTTAATAAAGTTTTATAGTAGTATGGATTGGTTAGTTGTAGTAAATCCATATTATATTGACGTGTTAAACGACTATGGAATAAAAAGAGAGAAAATAAAATACATACCAAATTATGTATCAAATGATAAATTTTATAAATTACCAAGCGAAGAAAAGATAAAATCAAGAGAAAAATATAACATTGCAAAAGATAAATTTGTTGTACTTGCAGTAGGGCAATTACAAAAAAGGAAGGGAGTATTAGATTTTATACAAATAGCTAGGAATATGCCAGATATAGAATTTGTATGGGCAGGTGGAGCTGTGTTTGGAAAAATGAGTGAGGGCTATGATGAGATAATGAATATAATAAATGGAAATCTGCCTTCAAATGTTAAATTTTTAGGACTTATAGATCGTGATGATATGAATGAAGTATATAATATGGCAGATGTTATGTTTTTACCTTCATATGAAGAGTTATTTCCTATGTCTATACTTGAGGCAATGTGTGTAAATATTCCTGTTCTTACAAGAGATTTAGATATTTATAATGGAATACTTTTTGATTTTTATTGCTTTGCATCAGATAATAATGGTTTTATTAATATGATAAATAGGTTGAAAAATGATAAAGAATATTACGATACTATGGTAGAAAAATCTAAAGCTGGTAATGCTTTTTACTGTAAAGATAATGTAAAAAATATGTGGAAAGATTTTTATAAGGAATGCTTAGAAAATAAGGTGAAAAAGCATGAAAAAAGAAAATAATTACCTTAGAATAGTAATAAATTTTTCTACTATAATAGGAACAATTTTGCTATGTATTTTTTTCTATTATGCACTTAAAGCTCAGATTTTTACATCTGAAGAAAGTTTAAGAATGTTTTTAGATAGATTTGGAATATTTGCACCTTTACTATTTATAATAATACAAATTGTACAAGTTGTTATTCCTCTAATTCCTTGTAGTATAAGCACGGGCGTAGGAGTTGTAATTTTTGGACCACTATGGGGATTTGTATATAATTATGTTGGAATAGTAATAGGCTCTATAATTGTATTTTTTATATCAAGAAGATATGGAATGCCACTTATTAAGAAAATGTTTAAAAAAGAACTTATAGATAAATATATAGGTTGGTTAAATAGTGGTAAAAAATTTGAAAGATTTTTTGCGGCAGCTATATTTTTTCCAGTAGCACCAGATGATTTTTTATGTTATTTAGCAGGTGTAACTGATATAAGTGTAAAAAAATATATTGCTATAATTATATTTCTTAAACCTTTTACTATATTTTTATATAGTTTAGGACTAGTTGCAATATGGGATATATTAATGAAAATATTTTAAAAAAATGTGAAACGTTAATGTTTCACATTTTTAGCTAGTTATTTTAATATAATAAAATATTGAAATATATAATATATACATACAATATTTATTATAAATATTACTGGTATACCATACTTAAATTTAGGATGTAGTGTTTTATGTCTAAATACATGCATACCAATATATGAGCCAATACTTCCTAAAAGTAGAGGAATTAAAAGTAGTGTGTTTTCTGGTGTACGCCACATATTATGTTTAGCTTTGTACTTATCAAATCCCATAGATAAAAAACCAACTATATTAATAATTAAAAAATATAGTAAAAAATATTTTAAATATTCAATATTCATAATAAACACCTCATTAAAGTTATTATACACAAAAAAGTGTAAATAATCAAATATGTTGTTTGTTTGACTTTATATCAAAAAGTATAGTATATATTATAAAATCTTCATTATATAAATTATAATTATTTAAAATGTATAAATAATTATAAAAAAAGCTGTATTGAATTTCAAATTCTTTTTTTAATTTATTAATAGAGATTTTATTTTTTAAGTAAGAATTGCAATTACTTTTTAAATTAAATATTCTATGATATATTTTAGAGTAATTAGTATTTTCGTATATATTTAAAATATTACAAAATTTTAGTACATAAATATAATATTCTAACTTGTAATTTAATATAGCATTAATTTTATAAGGTATGTTATTTAAATTAAGTATATTATAAAAGTTTACTATTTCGTCTATAGCAAGTTTTATAGTAGTTAAATTTAATTCTATATCATTTTCTTTTATTAAATTATTACTTTTTAAGCTATAATTTAAATCAACGTTATATTTATATACTGAATAAATAATATTTTCTTCAAAATCTGTATCAGATAAATTAAAATATTTTTTAATTTCTTTTAAATGAAAAATATAGTTAATCTTTATTGGATTATTACATCTCATAATTTTTAAGAATCTATCATTTGAAGTATTGTTTGTTTTAATATTTAGTAATTCTTTTATAATTTCTATACTTATCATAAAACTACCTCCTTATTAAAATTGGTATAAATTTTAAATTTTAAATATTATACTACTAATAATTTTAAAAATTTTAAAAGTGTCATTAATTTACATAAAACAACAATAATTTCAATAACTTTATAAACAATACCTTGACTTTTTATTTTAACTATTATATAATATACGAGTAACAAATTAAATAAACGAGAATACCTATGTAAAAACATAGTTGTATATTGGCTTAAGGAGGGAATATAAGATGGCACAACCAAAAAGAAGATGGTCTAAACAAAGAACACATACAAAACGTTCAACATGGAAATTAGAAGAGACAAACTTATCTACTTGCGCAAATTGTGGTGAACCTGTACTTTCACACAAAGCATGTCCTTCTTGTGGATATTACAATAAAAAGCAAGTAGTTGAAATTAAAGAAAAAAAAGAGAATGCTTAAAAAAGTAACTCCACATATGTGGAGTTTTTTCGCGTATAGGAGAGAATTATGCAAGATTTAAAAATACTTTATGAAGATAATCATATAATTGTAGTTGTAAAACCAGCAGGAATTCCTGTTCAACAAGATAAAACGTCAGATTTAGATATGCTTACAATTATAAAGGCATACTTAAAAGAAAAGTATAATAAGCCCGGAAATGTGTACTTAGGACTTGTACATAGACTTGACAGAATGGTTGGTGGAGTAATGGTGTTTGCTAAAACTTCAAAGGCAGCATCTAGAATATCTGAATATATTAGACAAAAAAATGTAAAAAAAAGATATTTAGCCATAGTAAATGGAAAAATGGATGTGACAGGAGATGTAGTAGAGCTTAAAGACTACTTAGTTAAAAATGAAAGACTAAATATGTCTAGGGTTGTAGATAAATCTGTAAAGGGTTCTAAAGAAAGTATTTTAGAATATAAAGTAATTAAAAATTTTAAATATAATAATAAGGAATACTCTTTAGTAGATATTGATCTTCACACTGGAAGACATCATCAAATAAGAGTACAATTTGCAAATATTTCTCATCCTTTGTATGGAGACATAAAATATGGTAATAAGATTAATAAAGTTGGACAAAATCTTGCTTTGTTTTCATATTATTTATCTTTTTTTCATCCTACAAAAGATGAATATTTGGAATTTAAATTTCTACCAAGTCAGTTAGAAAAAAAAGATAAAATATGGGATGTGATATAATGGATTTTGATAGCATAAGATTGCTTTTAGAATCATTAGAAGAAAAGCTTAAAACTTTAAGGGATGCTATAAAAGTTGATGATAAGAAAAAAGAACTAATAAATCTTGAAAAAGAAACTTTAAAGGAGGGATTTTGGACAGAAAGTGAAAATTCTTCTAAAATCTTATCTAAAATGAAACATTTAAAAGCAGACATAAATAAATATGAGTCAGTTATAAAAGAGTATGAAGATGCATGCACTTATTTAGAGCTTGCACAAGAAGAAAATGATTTAGAGTCATATAAAGAGGCAAAAAATTCATCTAATACTTTGCAAGAAAATCTAGAAAGGCTTGAAGTAAATACCTTACTTTCAGAAGAATATGATGTAAATAATGCAATAGTTACAATTCATCCTGGAGCTGGTGGAACTGAGTCACAAGATTGGGCTTTAATGCTTTATAGGATGTACAGTAGATGGGTGCAACACATGGATTTTACAATGGAGGTACTAGATTATCAAGATGGAGAAGAAGCAGGAGTAAAATCTGTATCTTTTTTAGTAAAAGGAGAATATGCTTATGGATATTTAAAGGGAGAGTCTGGAGTACATAGACTTGTAAGAATTTCTCCATTTGATGCAAATAGCAGAAGACATACTTCATTTGCAGCTGTAGAAGTTCTTCCAGAGATTTCTGATGAAATTAATATAGAGATAAAGTCAGAAGATATTGAAATGGATGTATACAGAGCAAGTGGCGCTGGAGGACAACATGTAAATAAAACATCATCTGCAGTAAGACTTAGACATATTCCTACAGGAATAGTTGTAACATGTCAGACTGAACGCTCACAGATGCAAAACAGAGAAAATGCTATGAAAATGTTAAAAGCAAAATTATATAAGCTTGAAAAAGATAATTACAATAAAATGATGAATAATATAAAAGGTGAGACTACAGATAATTCATGGGGAAATCAGATAAGATCATATGTATTTTGTCCATATACTCTTGTAAAAGATCATAGAACAGGACATGAAACTTCAAATGTTCAAGCTGTTATGGATGGAAAAATAGATGACTTCATATATGAATACTTGAAAAATTATGTAAAAGATGATATAATCAATTAGTATTTTTATATGGAAAGAGGTGGTCTATGTGGCATACTCTGAAAATTTATCTAACTATGATAAAGAACATTTAAAAAGAATCAGGGAGTCAAAACTATTAATAGTTGATTTAGATGGAACTTTAATAGATTTTGAAAAGATTGATAACATGATTATTTCGTATTTGTTTCCAGATAATAGATTAATTAATTCTATTGATAACATTTTATGGAAGGTTAATAATCTAGATGTTTTTGGAAATGGATATAGTGGTTTAAAATTAAGACTTGCTTTTTATTCTTTATTTTGTAAAAGAAGTTATAAGGAATGTAAAAAGATATATGCAGATATGTATAGCAAACTATCTCAAATGGAATTTATAGATGTATATATTTCAACATTAAAAGAACTAATAGATAATGATTATAAAGTTATTATTTTAACAAAAAATGTGTATGCAAAAAAATTACTAGAAAGTAACATATTTGGTTTAGATAAAAAAGTAAGAAAAAATTTACAACTTCTTATATTAAAAAAGGAAAAGAAAAAGCAGTTTAAAAAAATCGTACAACAGTACGATAAGGTTTGTGTCATTGGAAATAATCTATCTGATGACGTATTTAGCTCATATAATATAAGATCACCTTATATTTATATAGGAGAAAGTAAAATAGTAAAGGGAATTTTAAAGCTTTCTAATTGCTTTTTTGATAGGGATAAAGAATCGGCAATAAATAGAAAGGGAATTTGTTTAAGAAATTTTAGACAGGTAAAAGAGATTTTTAAAAGAAGGTAGAGTAATCTATCTTCTTTTTACATTAGTTTTTCTATGTCTTGTGGAATTGTAGCTTCTACTTGGATGAATTTATTTGTAATTGGATGGGTAAAGGACACTTTGTATGCATGAAGCGCTTGTCTTTGAATTAGTTTGTCTACGTTAGGAATATTATAATATTCAGCATAAAGTGTATCTCCAAGTAAAATATGTCCTATATCTATCATATGCACACGTATTTGATGTGTTCTTCCAGTATGAAGAATAACTTTTAGGACAGTATAATTTTTATCCTTATTTCTACATAATACTTCATATTCGGTTTTAGCATAGTCTCCGGTATTATCATTAGTTGTTTTTCTAAGAATTATTGTATTTTCCATTCTTTTTATATTTTTTTCAATTATACCAGTATCGTCTTTAACAAGTCCATTTACTACTGCTATATATTCCTTTTTTATGTTTATTTTGTTTTTTAATCTAACAAATAATTCTTGAATATATTCATTTTTTGCAAATATACAAATGCCAGTTGTATTTTTATCTAGTCTTGTTACAATATGTATGTTGTAAAGTCCTTGTTTTTTTAGATATGCTGCAACTATATTAGATAAAGTATTTTCATAGTTATCTGCACTTGGATGAGTTGGCATATTTGTAGGTTTATTTACTATGAGTAAATATTCATCTTCATAAAGTATATCTAATGGCTCATCTTTTAATATGAATTTATCTTCAAATTTTGGTGTATTTTTTAAAGTAAGATATTTTTGAATGTCTACTTTAATTATATCATTTTCTTTTACTATATAATTTACGTGTTCAATTTTTTTATTTACAAAAATACATTCTGCATATTTTATTTTTTTTAATAATTCGGTAGATATATATAATTTTTTCTTTAATATATCTTTTAATTTTTTCCCTTTATCTTTATTGTTTACGTTATATGTTAATATCATAAAAGTTATTATACTATAAATTTGTTTTAAAATAAAGGGGATAAATTTAAAGTTGAAAAAAGGAATTAACTATTGTATAATGATTATGTTTAGAAAGTGAGAAAAAATGAGTAAAGAAAGAGTAGATGACCTGCAACTTAATGGCAAGAAAATAATACAAAATGAGGATTATTTTTGCTTTGGAATAGATAGTGTTTTGCTTGCTAATTTTGTAGAGTCGAAAAGTAATAAAAATATAATAGTAGATTTATGTTCTGGAAGTGGCGTTATATCTGTTATAATGTCACAAAAGAAGAAATATAGCAAAATTTATGCTGTAGAGCTTCAAGAAGAAATGTATGATTTATTAAAAAGAAATATTGATATGAACAATCTTCAAGATAGAATTTATCCTGTAAAAGATGATATAAAAAACTTTTCTCTAAAAGATAAAGTGGATATAGTAGTAGTAAATCCACCATATAAAAAAATTGGAACAGGAATAGAAAATGAAAATTTAGTAAAATCTATAGCAAGAAATGAAGTAAAATGTACACTTGAAGATGTGTTTTTATGTGCAAGTAGATTATTAAAACAAAAGGGAAAGCTATATTTAGTACATAAACCTCAAAGGTTGTCTGATCTAATAAGTGTAGCAAGAAAATATAAATTAGAACCTAAAAAAATGCAATTTGTATATCCTAACATTAAAAGTGCACCAAGTATTGTTCTTGTGGAATACTCATACTTTGGTGGAAATGAACTTAAAGTACTTCCACCTTTAATAGAGTATGATGATAAAAATAATTATACAAAGCAAATATATGATATTTATGGGAGTGAAAAAAATGGTAAGTAATAATAAAGGAGTGCTATATGTTGTTGGTACTCCTATTGGAAATTTAAAAGATATAACTTTACGTGCTATAGATACTTTAAAAGAAGTAGACTTAATTTTAGCAGAAGATACAAGACAAACATTAAAGCTACTTAATCATTTAGGTATAGAAAAGAAAATGGTAAGTTATCATAGACATAATGAAGATGAAAAGATAGGTATGGTTGCATCTTTACTTGATGAGGGGAAAAATATAGCACTTGTATCGGATGCTGGTATGCCAATTATTTCAGATCCTGGGCAAGGACTTGTTAAGTTTTTGGTAGAAAATGACTATAAAATAGAAGTGATACCTGGTGTAACTGCTTTAATAACAGCAATAGTACGTTCTGGAATGGATTCAACAAGATTTACATTTGAAGGCTTTTTATCAGTTAGTAAAAAACAAAGAATAAAGAGGCTAAATGAGCTTAAAAATGAAGTTAGAACAATGATTTTTTATGAAGCTCCACATAAAATACTTTATACACTAAAAGATATGCTTGAAGTATTTGGAAATAGAAATATATGTATATGTCGTGAGCTTACTAAAATTCATGAAGAATATTTAAATACTAATTTTATAGATGAAATATCTCAAATTGAAGAAAATGGTATAAAGGGAGAGATTGTATTGATAATAGAAGGAAAATCTGAGATAGAGTTAGAAGAAGAAAGGAAAAAAGAGCTTGAAAAATTAGATGCTGTAGAACTTGTAAAAGAATATATAAATGACGGAATAGATAAAAAGGATGCAATAAAAAAAGTAGCAAAAGAGCTTGGAGTAAATAAAAACGAAGTATATAAAAAATGTATAGATTTATAGGGGGAGTATATGAAAGAAAATGAGAAAGAAAGACTTAAGCATATGCTTGAGATAGAAGAAGATTTATATTCAAAAGGATATAAGCTAATATGTGGTGTAGATGAGGCAGGACGTGGACCTTTATGTGGTCCAGTAGTTGCTGCAGCAGTTATTCTAAAGACAGATGATATGATAGAAGGAGTAAATGATTCTAAAAAAATATCACCTAAAAAAAGAGAAGAGCTATATGAAGTGATCATGAATAAAGCTTTAGCAGTAGGAGTTGGAATAAAAGACGTTGATGTTATAGAGAAAGTAAATATTTTAAATGCAACAAAACTTGCTATGAAAGAGGCAATAGAGAATTTAAAAGTTAGACCAGAATATGTTTTAATTGATGGAAATCAAATGATTGACATAGATATTAAAGCTCAAACTGTAGTGTCAGGGGATGCAAAATCTGAGTCTATTGCAGCTGCTTCAATCATTGCAAAAGTAACAAGGGATAGAATGCTAATAGAATATGATAAAAAGTATCCTGAGTATGGCTTTAAAAATCACAAGGGATATGGTACAAAAGCACATATTGAAGCTATAAAAAAGTATGGTCTTACTCCAATTCATAGAAAAAGTTTTTGTACTAAATTTGTAAAGGAGGAAAAGTAATATGAAAATAGTGTCATGGAATGTAAATGGAATAAGAGCATGTATAAATAAAGGATTTAATGATTTTTTTAAAGAGGCAGATGCAGATATTTTTTGCATACAAGAGACAAAACTTCAAGATGAGCAAGCAGAAAGTATAGAGTTTGAGGGATATACAAAATATATTAATAGTGCTGTAAAAAAAGGATATTCTGGAACAATGATTTTTACAAAGCAAAAGCCACTTAATGTAACATATGATTTAGGTATAGAAGAATTTGATAAAGAAGGAAGAATAATAACTTTAGAATATGATAAATTTTTTATAGTTAATTGTTACACACCAAATTCAAAAAGAGAACTTGAAAGATTAGATTATAGAATGAAATGGGAAGATGAAGTACGCAGCTATTTAAAAAGACTAGATGATATAAAACCTGTTATATATTGTGGAGACTTAAATGTTGCTCATGAAGAGATAGATATTAAAAATCCTAAGACTAATCATTTTAGTGCAGGCTTTACAGATCAAGAAAGAGAAAAAATGACAGAACTTTTAAATTCTGGGTTTATTGATACATATAGATATTTATATCCAGATAAAATAATGTATTCATGGTGGTCATATATGAGACAGGCAAGAGAAAAAAATATTGGATGGAGAATAGATTATATAATAGTATCAAATAGTTTAAAAAATAATTTGAAGGAAGCAGATATTTTAACACAAGTTTTAGGTAGTGATCACTGCCCTATAAGTTTAGATATAGAATTTTAGTTTTTACTTGAAAAAGAAAAGAGTATATAGTAGAATAAGGTTATAGGAAAAGAGGAGATATTATGGGCTTTTTTGATTTTTTAAGGGGTAATACTAGAAGCATTGAAGAAACTTTTATAGTAAGTAAATATGGAGAAAAGGCGACATATTCTGCGTATAAGAGTGTTGAAAAAATAAAAAAATCTAGATTTAAAGAAACAGAAAATATAAATGATTTATTGCTTGATTTTTATAATAAAAAAAATCAAGAGAACATACAAGTAGAACTTTTTGAGAAGTATTATAAAATGTCTAAAGAAAACATAAATAGCATGTTTTTAGAGGAGCAACAAGTAGATAAGCAAGTTGATGAAACTTTAAAAGGAGAAGATAAAAAGATAAAAGATCAAGTTAAAAAGCAGATAAAAGAAGAAAATAAAGATGAAAAGACTAAAAATAAAAAGGATGATTTAGAGACAAGAATATATAAAACAATGTATAAAAATATGTATAAAGATTATGCAGATAAAGTTTTGCAATATAAAGATAATCAGTTTGATAACATGGACGTAGCACTTAAAGATAAACAAGCTTTTGAAACTTTAGCACTTGAGAAAAATCTTGAAAAAGTTGAACTTATGTATTACAATAAAACAGGAAAGAATTTTTCATCAGATAAAAAAATAACAGAACAAAGAAAAGACTTTAAAAATAAATTTGAATATAATCAAAGAGGAATAGAAAATACTACTGATGATAGAATGCAAAGAATAAATATGCTATATAAAATTCGTGAAGAGAAATATAGAGAATATATAAATGCCCTAACAGATAAAACAAAATCTCCTCAGGAAAAGTATTTATATAAAAAGGAATATGAAAAGGCTAATTATGATTTAATTCAAAATGTTCCATCTCTTCAAGAGTATCTTAACGAGTTACAATCACAAGAAAAAAATGAAGATTTAGCAAGAAAAAAAGGATTAGAAAATAAGAGTGCGGTAAATAGTAGATTTGATGAAAAGAGCTTTAAAAATTCAGGAAAATCTGAAAAAGTAACAGAATCTAGTACTGCAGAATTTATAGATAAATCTACTATAGAGCAACAGCAAAGAGAAGTAAAAAATTTAGAATACGTAAATAATATACAAGAAAGTGAGCTGGATAAAGGAAATACTTTTACTGCACATGCAATACAAAATGCGCAGGAGACAAAAAATATAGCAAATAAAAATATTAATGAGTCGCCTCAAAAAGATGTCTCAGATTTAAAAGATGAGGTCCAAAAAAATGAACAGTATAGTAACAGGGATTTTATTAATGATCTTCGTTCAGAAGTAAAATCTGGTATGACAGTTGAAGAAGCAAAAAAAGCTATGAGAGATGATATAAAAGAAAGAAATTATGATGAAAGTATAAAATCACAAGAAGATGAATATGTATTGCAACGCAAGAAACCAAATGGTAAAAAATAGAAAGAGGAGGTATTTTTATGGGACTTGTAACAACAGAAGAAATGTTTAAAAAAGCTTATGAAGGAGGATATGCAATAGGTGCTTTTAATGTAAATAATATGGAAATTATTCAAGGAATAATGGAAGCAGCAAATGAGACTAATTCACCAGTAATACTACAAGTATCAGCTGGAGCAAGAAAGTATGCTAATCCAATTTATTTAAAAAAGTTAGTTGAAGCTGCAATTGAATGCAATAAACAAGCAGGAAAAGATATACCTGTTGTACTACATTTAGATCATGGAGCAGATTTTGAAACATGTAAAGATTGTATTGATAGTGGATTTACATCTGTAATGATTGATGGCTCAAAATATAGTTTTGAGGAAAATGTAGCATTAACTAAAAAAGTAGTAGAATATGCACATCCAAGAGGAGTAGTTGTTGAAGCTGAGCTTGGAAAACTTGCAGGAGTAGAAGATGATGTAAATGTATCTTCTGATGATGCAATGTATACAAATCCAGATGAGGCAGTTGAATTTGTAAAAAGAACTGGTTGCGATTCACTTGCAATAGCTATTGGAACTAGTCATGGTGCATACAAATTTAAAGGTGAAGCTAAACTTAGATATGATATATTAGAAGAAATAGGTAATAGATTACCAGGATTTCCTATTGTATTACATGGTGCATCTTCAGTACCACAAGAGTTTGTAAAAATGTGTAATGAATATGGTGGAAATATTCCAGGAGCAAAGGGTGTTCCAGAAGAAATGCTTAGAAAAGCAGCTACAATGGCAGTATGTAAAATAAATATTGATAGTGATATACGTTTAGCAATGACAGCTAACATTAGAGAGTGTTTCACAAATAAGCCAGAAGTATTTGATCCAAGAGTATATCTAGGTCAAGCAAGAACAGCTGTAAAAGATATGGTAAAACATAAAATTGTAGATGTCTTAGGTTGTGCGGGAAAGGCTTAGGGGGTTATATTATGCAATATACTTATACACCTAAGGGAACTTGCTCTAAGCAAATGATAATAGATATAGATGAAGTAAATGAGACTATAAAATCTGTAAAAATAGTAGGAGGATGTCCAGGAAATACTGTAGGAGTTTCTAAACTTGTAGAAGGAAGAAAAATAAAAGATGTGATAGAAATGTTAAAAGGTATTCCTTGTGGAATGAAAGGAACTTCATGTCCAGATCAATTATCTAAAGCTTTAGAAGAAATAATAAACAAATAAAAGTTAATAGGATGCAAAAATTAATTGTGTCCTATTTTTATTTGACAAATAATGTAAAATACATTAAAGTAATGGACTTGAAGAATAATATTATTTATAGTATAATTATATACTAGTAGTGATAGGTGAAATTGTAGTAATAATTTGTAAGTATGAATTTTGTTACATATTTAGAAATTATTATTACAAACCTATTATTACTAAGTGTAAATACATAGGGAGGAAAAGAAGAATGTTTAAAAAGTTTGAAACAAATTTTGCAGGTAGAAAACTTGTTGTCGAAGTTGGAAAAATGGCAACACTTTCAAATGGCTCATGTCTTGTAAGATATGGAGAAACAGCAGTTTTAGTAAATGTTAACATGTCTAAAGAACCAAGAGAAGGAATAGACTTTTTACCTTTATCTGTTGATTATGAAGAAAGATTATATTCAGTAGGTAAAATACCAGGTGGTTATATTAAAAGAGAAGGAAAACCATCAACTAAAGCTATACTTGTATCTAGAGTTATTGATAGACCTCTAAGACCTTTATTTCCAAAAGATTATAGAAATGATACAGCAATAAATGCATTAGTTTTAGCTGTAGATCCAGATATTTTACCAGAAATACCAGCATCAGTTGGAGCATCTATTGCACTTAATATATCAGATATTCCTTTTGATACATTAGTTGGAACAGTAAAGGTTGGAATAGTAGATGATGAAATTGTATTAAATCCAGACCTAGAGCAAAGAGAAAAATCTATTCTAGATTTAACTGTCTCTGCAACACCAACAAAAATATGTATGATAGAAGCTGGTGCAAATGAAGTGTCAGATGAAAAAATGTTAGAGGCAATTAAAGTTGCACATCAAGAAATTAAGAATTTATGTGAGTTTATATTTAATATAAAAGCTGAAGTAGGAAAGAAAAAAGCAGAGTATAAATCATTTGCTATTCCTCAAGAATTAGCAGATTTTATTAGTGATATAGCATATGACAAAATGAAAGAGGCAGTGCAAACAAAGGATAAAAATGAAAGAGATGAAAATGTAACAAAAGTAGACGATTTTGTAATCGAACAATATAAAGAAAAATATGGCGAAGAAGTATATGAGGAAAATAAAGCTATGGTATCAGAAGCTTTATATAAAGCAGAAAAGAAAGCAGTAAGAGATTTAGTAATAAAAGAAGGAAAGCGTGTTGACGGAAGAGGACTTGATGAAATTAGACCATTGAGTGCTGAGGTTGGACTTTTTGAAAGAGTACATGGTAGTGCTTTATTTTCAAGAGGACTTACACAAGTATTATCTATGGTAACACTTGGAAGTTCATCAGATGTTCAAGAGATTGATGGACTTGATGAAGAAGAGCAAAAAAGATATATGCATCACTACAATATGCCTTCATATAGTGTGGGTGAAGCAAGACCATCACGTGGACCTGGAAGAAGAGAGATAGGACATGGAGCACTTGCAGAAAGAGCATTAGAGCCTGTAATACCATCACAAGAAGAATTTCCATATACAATAAGAGTTGTATCAGAAGTTTTAAGTTCAAATGGTTCTACTTCTCAAGGAAGTGTTTGTGGATCAACTCTTGCATTAATGGATGCTGGTGTACCAATTAAAGCACCAGTTGCTGGAATTTCAACTGGACTATTTACAAAAGATGGAGATACTAGCGATTATATAATGGTAACAGATATTCAAGGAATAGAAGATTTCTTTGGAGATATGGATTTTAAAGTTGCTGGAACAAAAAAAGGAATTACAGCAATACAAGTAGATATAAAAGTCGATGGTCTAACATATGAAATAATAGAAGAAGCTTTTAAAAGAACACATAAAGCAAGAAACTATATACTAGATGAAGTAATGTTAAAAGCTATAGATAGACCAAGACCAAATGTATCAAAATATGCTCCAAAAATAGAAATAATAAAAATCAATCCAGATAAAATAAGAGATGTAATTGGTTCTGGTGGAAAAACTATTAATAAAATTATAGAAGAAACAGGAGTAAAAATAGATATAGAAGATGATGGAACAGTGTATGTATCTGGTGTTGATCAAGAAAAATTAGATAAAGCTATAAGTATTATAGAGTCATTAACAAGAGATGTTGAACTAAACGGTGTATATATGGGTAAAGTAACTAAAATACTACAATTTGGTGCTTTAGTTGAAATATTACCTGGCAAAGAAGGACTTCTACATATATCTAAAATTTCTAAAGAAAGAGTAAATAAAGTCGAGGATGTATTAAATGTTGGAGACGAGATATTAGTTAAAGTAATAGAACTTAATAAAGAGGAAGGAAAGTTTAGTCTTTCTGCTAAAGATGCAATGAAAGTATAGGGGTGTGTTAGATGCAAGTATATGCATTTGTTGGAAAAACAGGAACTGGAAAAAGCTATAATGCTTTAAAGGTTGCTAAATCACATGATATAAAATATATTATTGATGATGCTATTTTAATAAAAGAGACAAAAGTTATAGCTGGAAAATCTGCTAAGACAGAAGCAAGTAAAATTGCTTCTGTTAAAGCAGCTATATTTTTAGATGAAAATAGAAGAAAAGAAATGGCAAAAGTAATAAAAAAAGAAAAAATAGATAAAATTTTAATACTTGGAACGTCAGACGAAATGGTTGCAAAAATAGCTGAAAATTTAGGGCTTGGTAAGATATATAAAACTATTTATATAGAAGATGTTGCTACACCCGAAAAAATTGAGGAAGCTAGAAAATCAAGGCTTGAAGAAGGAAAACATGTTGTTCCAGTTCCTACATTTGAAATTAAAAAGCAATTTTCTGGTTATTTTATGGATCCACTTAGAATGTTTGACATTTTTAGAAGAGAAAGCAGTAATTTATATGAAGCTGAGACCTCAGAAAAAACAATTATTAGACCTACATATAGTTATCTTGGAAAATTTAGAATATCAGACAATGTTATAAAGCAAATTATTATTCATGAAGTTGAAAAAATTGAAGGAATAAGTAAAGCACAAAAAGTATTTACAGAAAAATATATAGATGGTATGAGGATAGAAATTGATTTGCAAATAAAGTTTGGGAAAAATATTCCTACACTTAGTGAACAAGTAAAAAAAGCTATAGTACATTCGATTGATACAATGACAGGTATTAATTTATTTGGAATAGATATAAATATAACATCTATAGTAAGATAAAAGAAAATAAATGTTAAAAAATATTGAAATAATAAGGATTTTGTAGTAAAATGTACCCGAGGGTGATAATTAATGGAAACTATTAGATTTACAGAAAAAAGAAGAACTACAAAATGGCCAGCAATATTTGTAACATTATTTTTAATTATTGGTGGATGTTTTGTAGCTTATGCAATAAAATTTGAGGATAATCCTAGGATGCTTGGACTTTCAGGAGAAATAATAACAACTGAAACTAATGGACTTGAAGAAGTAAATCAAACAGATGCAGAAAAATTAGAACAAGCTATGAATCTTAATTACGAGATAAGAGATGTTAGCTCAGTAGATAAAAGTACATCTAATTTTGTAAGTAATATACATTTACCAACTATTTATGTTGATGGTAAAGAGCTTGCAGACTTAAATGCTAAAATACAGGGAGAATATACGCAAAGGTTTGATACTTTAAAAGAACAAATGCAACAAGCAGATAGCAATTACTCTTTTAATGTTACATACACATATTATGATAATATTGTAGGAGTAAGAAAAGTTGTATCATTAGTTATAAAACAACAAATAATAGATACAGATTCACAAACAGTAACATCAGAAAGAATTAATACGTATAATGTAGATTTATCTTCAAAATCTACTCTTGCTCAATCTGATGTAATAGTAGATATGCTTGGAAAAGATTATAAGGATTTACTAAAAAATCAAGTAAGAGATTATGTTGTCTCACAAGGTTTAATAAATGAAAATGATTATAACTATGAAATAACAGAACTTGAAAACTTTTATATACAAGATTCAAAATTTCATATAGTATTTAATACTGATATAGATAATATAGTAAATGATGATGTTGGTGTACTAGATATACAAATAGATACACAATAAAAGGAGGAATAGTATGCTAGATTCAATGGAAAAATTAGTAAATTTATGCAAAAACAGAGGATATATTTATCCTGGTTCAGAAATATATGGAGGACTTGCAAATACTTGGGATTATGGTCCTTTAGGTTCAGAGTTAGAAAATAATGTAAAAGCTGCATGGAGAAAAAAATTCATTCAAGAGAGTAAATATAATGTTGGTCTTGATGCTGCAATACTTATGAACCCACAAACTTGGGTTGCATCAGGACATGTTGGTGGATTTAGTGATCCTCTAATAGATTGTAAAGAATGTAAAACAAGACATAGAGCAGATAAAATGATTGAGGAATGGGCTCATGAACAGGGAAAAGATATGATTGCCGATGGAATGAGTGATGAGCAATTAGTTAATTTTATAAAAGACAATAATATTCCATGTCCAAAATGTGGTAAAACAAATTTTACAGATATAAGAAAATTTAATTTGATGTTTAAAACTTTTCAAGGTGTAACAGAAGATAATACAGCAACAATTTATCTTAGACCAGAAACAGCACAAGGTATATTTGTAAATTATAAAAATGTAATGAGAACAACTAGAAGGAAATTACCAATGGGTATTGCACAAATTGGTAAGGCTTTTAGAAATGAAATTACACCAGGTAATTTTATATTTAGAACAAGGGAATTTGAACAAATGGAACTTGAATTTTTCTGTAAACCTGGAACTGATTTAGAGTGGCATAAGTATTGGAAAGATTATTGTAAAAATTGGTTGCTAAATTTAGGAATAAAGGAAGAAAATATAAGACTTCGTGATCATTCAAAAGAAGAATTGTCTCACTATAGTGCCGCTACAACAGATATTGAGTTTGCATTTCCTTTTGGATGGGGAGAATTATGGGGAATTGCTGATAGAACAAATTTTGATTTATCACAGCATATGAAGTTTTCTGGAGAAGACATGACATATGTAGATCCTGAGACTAATGAAAAATATGTACCTTATTGTATTGAACCTTCACTTGGTGTTGGTAGAGTTGCACTTGCGTTTTTATGTAATGCATATGATGAGGAAAAGATCTCAGATGATGATACAAGAGTTGTTTTACATTTACATCCATATATTGCACCAATAAAAATTGCGGTATTACCACTTTCTAAAAAGCTATCTGAAAATGCAAGAAAAGTTGAAGAAATGTTATCTAAGAATTATTTTGTAGATTTTGATGAAACAGGAAGTATTGGAAAAAGATATAGAAGACAAGATGAAATTGGAACTCCATATTGTATTACATATGATTTTGATTCAGAAAATGATAACTGTGTAACAATAAGAGATAGAGATACAATGGAACAAGTTAGAGTTAAAATAGATGAACTTGAAAATTGGTTTAGTGATAAATTTAATTTTTAGTATAAGGAGGAAAGAGATATGAAAAACAATGGGAAAGCTAGCAAAGATACAACATCTTTAAAAAGAAAAGTTACTACATATGTAGTAGTAGGTATTATAACATTCACAATGATTTTTTCAGTATTTGCAACTTTAATATCTGCTATGCAATATTAATAATAGGGGGATATAGTTATGCAAAATATAGTAAAATCCCTTGGTAATATGGTGTCATATGTTGTAAACTTATTAGATCTTACTAGTCCAGCAAGATACATTATTACAGCTATAGATATAGTACTTGTAATTGCAATTATAGTATATATTGCAAAAATTATAAAAAAGACAAGAGCTGGACAAATAGTAAAAGGAGTAATTCTTTTAGCTCTAATATATGTTATAGCAAAGCTTACAAATATGGTAATATTAACATTTTTATTAGATAATTTTATGTCTTATGGTATTATATTACTTATTATAGTATTTCAACCAGAACTTAGAAATGTGTTTGAAAAATTAGGAAGAAGTAAGATAGTAGATGTTTTTGATATGGATGATAATATACTTGTAAAACATTCAATATCTGAAATAGCAAAGGCTGTAGAAATAATGTCGATGAAGCAAATAGGTGCTCTTATAGTATTAGAAAGAAATACAAATGTGGCAGAGGTGTTAAGAGAAGGAATACCACTTAATGCAAAAGTTACATCAGAGCTTATTCAAAATATATTTATGCCAAGAACTCCTCTTCATGATGGTGCAATAGTTATTTCAGGATCTGAAATACTTGCGGCAAAATGTATTTTACCACTTGCTTCTGAGGTATCAGTACCTAAAAGCTTGGGAACAAGACATAGAGCTGCTGTTGGAATAACAGAAATATCAGATGCTTTAGTTGTTGTTGTATCTGAGGAAACTGGTACAATATCTCTTGCAGAGGGAGGAAAGCTAACAAGAGAACTTACTGCTGATACATTAAGAGATTTACTTACTAAAAAACTTGATAGAACTAAAAATAGAAATGTTATAAAAAATATTGTTAAAAAGTAATATATATGGTTTTTTATTCATATATAACAGACTATAAAGGAGTTATATATGAATATTATTTTTATTGATTGTAAAAAAATAAATAGTAAATCAAAAATAGTTTGTTATTGGTATAAAAAATATGGATTTTGGATAAAAAGGTATAAAAGTAGAAATATATATACTATAGTTATTAATCCAAATAGTAATGTTAATGTTAAATTAATTACAAAAGCTTTAAATCATATCTTTAAAGAGGATAAAAATTATATAGTGCTTAGTAAAAAAATAAATAATGAAAATATAGCAAAAATATTAAATAGTTATCCAAATGTTACCTTAGTAACAGCTCAAAATAATTTGCTTAAAAATGATATAAATTATATAAATAATTATATAGAAAAAAATAATATGAATAGAAATGATATAAAAATTCTATTTGTAATAGATGAGATAAATGATATTATTATTTCAAAATTATATTATTTTATTGAAAAGTACAAAATAATAGACATTAAGTTAAATGATAATCAAAATTATAAAAATGTAAAAGAAATAGTAAATAAAATAAATAGAGATGAAGGTACTGTTATAGATATTGTTGACAAAATACAGCAAAAGAATTATAATATAATCCTTGTGTTCTCAAAAAAACAGAAGTTCTTTTATAATGACAATTTATATATCCTAGATTATAATAATAGTGATTTAGATATTTGTTCAAATACGTATTTAATATATAAAAAACATAAACAACAATTTTTAAACTTATTTAAACTTATAGATATGGATATATCTAGATTTGAAAAAACAAAATTAGGTAAACTATATATACATACAGGTGGAATAATACTTGACAGATAGTGTATAATAGTAGTGTTAAATTTTAGGAGGGGTATTTATGGAAGAAAGAGATATAATGTTAACAGAAGAAGGATATAAAAAACTTGTAGAGGAGCTACAATATTTAAAAGGACCTAGAAAAATGGAAGTAGCCGAAAGAATAAAGGTAGCAAGAGAATTTGGAGATTTATCTGAAAACTCAGAATATGAAGAAGCTAAAAATGAACAAGCATTACTTGAAGCAAAAATTGCTGAGATGGAAGCTACAATAAGACATGCAAAGGTTGTTGCTGATCATGAAATATCAACAAGAAAAGCAGGAGTTGGAACACAAGTAACAGTATATGATTATGAGTTTGATGAAGAGATTACTTATAGTATAGTTGGGGCTACAGAAGTTAATATGGCTGAAAATAAAATATCTAATGAATCACCTGTAGGAAAAGCTTTAATGGGGAAGAAAAAAGGAGAAGACTTTGAAGTTGAAACACCTGCAGGAATAGCAAAATATAAAGTTATAGATATTAAGAGAATATAAAATTAGTTTAGGAGTGAACAGTTATGGGAGATATTAGTGAATTAAAGAAAGTACGTTTAGAAAAAGAACAAAAGCTAAAGGACTTAGGAATTAATGTACATCCAGAAAGATATGAAATTACTCATTCTCTAAAAGATGTAAGAAAACTAGAAGAAGGAGTAAAAAATGTTAGAGTAGCAGGTCGTGTTATGTCTAAAAGAAAAATGGGTAAAATTAGTTTTATGGATTTAAGAGATCTTGAAGGAAAAATACAACTTGTATTTAAAAGAGATGATCTTGGAGAAGAAAACTATAAGTTATTACATGCTACAGTAGACATTGGTGACTTTATAGGAGTAGAAGGGGAGACTTTTGTAACTCAAGCTGGTGAAAAATCTATTCAAGTAAAAAGTTATGAATTTTTAGGAAAAGCATTAAGACCTTTACCTGAAAAATTTCATGGTATTTCAAATCAAGAAATGCTATATAGGGAAAGACATCTTGATTTAATAATGAACGAAGAAACTAAAAAAAGATTTTTACTTAGATCTGATTTTATAAAATTACTTAGAGAGTTTTTATGGTCTAAAGGATTTATTGAAGTTGATACTCCAGTATTACAAAATACAGCCTCAGGTGCAACAGCTAGACCTTTTATAACACATCACAATACATATGATGCAGATGTATATTTAAGAATATCTCCAGAACTTACACTAAAAAAATTAGTTGTAGGTGGATTTACTAATGTTTTTGAAGTTGCAAGAGATTTTAGAAATGAAGGAATTAGTGTAAATCACTTACAAGATTTTACTATGGTAGAAGGTTATAGTGCATATTATAATTATAAAGATAATATGAAACTTATGAGAGAAATGATTATATATATCATAGGAAAATTATTTGATGGAAATTTAGTTGTAAATATAGGTGGTAAGGATATAGACTTTGGTGCAGAATGGGACGAGATATCTTTTAGAGATTTATTAATTAAAGATTGTGGAATAGATATAAATAATTTTCCAACTGCTGAAAGTTTACTTAACGAAATAAGAGAAAGAAAAATTGAATTAGATGTAGAAAATATAGAAAGTTTAGGAAGAGGAAACTTAATAGATCAATTATATAAGAAAGTAAGTAGACCATACATAATTAAACCTACTTATTTAACAGGACATCCTATAGATCTATCACCACTTGCAAGAAGTAATGATGATAATCCAGATATTACAGATAGATTTCAACTTATAGTAAATGGACAAGAAATAATAAATGGATATTCTGAGCTTGTTGATTCACAAGAGCAAGAAAGAAGACTTATTGAGCAAAACAAATTAAAAGATAATGGTGATGAAGAGGCTATGAGTATTGATCATGAATATATTAAAGCTATGGAATATGGTATGCCTCCTATATCAGGATGGGGACTTGGAGTAGATAGATTTTTACAATTCTTAACAAGTAGTTATAATATAAGAGATGTAGTACTATATCCATTATTAAAAAGAAGAGATAATGTAGAAATTGATGATGATGAAATAGAAGAATAAAAAAATGGCTCTTAAAAAGAGCTATTTTTTATCGTCAATTTTTACAATGTTTACTGCATTTTTTAATATCTTACCTCTTATTCTTTTGGTAAGTGTAACTTCACCATCAATACTTAATGGAAATTTATGATTTGACACTAAAGATACATAGGTAATGTCATCATTTATATAAACAGGATCTAAATCTTCGTGTTCACCTCTTTTATATTGTGGTAGAAATCTAATTTTTTTGAGTATACTTGTTGAATAAATTTTACATATACTAAGTTTTCCATCATCTGCGCATGCTCTAGAAGATGGAACAATACCTCCACCATAATATTTTCCATTAGATATTGCAATTAGAGTATATTTTGACTTTTCTGCAAAATTATTTGTTCTAATTCTAATCTTGTAATTTTTATTATTAAAGAGTGTAAATATAATAGATAGATTATATATTGCTTTTCCAGATATAAAAGGAATCCATCTAAAATATTTTATATTATATGCTACTAATGCATCAAATCCGGCATTTAATATGTTAATACAATATCTATTATCATTTAACTTAATAACATCAAATTTTGAACTTTTTTTATTTATAGATAAATTTATTATTTTTCTTAGAGAAAAATATTTATTAACATGCTTTGAAAAATCATTTCCAGTACCACATGGAAGTACTACTATATCTGAATTTGTGTCAATGATACCAGATACAATTTCATTTAGTGTTCCATCTCCACCTACACTATAAAATCTTGTATCATATTTATGTGAAATCTCATAAGCAATTTCACGTAATTGTCCAGCATATTCAGATGTAATAATCTCTGAATTAATGTTATTCTTTTTTAATAATTTTTGTATAATTTGTGCATGTTTGTATCCTTTTTTCTTTCCAGAAATAGGATTTACCATAATAATATGTTTCATAAAAAAACCACTCCACTAAAATTATATCATTTAAATTAATAATTAACAAGTTTTGCAAAAATTGACTTTATATTTTGCAAATGATATAATCTTAAAAGGTGAATATATATGGAGCATAAAAGAATAGATAAAATAAATTATTATTTAGAAATAGCAGATACTGTGCTTAAAAGAGGTACATGTCTTAGAAGAAATTATGGTGCTGTAATTGTAAAAAACGATGAAATTATATCTACTGGATATACTGGTGCACCTAGAGGAAGAAAAAATTGTATAAATTTAGGGTATTGTGCAAGAGAAAAATTAAATATAAAAAGTGGTGAAAAATATGAGCTATGTAGATCTGTACATGCAGAACAAAATGCTATAATTTCTGCAGCAAGAAAAGATACATTAAATGCTACTATGTATATGGTAGGAAGAGATGCAAAAACAGGTGAATTAGTAGATTATATAGATTCTTGCAGTATGTGTAAAAGAGTAGTTATAAATGCAGGAATAGAAAAAGTGATTGTAAAAGATAAAAATGAGCCTGTAGGTTATAGAGTTATTAATGTACAAGATTGGATAGATTATGATGAGGTATTAGAAGAAAAAGTCAAGAAAATTATGGAGGAATAAAAAATGTCATTAAATATAGTATTAGTTGAACCGGAAATAGCTGTAAATGCTGGTAATATTGCAAGAACTTGTGCTGCAATAGGTGCAAAACTTCACATGGTAAAGCCATATGGATTTGATACATCTGATGCTGCAGTAAAAAAACATATGAAAAGAGCAGGGCTTGATTATTGGGATAAAGTAGAGATAATAGAATATGAAAATCTAGAAGAATTTAAACAAAAAACTAAAGGAGAGAAAATATATCTGTTATCTACAAAATCTAAAAAATGTTATACAGATATAAAATATGAAGATAATGCATATTTAGTATTTGGACCAGAGACAAGAGGACTACCAGAAGATTATATTCTCGAAAATTTTGAAAATGCAGCAAGAATTCCAATGAGAGATATAATAAGATCATTGAATTTGTCTAATGCTGTTGCAATAGTTGCATATGAGGCAGAAAGACAATTAAATTATAAAAATTTATTAGAAGTAAGTCCATATTTTGATAAAAAATAAATTTAAATGTTGACAACTATTACTTCTTAGTGTATAATAATACACGTAGCTTGAAACTAAAATATGGTTTCAAAGTTACAAATGGCGGCATAGCTTAGTTGGCTAGAGCGTTCGGTTCATACCCGAAAGGTCACAGGTTCGACTCCCGTTGCCGCTACCAATTTAACTAGACTGATGTCTAGTTTTTTTTATAAATTAATTTAATGAATTATTATGGAGGTAAAAATGAAATATATAAAAATAACATTGAAAATATTTTTGTTTTTATTCTTAATAACGTTAATTATGAGCTTCATTGGTGAGAGAATTGTTGTAGATACATTTTCGCAAGAGATACTTTCTAAAAAAATATCTGGATATGTATTAGATGAGATAATTTATGATGTTGATATAAATGAGATAAAGAAAATAGATTATGATATTGTAAATAATAAGTTAATGAAAGAAATTACATCTAAGTTTATATATACTATAACAGAAAATATTATATATAATAAAAATATTAATTTCGATATTAAAAATGAAGTGGATAATTTGATATCACAAACTATGTTTAATTATTTTTCAAACGAAAAAATACAAGAAATTAAGACATATGTAATAGAAAAGATTGTAGGTGTGCAAGAAAATTTACAAGATAGTCTTTTATCTAGCTTTTCAGATAAATATTTAATTGTTTTACAATTATTTAATTATGGTACTAATTTTTATTTTAGGCTGGTTATTTTTATTTTATTTTTTATTAATATAGTAATTTTATGCTTTATAGAAAAAATAAAAGTAATAAATTCATTTAAAATTATTAATTTATTGGTTTTAATATTTATGCTATTTGGATTTATAGGAATTAAATTATTATCTAATTTAATTGACCAAAAGTTAGCAGGAGGATGGTTGAAGGATATAAATATGAAATCTTTAATTATTGGTATTATAGTAGTTGCTATAATTTGCGTTTTATTCTTTTTATTAGATAGAGTTATAAAGTTAAAATGTAATAAACAAGATGGAAAAATTACTATTAACAATTAAAAAGTATATAATTATTTAATATAAAATTAATTATGATAAGCTAAAATAGGTGAAAAAAAGATAAGAAAACTCATTAAGATTTTCTTATCTTTTTTTAAGATATTAAGTATATGCTTTTAATATTATATTTCTTTAAATCCAGAGCGTCCCCAAAGCCATAGAGGCGTATGTATATCTATTGGTGCAAATTTAGTTCCTTTTAATATTTCATTCCAGTTATTTATACATAGAATTTGAGCATTAGATGATTCAAATTCTTTTTGTGTTATAATTTCAAGTTTTACACTTGAGCGAAGCACATGAATATCTGGTGCAATAGTTAAAGCTTCACGATTAATATAATTAATGTTTGTATATTGGTATATAACATACATCCAATAATTGCATAATTTATTACCAGATAAGTATGGAAAATCTTTTTTATGATCGATTTGCATATATTTTCTAATTTTATTTACATCAAAATTATTTATTTTAAAAAGATTTCTAATATCACCATTTAAAATGTTTTCAATTGTATTGCAAAGTTTTATCCATATTTGAGTTTGCTTATCCTTTTGAAGAGCAAGTCTATATTTAATTAATGCTCTTTGTACATCTTCAAAAGAAGAATTAATTACATCTTTAGTATTAAATATAAAATTAGTTTCAGGATCTATATATGTTTTTTTAGCACTTTCCCATAGTTTATATGAATTTCTTTGATAATTTAATGCCATTGGAAGAGTAAAATAATTGAAATTTTCCTTAGATGATTTTTCTAAATTTGGGTTTTCATCTTCAGGCATAAATTCACCACCAAGTTTTCCTTCTTTGTAAGCATTATATAAATTTTCTATTTTTTTTAATTTTTGTTCTTTTGTCATTTTTATTTCTCCTTATTTTTATATTATATCAAAAATAGTATAAAAAAAGAATGCTCTATTTAGCATTCTTTAAACATTCAGGACATATGCCGTGAAATTCTAATGTATGACTTGTTATATTAAATCCAGTTTCTCTTTTTATTTTTCTTTCAATTTTTTCTATGTCACACATATCTGTAGGATAAGCTTGATTACATTTATCACAGATAAGATAGTGCTTGTGCTCATTGTCTGCAAGCTCATAATAGCTTATCTTATCTTGTCTTACAATTTTTGTGACTAAATCTTTATCTACAAGATTATTTAGTGTTCTATATACTGTTGAAAGATTAATATTTATATTTTGTGAAACATTATTATAGATTTCCTCGGCAGTTAATGAATTTGGCGAATTTTTTATTACATCAAATATATAATCTTTTTTCATGTATTATAATATTTTTATTATTAAATCTATAATTATTCCACAAAATACACCTATTATATATACAAGTCCAAGTATTTTAAAATTTTCTTTTACATTTTTATTTGTTTTAAATAGTATTATACTTCCAACTCCAGCACCAGTAGAAAGTCCAGCAATTATTGAACCTAGACTAATACTACCATCTATAAATAGTTTTGTAAGTAGCACTGATGAGGCACAATTTGGTATGAGCCCTATTATACTTGCAATAAATGGTTGAAATATTGATCCTGAAAGGATAAATTTTTCAAATGTATCCATTCCAATATAATGAATTATTATATTTATTACAAAAGATATAATAATTAAAAATAAGAATATATTTAGAGTATGATATATACTAGATTTTAGTATTCCATGTTCACAATCACAATTTTTACATGTATCATGAATATGCTCATGCATTTCTTTTGTAGCATCATTTGTTTTATTTTTATTTTTAAATATTGTATCTATAATAGTACCAAATAGTATAGCAATAATAAATTTAATTACTAGTATTATAATTAAATCTTTACTTCTTTCTGGATAGGTTAACATTATAGGAATAGCTTCGTCTGATGTTGCTAGAAATACAGCAATTAAAGTTCCCATAGTAATAACTCTATTAGAAAAGAGGTTTGCTGCTATTGCACTAAATCCACATTGTGGAATAATACCAAGTGCAGCGCCAACTACTTTACTATATTTGCCAGAGGCAGAAAGTGATTTTTGTAATTTTTGAGATGACTTATGCTCAATAAATTCTATTATTAAGTAAGATAAGAATAGAAAAGGTAGAATTTTTACTGAGTCAATAAGTGTCTCTAGTATTATATCTATCATTTCGTCCTCCTAAAAAATACGCAAATCATTTGCGAGTACACTATTATATAACCATTTTTTCTATTTGTCAATATATAAATTAAAAATAGTTGCTAAGTTTACAAAAAAAATACGAGTTATTTTGTAAAAAAAGGTTGAAAATCGACTTTGTTATAGTATAACTGACCACTGATTCGATTGACAAAACACCATTTAAAAGAGTATAATACATTATGTATAATGGAGAGGGGAATATAAAATGAGAAGTTTAAGAGATTTTAAAGTACCAGATTTTAAATTTCCAAAATTTAAAATGAATAATATAGAAAAAATAGATGATTTAACAAATGAAGTAAAAAATAAAGGAAAAACTAAAGAATATAAGCCTGGCGATCCAATACCAGAACCTAAAAGATATGAAACTATGCAAGAAGTATTTGAAGATGTGACTGTAAAATATAAAGATAATGTATTAATAACTGAAAAATTTGATCATAAAGGAAAATTTGAAGAAATTACATATGGTAAATATAGAGAAGATGTACTTGGTCTTGGAACAGGTTTAATTGAATATCTTGGACTTAAGGACAAAAGAGTAGTAATAATAAGTGAAACTACATATGAGTGGTATGTATCATATATGGCACTACTTTGTGGTGTTGGTATTGCTGTACCTATGGATAAAGAATTACCAGAAAATGAGTTCGAAAATTTAGTAAAAAGATCAAAAGCTTCTGCTATTATATATTCACATAGAAAAAAAGAATTAATAGATAAGGTAAGAGATAATTTAAAAGATGTTGAATATTTTATTGAAATGTATTCAGATAAAGAATTAGATGGAAAAGATGTAGGATTTGAACAAGTAAAAAAGATCGGAAATAAATTATATGAAAATGGAAATAATTGTTTACTTGATACAAAAATAGATAAAAATGAATTTAAAGTTTTAATATTTACATCTGGAACTACGTCAGCATCTAAGGGCGTAATGCTTTGTAATAGAAATTTAACAGAAAATATTTATGCAGCGGGTTCGTACGTATATGTTACTCAAAAAGATAGGTTATTTTCTGTATTACCACTTCATCATACATATGAATCAACAATAGGATTTTTATTTCCTTTTGCTTGTGGAGCATCTGTTGCTGTATGTGAGGGACTAAAATATATAGTTCCAAATTTAAAAGAAACAAAACCTACTGCTATGATTGCAGTACCTCTTTTAATAGAAAGTTTATATAAAAAAATTAATCAAAATATTAAAAAGAGTGGAAAAGAGGCTTTAGTTAATTCAATGATACATGTTACTAATGCTTTAAAAGTTGTAGGAATTGATATAAAAAGAAAAGTCTTTGCAGAAATTTATGATAACCTTGGTGGAAATATAAGAATCATTGTATCTGCAGCAGCACCTATAGATAAGAAGATTGGTAAGTGGGTAGAAGATATTGGAATAGAGTTTTTACAAGGCTATGGTTTAACAGAAACTGCTCCTATTGCAGCTCTTACACCAGAATATGATACTCATATTGGCTCTGTTGGTAAAGCAGTAAAGTGTGCAGAGCTTAAAATAAAAGATCCAGATGAAAATGGCGAAGGAGAAGTATTAATAAAAAGTACAACTTTAATGCTAGGCTATTATGAGATGGAAGAAGAAACTAAAAAGGCTATTAGTGAAGATGGATGGTTTAATAGTGGCGATGTAGGATATTTAGATAAGGATGGATTTTTATATATAACAGGACGTTCAAAAAACGTTATAGTTACTGCTAATGGAAAGAATATTTATCCTGAAGAAATAGAACTTCTATTATCTAAAATACCATATATATCTGAATGTATGGTTTATGGAAAAGGTGAAAAAGATAATTTAACAGTATCTGTTAAAGTAATACCAAATTATGAGTATATAAGTGAAAATGTAAAAGAAAATATGACAGATGATGAAATATATAACTTGATTTGGGAAGAAATAAAGAAGGTAAATAAAACTTTAACTTCATATAAAGCTATAAAATATCTTGAAATTAAAAAAGATGAATTTGAAAAAACTACAACTATGAAAATAAAAAGATTTGCTGAACTTCAAAAAGACAAAGAAAAAGAGCAAAAAAGTAAAAAATAAAAAATAATAAAACAGCTATCATATCTATAATAGCTGTTTTATTATTTATAGTATTAAAATTTGAAAAAATGAATAAAATATGGTATAATAAAATATATGGTTGTTTTTAACCATATAGTTAAAATAAGGAGAGTGGATATCAAAATCAATTAAAAATTCTTAAGAACTGAGTATGTGTTATCAGTTTAATAAAAACACAAAATCAAATAAGAATTGGAGAGTGTTTATAATGGAAAGTGCCTCGGGTAGTATTACTCTTAAAAAGGCAACAAAAGAAGACATCAAGGACATTGCAGAACTAATTTATATTACAGAACCAAAACCTGAAGTTGAATGGGGATATGGTTCAGAAGAACAAATGAAAGAAGTATTAAAATATTTAATGAAAGTAAAAAATAACAGATTCTCATTAAAAAACTTTATAGTTGCAAGAAAAGATGGAAAGTTAATTGGTATGGCTTTATTAATTAATGGTAAAGACATAGTTAAATTAACAATAAATAGTGAGAAGAAAGTTGTAAAAATTCAGAAGGGACTTTTAAATAAATTAGGATATATTTACTCATCAATAAAAGATTTCTTGTTTTATAAGAAAGAGTGTGAAAATGATGAATTTTATATATCTAATATTGCTATAAAAAAAGAATATAGAGGAAATGGTTATGCTAAGGTAATGATTAATAAAATTAGTGAAATGGCTAAGCAAAAAGGTTATGATAAAGTCTCACTTATAGCTAAAAATGATAAATTGATTAAATTCTATGAAAGTTTAGGATTTAATTTAATAAATAAGAGAATACGAAGAATGGTTTCTCAAATATAAAGTTAGTTATAATAATCCTTCACATATTTTATGTGGAGGATTATTTATATTTTTAAAATATATAATATGTGATATAATAGTATAATAAGTTAAAGGAGAAATATAAATATGAAAAATAAAGTATATATTATTTGTGTTATATTAATAATTTTAATAGTTTTATTTATAATAGGAACTAAATTTGGAGAAAAAATAGGCAATAATATGGATAAAGCTAATATAAATGAGGTTGAAACTGAAGAGAGGCTATATCAATCACCAGATAATTTTGTTGAAGAATATACCAAAGTAAAAGGAAAATATGATAATAATATAAAAGGAAAAGATTATTTTTATATTTCAAATACAGTATTTTTAAATGAAGTAGGAATTGAATTAGATGGATATAGCGAATTTATAGTTAATATAACACCAGAATCAAAGATTTTAGATTACAATAGTTTAGAAAATATAGATTTTAATGATATACAACAAAATGATGTTATATTTTATAACGGAATTGTTAAAAAAGCTAAGGACTCAGCTTCGGCTATAGAGGTTGGTGGAAATGAGATTTATGTTTTAAAAAATAGTGATATACAAAAATTAGCAATGGAAAAATATAGTGGTAGTTCCACAATAGATAATGTACGTATATCATATGTGGATGAGGATCATATAATGGCTCAAATTACTGTAGATACATATAAAAATGATGTGGTAATATACTTAGCTTATTTGAAGTTATCAAATGATGTTAAAGTAGATGAATATTGTAGAAACAAATATGCCAATATAGTTATGAGTGAACCATTTAACGATTTCTCCGAAGGAGAGAATGAGGTTATACAAATCGATTATAAATAAAATTAATTGGTTAAAAAAAGTTTCGTATAAACATAATATGTTTATACGAAACTTTTTATATAACTATATAGTATATTTTTAAATATTATTATTATTTTCTTTAATATATTGTTTCTTTTCATCTTCTGTTTTAATTGAAAATAGGTATGCGTTTTTAGATGTCCTATAATTTTTATATTCTAAAAGCTTAGGTCTAAATGTTGTTTCATTTTTATATTCTGGTATTAAATCCATAAGACTTTCCATATACATACTATATGTTTTATATTTTCCATTTGTTAAATAACCTATAAGACCAAATTGTTCGATTCCCATTCTTTTTTCTGTTAGAATATCATATAAAAGTTTTCCTTCTTGTGAAGTATCTTTTCCCATTAACATATCATATGTTTTTTTAGATATAGTAATAATTGGAGAAAATTGTACTCTAGTATATTCATCGGTTACTCTCATTAGTGCAATGGTCATTATCTCGGCTTTTTGAGTCTTTGGACTATAGTCAATTGCATAGTTAAATGAATAAGGCTTTTCAAGTATAGCGTTAGGATACTTAGCTTTAAAATCATTATATACTTTGTTTAAGTCATCTTTAAGTTTCTCTATAACATGTTTTGAATCTAAGTTTTCTATATTTATAAAGTCTAAATGTGCAATAACAATTGTATATTTATTTCCATTTAATTTAAATTTTTTATTTATATATGTTTTAAAACAATATTCTTTTGCATAACTTTTTGAGTGTTCTACTAGAATAATAATTCTTTTTCTTTTTTCAATTTCCTCTGAAAAATCATCAGTGATGTCTTTAATAGGTATTTCAATTTTATCGTTTTTCATATTTAATAATTCTCCTTTTATTGAATAAATAATAGCATAACTAAATAATAAAGTCAATTAATAGTAATGATATATCTTTGACTTTATATATACTATGTGCTATAATCATTTTATATTATGAAAGGAATTTTTAATATATGGAAGAAGAAAAATTAGAGAGAAGATTATCTATTACTAAAAAGGGATTTCCAGCAATATGGGTTCAAACTTTAAGATTTGCAGCGCCAAATGTAAGATATGGTTATTCAAGCGCTATTTGTTCTCCAAATGGTAAGCTTACTAAAGTGATTAGAACACTTGAAAATTATACTAAGGTTAAACATTTGGTGGGAATATCTAAAAAATGTGTGTTTATTCAGTCAACTTATAATATTGATGGAAGTGTTGTTGAAATTTATAAGGTGGAAGAACTGGATTTTAAAAATAAAAAAGTAATATTGAGAAAAGTTGCTACTTTTAAAGAGGAAAAATGGGATAATATATCTTATTTAAATAATTATAAGGTTGGTATTCATTCTACTTTAATGAGAGCAAAGAAGTTTTATTCTTTAATGGATCTAGATTAGACAAAAGCTTCTTTTATAATTTTGTGGAAATAATATGAATGTAAGTGAAATATTGTTTTTCAAGATTATTCTGCGTGTTAATTGATGTTTTTGCAAAAAAATAATATAGATATTTTAAAATAATTTAAGTAAAAAAGGTTGATTTATAAGGTAAAAGTCAACCTTTTTTGTTTTCTTAAGTATATGACTAAAATATTTTTTAAGTGTGTTACAAAAGTAAAATTGCAAATATATATAGTATAATTATTTAAGAAATAATTATAATGATAATTATTCTAAACATATTTGATATTAGATGGTGATTTAGTTGTTGACTTTTATGGATTAAAAAAGATAAATGTATTAGATTGATTATTTGAGAAAAAATTAAATTAATTTGAATAATAAATTTGTAATTATAATTACTTTACTCTTTAACAAGAAATTATTATAAAAAATAGTAATTAAATTCTCATAACCCGAAGGTCGTAAGTTCGAGTCTTACCCCCGCAACCAAAGTATATATCACTAGAACTGTAATGGTTTTAGTGATTTTTTGTTGCTTGAAAGTTGGTTGCAATAATAGGTAAAAATCAATATTTTATGTTAAATTGGGGAATTTTTGGGAAGTATTTTTACTTTTTAATTCCTCAAAAGTCTATGTATATCAGTAAAAAACTTGGAGATTTATAATTTGTTTTTTACTGATTTTATTTCCGACAAAGTAATTTCGTGATTTATTGAAAAAAGTAGTTATTAATTTGGTATTAATAAGTTTTGTAATACATTTCCTGCACTTTTATTGTGGGAAATGATAGGATGCACATAAAAATTAAATGTTGTAGTAATTTGTGCATGTCCTAGTCTTGCCGCCACAACTGCTACGTCAATATTTTGTGATATAAGTAAAGTAGCATTTGTATGCCTTAAACCATGAAAATTAATTACAGGTAGTCCTATTTCTTTAACAAATTTAACAAACCATTTACTAATAGTTGACGGGTGCATAGGTTTACCATCTGACTGAACAAATAACCTATCAGAATCAATCCATAATTCGCCGTAAATTGATTTTTGTTGTTCATACCATATTCTATATTCCTTAAGTAAAGAAACAACGAAATCAGGAATTGCAACATCTCTTATTGAACTTTCTGTTTTAGGAGTTTTTGTAAATACACCTTTATCAGATAGGTATTGGCTCGATTTATTAATACTTACAATTCCATTGGTAAAATCAATATCAGACCATTCTAATCCCATAAGTTCGCCAAGTCTTACTCCTGTAAAAATTGTTAGAGTTATTGCTACTTTATATTTAATATCTTCTGTACTTAGTTCATTAAGATTTGCAATAAGAATTTTACATTGTTCATCGTCATAGTACCTTCTTTTAGGCTTTTTACTTTTAGGTGGCTGAACTCTTTCACATGGATTATTAAATAATAATTGCCAATATACAGCTTTGTGTAACATTGCTCTAATTAGTCTATGATGCTCTAATATTGTCTTTTGAGATAAAGGTTTTAATGTCCTATAACCGTTATTGCTTTTTATACGTCTTATTTGAGTATCTTTATCTAACATATCATAGAATTTCATAATATCAGTAGGTTTAATCTTATCTAATTTAAAGTGTCCAAGATATGGTAATATTCTTGATTCTAACATTCCTAAATATCTTCTGTAGGTAGAAGGTGCTAATTCTTTAGATCCATAATCTCTTTTCCAGAAATCAGTAAATTCTCTAAAAGTAATAGATTTACCTTCTATAACTGTGCCTTGTTCAACTTCAGTAACAAATTTTGCAAGTTCAACTTTAGCTTGAGCTTTAGTACCATGAACAGTTTTAGTATGACGGATGGGTTTCCCATCTAAATTAAAACCATGACAAACTATTAGCCTGTAACTATTTTTTCCTCTTTTTTCAATACTTCCAGCCATTACTTTGTTTCACCTCCTTTCGAGTTATCTAATGGTGGGGAGAATATAATTGTTAACTAATAATATGTTATCATAATAGTTAACAAAATACAAGGTATTGTTCCAAAATATAATTGCTTTGGAAGTATATGTAAATAAAAAGTAGAAAAATGTCGAAAGTAAAAGTTTTGAATTCATTGAAAATACTGGATTATTTACAGGAAAAATGATATAATACGACAAAACATATAGGAGGAATTTATATGAATATAATAGAATCGGAGATAAGACAAATTTTTGCATCAATAGTATGGAATCATAAAATTCATGAAAAACATAGTGATATTAATTCTTTTTGGTTTAATATTTTAGAGTTTTGTAAGATATTATCTTCAGTAATTACTACATCAGGATTATTAACTTGTTTTTTTATAGATGAAGTTGCTTTAAAAATAATTACTACTGTTTTTTCAGCTATATGTTTATTTATAAATACTTTTTACAAAACATATAATTTAAAGGAATCAAGAGACAGCCATAAATTGAGTGCTATAGAATTTTTACAATTAAAAAATGAAACTATATGTTTATTATCAGATATAAAATTAAAGAAAATAGAATTAGATGAAGCCACTAAGAAGAGAGATGAGGTATTATTAAAATATCATGATATATGCAAGAAAAGCCTATCTACATGTGATAGAGCTGTAAAAAAAGCATCAAAAGCTTTAAAAATACAAAAGGATAATACATTTTCAGACGAAGAAATAGATAGCTACTTACCTGTAGAGCTTAGAAAGGGAAAATAAATGATTAAAGATGATTTTAAAGATTTTTGTAATAACATAAAACTAGACAATTTTGAAGATATGCAGACAACAATAAAAGGAATTACCAAAAAATTAAATAAACATTATTATGATATAGATAACGATGAATCTAATATGTATATTGTAGGTTCGGTTGGTAGAACTACAGCAATAAAAAATACAAGTGATTTAGATATACTATTTGATTTACCTAAAAGTGTTTATGATAGAATAAATGATAATGAAGGAAATAAACAATCTCAATTATTACAAGAAGTAAAAAATGTGTTGAAGGAAAAATACTCTAATACAGATTTAAAAGGAGATGGACAAGTTGTAATTATTGATTTTACAAAATATACAGTAGAATTAGTACCAGGTTTTAAACAGAACGATGATTCTTTTAAATATCCAGATACACATGATGGTGGAAGTTGGAAATTTACAAATCCAATTCCAGAAATAGACGAATGTAAGAAAAAAGGTAATAATACAAATGGGAATTTTACAAATATATGCCATATGCTTAGAGCGTGGAAAAATAAAAAAGGATTTAAATTTAAAGGATTATTAATCGACACTTTAACTAATAACTTTCTTGAAAAGAAAACGGAATATCAAAATTGTGGATACGAAGATTACTTAAAATTAGTTAAAGATGTTTTTGAATTTTTAAAGAATGAAGATAAAAATCAGAGTTATTGGTTTGCAATAGGAAGTAATCAAAAAATATATAATGATGATGGAGGAAAATTTGTTAAAAAAGCCCAAAAAGCTTATAATAAAATTAAAGATTTAAAGGAGGATTCTCAAAATTTAAATAAAGAATTAAGAAGTCTTTTTGGAAAAGAATTTCCTAAAGCTCAAAATGAGAAAGAAGAAAAAGAACAATATACTTATGATCATACAGAAGAATTTATTGAAGATAAATATCCTGTTGATGTATTACTAAATTTAAAATTAGATTGTATAGTAACACAAGATGGATTTCGTCCAGCTAGTTTAAGGGATATGATAACAAATCATGTGTTTCTAAAGAGAGATAAAAAATTAGAATTTTATATAGTAAATGAAACAGATATTATGAATTATGGTATTGATAAAATTCTGTGGAAAGTAAAAAACGAAGGGGATTTAGCTAAACAAAAAAACGATATTAGGGGACAAATTTTAGAAACAAATAGTTACACACATATTGAATATTCTAAATTTAATGGTGACCATTATGTTGAAGCATATATAATAAAAAATGGCGTGTGTATAGCTAAAGGCAAAATTAATGTTCCAATAAGGGTTTAGAAGAAAAAGGGAGAATATAGGATGAATTTTGAATTAAATCTAATAGAGAATTCATATGATTATATTAAAGAAACATTGTACTACTATAAAAAAATAGGATATAATGAAAGCCATGATGAAGATAGAAATTCTATAGAAGAAAAAAGAAAGTGGAAAACAACATTTATATTACTGGTTCAAGCAATTGAATTACTATTAAAAGAAGCTCTGTTTAGAATTAACGAAAATTTGATTTATGAAAATATTGATGAAAAAATTAGTGATAGAGCAAGAACTATAAGATATTCAAAATCGATAGCAAGATTGCAAAATTTGAAACCAAAATTGTTTTCTCAAAATGAAACTGATCTATTGGTTACTTGTGGTAATATAAGAAATAATTTTATTCACTTTAAAGTAAATGCTAATTCAATTGAGATAAAAAGAAAATATTGCAAGTTATTTGAACTTTATATAAAATTACACTATAGAATTTTTCATCAGAAATATCAAAATGAAGAATATAAATATGTTATAGAAAATATTTTGCATAACGCAAAGGATTTTGAAGTTTTTAGAGGAATGGAGTTTACTAAAAAACAATTAAAACAATTTAAAGAGGATATTGCAGAAAACCAATACTATTCGTATATATTAACAAAGGATAATAAAGCATATATGAGAATAAAATATGGAGATGAAGAGAAATTTTATAATTTTAAGTTTAATACGAATGATTCATATTATTCAATTAATTGCAAGTACTGTGGCGATTGTGGAGCCAAAAAAGGAGAAATTCATCTAGACGGATGTGACTGGGAAATGTGTCCGATATGTGGACATCAATTATTATCATGTGATTGTGAATGGAATGAATACGTATCAGATGATTATCTGTTCGAAAATGATGTGAAAGATATAGTAGATTATGAATTGTTTATATAAAAAATAAATGAAGGAAAACACTTTTCTTCATTTATTTTTATCCAACCAGTTATCAAATTCATCATATGTTTTTTTACTTGATTTTATATCACTAATAAATTGTTTTGATTCTTTTTTCCATTTTTCATATTTTATTTTATATGATGGAATATCTGGATTTCTTTTTACCATCATAGCTTTTCTAGAATATATTTGTCTGTATTTACCATATACAGGTTCTTCATTCTCTTTTCTTTTTTGTGATGTTTTTATTCCATATTCTTTACAAGTTATTTCATCTGTATATTTATTACTACAGTATAGAGTAGTTTCTTTTTTTGATAAAAAATAATGTTCACAAACATTACATTTTTTTATGTACTCATATTTATTTAAAGTTATATGATAAAGAATAATATAAAAATATGTATAAATATCTAATGTTTTAAAAATAGGTCCAACTCCATAAATTTTACTTCCTTTTTGGTTTCTTTTTAATAAATTATTAATTAAAAAATCTTCATCAGATGAAAAACTTTTTGATTCATTTGTAATATTTTTTAATATATTAAGCATGAAGTTTTTATCATGTAAAGAAAATTCTAAGTCATAATGACACATATATTTTTTTGAAAATTTTCTTATTTGTTCATTAATATTTTGTAATATATAAAATCTTTCATATGTATTTAATTTTTCTAATTTTTTATCCTTATTGTTATTATATATGTAATCAACAGAATCTCTAAATAATTGCTGCATTTTTAATAAATAATCTTGTTCTACTTTATCTTCAAAATACTGTTTAGCATATTTTTTTAAGACTTTACTATCAACGATATGTTTTGGTTCTTCAATATCAAAATATTTTGTATGCATATTTAAGTCAGACAATATTATATTTCTATCATTTTCAGGAATATCTTCAATATATTCAAATATAAATGTACAAAAGTATTTAAAAAAATCATTGAATTTTGTCAAATCTAAATTTAAAAATGCTATTAAATATTCTCCAAGATGAATATTATTATAGTTATAATTTATTAAAAGATCAGATTTTATAGATGTTGCATTTTTACAAAACAATAAATTAGAGTTTGCAGTGTTAATGGTTAGAAACCTATTTATTTCATTTGCTCTTGTATTATATAAGCTTACTTCTATTGAACTTAAAGCTGTTAATGGCATTTTATACCTCCTTGTTAACTAATAAATATTGAGAAAAATCATTTTTAATAGTTATCAATTTTCAAAAACTTTCAGTAAAAATCTTGTACCTGTTAACTAAAATTAGTATAATTCAATTGTTAACAAAAGTCAATAGGTACCATTGAACAAAAGAAAGGAGGATACAATAGTGAACTTAAAAACAGTAGAAAGAACAACATTAACCATGAAGGAGGCAGCAGAATATTTAGGAATTAGTTATTGGCTTACTAATCAATTAGTAAGAAGAAAACAATTACCATGTTCAAAAGTTGGAGGAAAGTTCTTGTTTAGAGTGCAAGCATTAGATGATTATTTAACCAAAAAAGAACAAGATTCAATAGCTAATTAGTTGAAAGAAAGGTGAAAGGAGGTATGGCAGAGGTATCATGGATAAAACTTAGCACAAATATTTTTTCAAATAGAAAAATTGCATTATTATTGAATGAACGTAATGGGGATACGTATTTCAGAATATGGATACAATTGTTAACTATAGCTGGACAATGTAATATGAAAGGAAAACTAATTATAGGGGAGAATAATCCATTAAATGTGCAACAATTATCAAAAATTTTAGGAAAATCTATTAAAAAAGTTGAAGAAATATTAAATAAGTTTATTGAATTAAAAATGATAAATCTTGAAGAAAATTGCTATGTAATAAAAAATTGGAGCAAGTATCAAAGTGCAGATAAATTAGAAGAGATAAGAAAAAGTAATAGAGAACGACAAAGAAAATTTCGTGAAAAAAGTAAAATGGGAAATAACGTTACAGAAATGTTAGAGTAACGCTATAGATAAGAATAGAAAAAAGTAGATGAGACTATTTTACAAACTGAAAAGAAAATTTATATGTTAAGTAATATAAAAAAAGCTAGTATAAGCCGTCAAACTAAATACTAACTTTAATGAAAATTATAATAATATTTTAATGCAATAATTTAAAAAAGTAAAGAAAAATTTAATAAAAGGAGGAAGAAAAAATGAAAATAACTTACACGAAACAAGGAGATTATTTAATACCAGATTTAAAATTAAAGGATAAAAAAAGTATAAAATTAGGAAGATATGCAAAGCTAAGATTAAAATTTATTAAATATGAAATGAAACCATTTTATCAAAAATTATTAATGGAAGATAAGTTAACAGAGTACTTATTCGAAATAGAAGCTAAAGCAAATGAAATGGAATTTAATTTAATGAGGTGTATGAAAAAACAACTAAAAATTGATGAAGAATTAAAGAAAAAAGATCAAATAAAATGGGTACAAATGATGAATAATATTGCAAATTCTACTCAAGAAATAGTATTAAATAAAATAATTTATTCTTATAGAACCAATTAAATAATGTGAGAAAAATGCTTGGATTATTTATATAAATCCAAGCATTTTTATAAAAATATTCTAATAAAAATATGAAAAAGAGTATGCATGTTGTCCTAGCCAGCACTGAATTTGTACTACCACAAATTCCAATATGGAGAAATCCTAATCCTCAAAAAAGAAAAAAGTGATAAGAGAAAATATTGAAAACAAAATGAGTATTTAAATAATTTAGTACTAGACATAAACAAAAAGTATTAAATAAAAGAGGGAAAAATTATACTAAATAGTTAGTATAATATTGAGAAAAAATATGAAATATGATATAAAATATAAAGAGATCTAGAAATGTACAATAGGAGGAAATAATGAATATAATTAGTTTATTCAGTGGTTGTGGTGGATTAGACTTGGGTTTTGAGAAAGCAGGATTTGATATCACAGTAGCTAATGAATTTGACAAAAATATATGGGAAACATTTAAGGTTAACCATCCAAACACAAAATTAATTGAGGGTGACATAAGAAATATAAAGGAAGAAGATTTTCCTAATGAGATAGATGGAATTATAGGAGGACCTCCATGTCAATCGTGGTCTGAAGCGGGCTCTTTAAAAGGAATAGAAGATGAAAGAGGAAAATTATTTTATGAATATATACGTATTTTAAAAAATAAACAACCTAAATTTTTCCTAGCTGAAAATGTAAGTGGAATGCTAGCCAATAGACATTCAGAGGCAGTACAGAATATTTTAATGATGTTTAAAGAATGTGGATATAATGTATCTCTTACATTAGTAAATGCCAAAGATTATGGAGTAGCTCAAGAAAGAAAAAGAGTTTTTTATATAGGATTTAGGAAAGATTTAAATGTAAATTTTATATTTCCTAAAGGATCTACGGTCGATGATGATAAAAAAATTACACTGAAAGATGTTATTTGGGATTTACAAGATTCTGCAGTTCCTTCCGCAGAAAAAAATAAGCATAATCCAAAGGCAATAAATAATAATGAATATTTTACAGGTGATTATTCACCAATATTTATGAGTCGTAATAGAGTAAAAGGTTGGAACGAACAGGCTTTTACAGTACAAGCATCTGGTAGACAGTGTCAGCTACATCCACAAGCACCAAAAATGATTAAAGTAGGAAAAAATGATTGCAGATTTGTAGAAGGAAAAGAAAATTTATATAGGAGAATGACTATAAGAGAAGTGGCAAGAATTCAAGGATTTCCAGATTCATTTAAATTTATTTATGAAAATACAAATGATGCATATAAAATGATAGGAAATGCCGTTCCAGTAAATTTAGCTTATGAAGTGGCTAATGCGATAAAAAAAGCATTGGAAGAATAATGGAGGATATAAATGGGGAATCAAAGTAATACAATAGGAAGAGCATATGAATATATTTGCATAGAAACTTTAAACACAGAAATTAACAAAATTAGAGCATCAGAAATAGAAAAAAATTCTAATTATGATATAGCAAAAAGTTGTTGGAAAATTATTGATATGGATATGCAAGGAACTTTAGAGCAAAGTGCATTATCAGCAGTATATTCAATTTTTGATTTAGAACCACTAATTTTAGAAGAAACACAAAATAAGTTAATTTTAAAATTACAGAAAGATAGTGAGGGCGAAATTGGAGACGTAAGAGACATTCTAATTATTAGAAACGATATAAAATGGGAAATTGGATTAAGCATTAAACATAATCATTTTGCAGTAAAGCATAGTCGTCTAGGAAAAAACCTAGACTTTGCTGAAAGATGGTTTGGAATAAAGTGTTCTGAAGAATATTGGGATGCAATTAATCCCGTATTTTCGTATTTAAGCGATAAAAAAGCGCTAGGAACAAAATGGAGAGATCTACCAAACAAAGAAAGAGATGTATATATTCCTATACTTAACGCTTTTGTGGAAGAAATAAAAAGAAAATATATTGAAAATTCTCAACTTCCTCAAAAAATGGTAGAGTATTTATTAGGACAATATGACTTTTATAAAGTTATAAGTATTGATAATAAGAAGGTTACACAAATACAAACATATAATTTAAGGGGAAATTTAAATAAAGCTAGTAAGAGTAGAAAACCTAAAACGATAATTCCAATAGCTAAGTTACCTACAAGAATTATAAGTATCGAGTTTAAACCTAATAGCAATAATACGGTAGAATTATATTTAGATGAAGGATGGCAATTTAGCTTTAGAATTCATAATGCTTCAACATTGGTTGAAACTAGTTTGAAATTTGATATCCAAATAATAGGTATGCCGACATCTATAATATCAATAGAATGTAGGTGGGATAGAAAATAAACATAAAAGCAAAATACGAAAGTAAGTTATTACATGAGTATTTTGCTTTTTTACATATAAGAAATTTTTACAGTTTTCTGCATAATTGTTGAGAAAAATTGGAAATTATGATATAAATCATAATAAGAAAAAATACATGAGTGAAAAGGAGTAAAGCATGGAAGAATTAATGAAAGAAATAAAACAATTTAATGAAGAAAGAGATTGGGATAAATTTCATTCACCTGCAAATTTAGCAAAATCAATATCAATTGAAGCGGGAGAATTATTAGAATGCTTTCAATGGGATAATGAAAATTATAATGAAGAAGAAGTATGCGAAGAATTGGCAGATGTTTTTACATATTGTCTTCAAATGGCAATGAAATTAAATGTAGATCCTGAAGATATAATTTTAAAAAAATTAGAAAAAACTAAGAAGAAATATCCAGTTGAAAAAGTGAAGGGAATTAGTACAAAGTATAATAAATTATAAAAGGTTAGAGATGGAGTAGTTGAGTGTAAGATGTTAAGCAAGGATAATATTAGATCTGATTTTTGGAAGGTTATAAGTGTGCATTATGAAAAAGAATGTTATACAGATGCGTTAAAGGATGCATGTTTATATATCATTCAATTAGTACAAGAAAAAAGTGAACAAGAAGATTTAGATGGAGAAAAATTAATAACAAATGTTTTTTCTGAAAGTAATCCTAAACTTTTAATAAATAATAATGAAACACAAAGCGAAAAAGATGAACAAAGAGGTTTTGGATTTTTATTACGAGGTATTATATGTGCAATAAGAAATCCAATAAGTCATAGTAGAGATTTTAACTTCTCTAAAAATGAAGCAGATGCTATATTATTATTTATTAACAATTATATTTTAGCTAAGTTAGATAGCAGTAAAGATTTTAAATATGTTGAAGATTGGTTTAGCTTTATTTTTAAAGAGAACGATAATGATAGTGAAAAATTTTCAAACGTAATCTTAAATAATATGTCTAAAAAAGATAAGTTAAATTTACTAATAAATGTTGTAAATAGACTAACAGAAATTAAAGAGGGAAAATATTGTTATATAATAAATAAATTATATGCTGACTTAAAGAAAAAAGAACAAGCAGAGATAATAAACATTTTAAATAAAAAACTAATAAAAGCAGAAGATGGTGGATATTTAAGAATGTTTTTTAACCATTTTAATACTGATGCATGGGAAAAACTGGATGAACTTGTTACGGTAAGAATCGAAGAAATGGTTTATAATAGCATTGAAAAGGGGAAATCTTATATAGATCCAAGGACTATGAAAAAGGATTATACAGGAAGCCTTGGAACTTGGACGAGTAGATGGATAGAAAAATTCAATAACAGCGCAGATATTATTGAATTAATTTTCAAAAAAATGAGATATAAAGAAGAAGCAGATTATGTTATAGTTTATTTTAATAACATATTAACTGACAGAAAAAATTTAAGGACATATAGTGAGAAAGTAATTAATGGATTAAAAAACGGAAAAGAACAATATAAAGAAATGTTAGATACAATTATGTTCTTGGATGATGGGGAAGACGAGTTATTAGGTTTATTTAGAGATGAATATAAAAATTTCAAAGTAAAAATAGAAGAAGATGAGTTACCTTTTTAAAGATAATAATTATCGGGGGCAATTATTATGATAAATGTGGAAACATATAAGTTTGATGCAAAAGTTGTAGAAAAATTAGAAAATACAAGGTTCGGAAATAAATGGCCTATTGTATATATTATAAATAATGATAAAGAAGCATATATAGGTGAAACAGTAAATGCATATGTGAGAGCTAGTCAACATTTGGATAATCCTAAAAGAAGAATGTTGAATTTAATAAATATTATAAGCAGTGAAAAGTTTAATAAATCAGTTATTCTTGATCTAGAAGCTTTTTTAATAAAATATATGTCTGCAGATAACAAGTTAAAATTGCAAAATGGAAATGGTGGTTTGCAAAATCATAACTATTATCAAAAAGAATTCTATGAAAGTAAATTCAAAGATATTTGGAATAAGTTAAAAGAAAAAGGAATAGTAAAAAATGATTTGCTTGTTATAGAAAATTCAGACTTATTTAAATATTCACCATATAAATCTTTGACAGATGATCAATATGAAATTGTTACAAATATTCTTAAAACTTTAGCAGATGATGTAAAAAACAATAAAGAATCAACTTTTGTTGTTCATGGTGGAGCAGGAACAGGAAAAACTATTTTAGGTGTATATTTAATAAAATTATTAATGGAAATTAAAGAAAATAATATTAATATAGAAGATGAAATCATTGATGATAATATTCAGGAAGTATTAAAAATACATGATTCAATTAATAAATTAAAAATAGGTCTAGTAATTCCTATGGATAATTTAAGAAAAACTTTAAAAAAGGTATTTAGAAATGTTAGTGGTTTAAATTCAAGAATGGTCCTTAGCCCAAATGATGTAGCTAAAAGTTCAGAAAAATATGACTTGTTAATAGTAGATGAAGCTCATAGATTAAGAAAAAGAAAGAATTTAACTCAGTATGCAGCATTTGATCAAAATAATAAAAAATTCAATCTAGGTAATCAGGGGACTGAACTAGATTGGATTAGGCTACAAAGTAAGTATCAAATTTTTCTTTATGATGAAGAACAAAGTATAAAACCAACTGATATAGATAAAGAAAGATTCGAAGAGATAGAAGCTGAAGAAAATACTCACAAATATATTTTGAAAACACAATTAAGATGCTTGTTAGGTGGGGACGAATATATTAAATATGTAAAAGAGATCTTTAGTAATAATCCACCTGAAGAAAGAAAATCATTTGACCAATATGAATTTAAAATATTTGATGATGTAGATGAAATGGTAAATAATATTAAATCTAAAAACAATGTATATGGATTATGTAGAAATGTTGCTGGTTATGCATGGAAATGGAATAGTAAAGGGAAAAAGTTACCAATGCATATAACTAAAAAAGAAATTAAAGAAATGAAAGATAATAATTTATATGATATTGAGATAGATGGTCATAAATATATCTGGAATAGCCAACCTGTTGATTGGATAAATTCTAAAAATTCAATAAACGAGATAGGGAGTATACATACAACACAAGGTTTTGATTTAAATTATACAGGTTTAATAATAGGAAATGAACTAAAATATGATGATGTTGAAAATAAAATCTACATAGATAGAAAAGAATACTATGATGTAAAAGGAAAAGCAGATACATCTGATAAAGAGCTACTTAAATATATTTTACATATTTACATTACAATGTGTACAAGAGGAATGAGAGGAACTTATTTATATGTTTGTGATCCTAAATTAAGAGAATATTTAAGTAAATATATAGATAAGCATTCACCAGATGATAATCAGATTATTTATCCAGTAGCGGAAGATGAAGAAAATTATACAATGATGATTGCTGATAAGGGAGAAGAATATAAGTATGAATAAATAAGAATAGTATATAAACGACATTGTAAAAGAATATAATAATTGAAATATAGTATTAATCATATAAAGGAGGATAAAATGAAAAATATTAAAAGATTTCAAATTAAAAAACTATTTAACTATATAGATGTTGATTTACCATTAGAGGAGAATGTTAATATATTCTTAGGTGAAAATGGACTTGGAAAAACAACAATATTAAATTGTTTGTATAATACTTTGGCAACTAAATTTGAAAAGTTAAGAGATATTAATTTTGAGAATATAAGCATTACATTTTGTGACGATGAAGAATATGAGATAAGTTACAATGATGTAGTAGAATATAGTAATTATATATTAGAAAGTCATTATATGAGATACTCAAACATAAGTATAGATAGAGTTTTTTCTGAAAAGGAATTAACAGAGCTAAGAAATATTTTATCTCATGAATCTTATTCAAGAAGAGACATATTAGAGTATATTTATAGATTATCTGATTTGTTAAGAATACCAACAAGAATTGCTGAAAAAGAATTATTAAATTATATAAATATGTATGGACATAAAATGCCAAAAGGAAATATTAGTAATGTTAAAAAATTAAGGGATAAAATTGAAAAATACATGGAAGATGAAATAATTTATTTTCCAACTTATCGTAGAATAGAAGAAGATTTATCTAAATTAGACATAGATATTGAAAAAAATAATATAAAAACTAAATTAATTCATTTTGGAATGGATGACATAATTGCATCAATAGATAAGACATTAACAAGCATTAGAAATATAGCTATAAATAGTTTCAATGAAATGACAGGTGTTTTATTAACACAATATTTATCAGAGAATATCAGTAGAATAAATAGTATTGAAAAAGATAAATTATCTATAGTACTGGATAGAATAGGAGATAAAATTGATTCTAGTAGTAAGGAGTTAATAAAAGAAATTGTAAATTCTGACCAAATATATAATCCAGATAATATGTATTTGTTAAATTTATTAAACAATCTTATAAAGAGTTATGAAAAACAATTTCAATATGATGAAAAGATAAAGAAATTTGTAATGGTATGTAACAAATATTTAGTGGGTAAATATTTTTATTACGATGAAAGTGATTTAAAATTAGATTTAATAAATAAACGTAATAATGAAATTATTAATATTGATAATCTATCATCTGGAGAGAAACAACTAATATCAATATTTTCAAAATTATTTTTAGAAAATGAAAAAAAATGTATAATTTTATTTGATGAACCAGAGTTATCATTATCCATAGAATGGCAATCTAATTTATTACCTGATATTATGGATTCTGAAAAATGTAGTAAACTAATAACAGTTACACATTCACCTTTTATTTTTGAGAATAAGTATGATTTATTAGCATCAGATATGGGAAGATGTTTAAAATATAATTAAGAATAATTTAATGAGGAAAAAAATGAATATAGAAGAAGTAAGAAATAAAAGAATAAATGCGGAATCGATTTTTACTAAATTTATAAAAAATAGAGATTTTTTTAATGAGAAGCTTTTTTGCTTTTTTGAAGGAGAAGATCAAAAGTACTATGGTATGCGTATAGAAAGATATGCTGAAATAAGTGAAGAAGATACTATTTTTTATTCATGTGGTGGTAAAGAACAAGTTTTAAAATTGTATAGCATGTTAAAAAGAAACTATTCAAGTGTAAAGAAAATGTTTTTTATTGATAAAGACTTTGATGAAATAAATAGCCAAGGAGAAATATATGTAACTCCTTGTTATTCGATAGAAAATTTATATGTTACAGATAAGACCTTTAAAAATATTTTACATAAAGAATTTGGAATGAATAGCATTGATGAGGATTTTAAAAAATGTTTACAAGATTTTCAAGATAGAAAAAAAGAGTATAATGCTGAAATAATTATATTTAATGCATGGTTGCATTATCAAAAAGATATGATGAAAGAGAGAGGAAGGGTTCGTATAAATTATGAAAATATAAAGATGAATAAATTTTTTGATATTAAAATTGATACTCTTAAAATAAAGAGAAAAATAACAATAGAAACATTAAAAGAGGAATATAGCGAAGCATATGATGTAGAAGAATCACAATTAATTAAATATATAGATAAAATAGAAAATGAAAAATTTCTTAGAGGAAAAAACCAAGTAGAGTTTTTTAAAGCTATATTAAATGATTTAATAGATAAAAATAGAAAAGAGGTATATTTCAGCAATAAGATAAAATCATTAAAAATAAATCCTGATATTAATTTTTTAGGAAGTTTTAGTATTTATGCAGAAACACCTAGAACATTAATTGATTTTCTAGTAGAATATAAGGGATGTTTAAATGATAGATTATAACTATAAAAATGAATAGATAAAAGGCGAGTTATTCTCGCCTTTTATCTATTCATCAAAACAACCCATAACTAATTGAGAGCCATCTACAAATCCATTCCTATAATACTTTTCGTTCCAATAACTAATGTAATCCATAAAGTTGTCATCAAGCTTATTTAACTGTTTCTGCACATACTTTTTATTCTCTTTTGGAATATTTCTTAAAATATTTTCACTAATTTCATCAAAATAAATCCAATGCTTTTTATCCTCCTCGCTAGTAAGAGAAGATATAGAATCTTCCCTAAATAATAGCCAATCTTTTAAAATATCATCATTAACTTCTCTTAAATTTTTCATAATAAACTCCTTTAATATTTAAATTTGATTATAGAAGATTAATTCCAAAATCTTCTTAAAAAAGTTGGGAAAATTTTGGGAAGAATTACTTCCAAAAACATCAAAAAATTGCATAAAAATTCAATAAACTAAATCTTCTATAAATGGCTAAATACCAATAAAAACTTAAGTTTTCATAAATCTTCAAAAGTGCCTTTGCCGGCGCTCATAACCCGAAGGGATAATTTTTAAGAATTTTATTACGAACAAGAAAGGCAAAAATAAAACCTTGTCAAAGTTTAATAATTTTGACAAGGTTATTACCATATTCATATAAGAATTTGATAAAAGATTTAAATAAAAGACTCAATTTCTTAGTATAAAAACATTGAAAGCGTTGATATAACTAATGGATGCAGTAACTGCAACCGAAAACTAAAAAAATAATATTTTGGTTGCAATTTGGTAGAAAAACTGAGAAAAATTGAGAAATTTTTAAAAATTTTCAAAAAGGCGGAAGCTGATACAACCCGCATAAAACCGTATTTTTGGCAAAATAAAAACCAGCAAAATGCTGGTATAAGTGGTTGCGGGACTAATACGCAATGTGGGTAAAATACCACATTGTAAGATTATTCTGCGTGTTAATCGGTGTTTTTGCACAAAAAATAATATAGGATATTTTAAAATAATTTAAGTAAAAAAGGTTGATTTTTAAAGCAAAAGTCGACCTTTTTTGTTTTCTCAAATACACGACTCAAACAAATTGGGTTTCCAAAGGGAATATCCCTTTGGCACACGAGAACTTTTACAAAGTTCTCTAGTGTGTTAGAGAACTTATGCGAGCAAATATGATTTTAACAAATAATAAACGTATTATTTATTTAAATAATTGCGAGCATTGTTCTCTCATATAAGTCATGAAAGGAGAGAGTATATGAGTTATGCAATAATAAGAAATGAAAAATATACAAAAGAGCAAATGATACAACTTGCACCACACAATGAACGATTTAAAAAGAAATATTCAAATAAAAATATAGACTTATCAAAGACAAGTCAAAATTATCATTTAAAAAAACCAGTAGAAAGATGATTGTAACATCTGATTCTGTATTTTTTAATAAGATAGGACGTAAAGAAACAGAAAGATACTTTAAAGAATGTTATGACTTTATATCTAGTTATAAAAATTTAGGAGAAGAAAATATATTGTCGGCAGTAGTGCATTTAGATGAGGAATCTCCTCATATGCACTTTGTATATATACCAGTAGTAAATATTAAAGATAAAAATGGAAACGTGATTAATAAAATATCTGCAAGTGAGTTTTGGAAAGGAAAAGGAAGTTATAAAAAACTACAAGATAGTTTTTATAAATATATAGTACAAAAAGGATTTGAATTAGAAAGAGGAAAAGAAAATACAGATAGAGAACATATTAGTACAGATGATATGAAAAAGCTAACAAACTTTTATGATACTAAAGCTTTAAAAGAAAATTTAGATAAAGTAAAAGATGAAGGTATAAGCTATTCAGATGTTCAGGAATTCTATAAGTATGAAAATTTTACAAAATACAATGTAGATAAAAAATTAATCATACCGTTAATAAAATATAACAATAAACTCATTATGCAAAACGATAAGTTACTGATTGAATTATCAAAAGTAAAGAATGCTAGAAAGTATTATTATGATTTAGAACAAAAGTTTATAGAATTAAAAAAAGAAAATGATGAAATGGATAAGAAGTTGAAATATAACAAAATTGAGTTGGAAGCTTGTTATAATGTTATAAAAGACTTTACAGAGAAAAATGAAAGAATGGAAAGAGTACTAAAAGAAAAGTTAGGTATAGATTATAGTAATTTGTATAAAAGCAAATTTTAATGTAAAGAAATGTATAGACAGGTAATTTAATTATACTAAAGAGTATTAGTGTTTATTTTTTTATAAATTCATGATAATATATCTTTAATAAGATTAAATAATGTTTTATCGAAAGCAAAAATAAATTGGAGGAAAATAAAAATGAAAAATAATGTAAGTACTGGAAATGCTGGGGAATATTTTGTGGCAGGAGAGTTAGAAAGACATGGATATACTGTAGCATTACCTTTATCAAATACTAAAGATTTTGATATATTAGCAATTAATAGGGAAACATATAAACAATTTGCAATTCAAGTAAAGACTACATCATATAAACAAAAGACCTGGACTTTAAATGTAAAAAATGAAAATATGATTGGAGATAATATAATATATTTCTTTGTAGCATTAAATGAATTAGAGATGCCTGAATATCATATAGTTCCTAGTAATATCGTTGCAAATGCAGTTAGAGAAGACCATAGGCAATGGTTAAATACATTAGGAAGAAATGGACAAAAGCATAATGATAATCCGATTAGAAAATTTAGTGATTTAAATGATGAATTTTTAAACAATTGGAAATGTTTAAAGTAGGAGGCGATTATATGGAAATACCTACTCCTAATAAAAAAGAAGTAGAAAAATATTTATATAAATGGGATTCATTAGAAAATTATGTGTTACAAGAGAATAGTTTGGATAAATTGTTTTTTAAGTTATGTCCAAATAATAATGATATAACTGATATTTTAATAAAAGCCAGTACGTTAAATGATTTTTATAGTACGAATATTTATTCAATATTTCCTGTTGCAAAGCATATTCTTAATTTAAATATAGATGAAAGATTAAAGAGGGCTGATGAAACTTTAGTTAATGATATTGCAAATGTTACTATAAATGGCAAAAGAAAATTTCTTTATTCTTTTGCAACTAAATATTGTTCTCATCATTTACCTAAAGAATTTCCTATATATGATAGTTATGTAGAGAAGGTATTAATGTATTTTTTCAAGAAAGATGGCTTTTCTAAATTTAAAAGAGAAGATTTAAAAGATTATTTAAAATTTAAAAATATACTAATACAATTTAAAAGTTTTTATAATCTTGATGAATATAATCTAAAAGAAATAGATAAATATCTTTGGCAGTTGGGTAAAGAATATTTTCCTAAAAAATATTAATGTATATATTAAATTTTAATTATAATAATTTTAAATTAATAAAGAGATAAATTTGTAAGCATACAAAAATAAAGAGGAGAAGAAGTATTATGAAAATAATTAATAAGTTTGGATGGGCTTGGTATATATATTCTAAAAATAGTGTAGAAAATTTAAGTTTTAAAGATAACATTGGTAAATGGATGATATTTTTTAAAGATAAAAGTTTTGCAGAAAGACTATGTAAATCAGTTATTAAAGATAAAATTATTGTTGAGGCAAAACATAGTATAAAATTAGATAAATATGAGTCTGGGGTATGTTGTTTGTATCTGGATGGTGAAGATTATGTTGGTCATAAAAAGTTAATTAATTACTTAATAAAAAATGATTATTTACCTCATAATAAAGATGGTTCTTATACTAATATTGCTTTTAAATATGATTTTGATACTGATAGGGGTGTATATGGAAATGCACCTAATTTTTCAATGCATCTTAAAGATTTTATTGATTTAAAGACTGGAAAATGGACATCTAATCTTGAAAAAAGACTCAGTGAACAAAATATAGAAAAAACAATATCGAGAAAGGTAAGTAAATATTTTAATATACATGGAGGAAATAGGTGGTCTTTGGGGTACTTAAAATTTAATAATAAAGATGAATTTAATTTCCAATATATTAAAGATTATATAAAAGAAAATAATGTTAAAATAAAAGAGATTGCTAACAAACTTGATGTTAGTGAAAAATCTATAAGAAATTGGATTAATGGAAAAACAAGACCTTATGTATGGAATGCTATTGCAATTTGTGTTTTGTTAAATCTTAATGAAGATATGGTAATTATAAGGAAAAAATAGTATTAAAAAAAATATATGTATTATTGGAGGGAAACAGAGAATTGCTTAAATTTTATGTTATTTGTTATATTTTTTCTATGTTTATATTTTCTATATTTAATATGTTTTTTGGAATGAAATCATTTGTTCCTTTAGAACAATTAACTTTAGGGGAGTGTTTGACTTTTGGAGCATCTATTTTTGAAGGATTATCAACTATAATTTTGGGAATTGTTGCTATAGTACAAACTCAAAAGGCTAATGATATAAGTGATAGATTATTAGAAAAAGAAATTGCTGAAAGTGATAGTTTTATTCAACTACTTCCAAAGATAAAGATAGATAAGAAAAAAAATATGAATATAACTATGTCAGCACCCCATAAAACGGATTCTGGAGCTTTGGTAGTTTTGGAAAAGGGCAGCAAAGATGTAAAAGAATTTAATGAATATTATATTAGATTGTTTTTTAAAGATTCGTCAAAAACTGCTATTAAAAAGATTAAAGTGGATAATATTTTAAGTGTACAAGATCCTAATGAAAAAGATGGTATATTTTGGGGAGATAAATCTAATAACCCTATACCATGTGGTTTAGAATTCCCATTTGATAAAGAATTACAATTAAATTGGATAGAAAAAGATGAATTTTATATACATTTAAAAGTATATTCAAAAGAAAATGGTCTTTTCTCAAGCATGATGGAAAATAATTCTCAAACTTGTTTAATTTTGAGTGTTACAATTATTAATGTACTTAACAAAAAAAGTAAATTTTCATTTAAGATCTGGTTAAGAAAAGATAACAATCAATTTAAGGTTATTCATTCTAATACTAATGTTAATGATTAATAAGTAAAATATAGGAGATGAAATTATGAATATAAATGAGGATTTCAATAAGATTGTAAGTTATACTCATGCTTGGCATTGGTGTTCTGATTGGGATATTCTTCAAAAAATATATAATGCTTTCCCTGAATCTTATTCTGTTTTAACACCTTTTGCTTATTCTTATTTAGAGGAGGCTATAAGAAGTACTACATCAGAATATGGAATAGAAATTTTAGATAAGAACGGCAATCCAAAGAGAAGAAAAGTAGGATTAGCTTTAATACAACTTGCTCAACAGGAAAATAGTGATAATATAGAGTATGTTAATTTGTTGGATGAATTAAAAAAATATTTTAAAAAATCTAGCTCTAGTGATAATGGAAATAACAGAAGTAGCGTTATTCATGGATATATGCATCCAATAAATTGGGAAAAGGAACCTTTTGAAAATTTAATTCATGATATAGCGAGATTGTCACCTTATGTAGTATTTTAACATGTTATTAAAGGTGATAATAATATGGCTATCTAAAAAATAATTAATTATGCTAATTTGAAAAAAATATATGAAATAATAAAGTTTTTTCATAATTTTGAAAAAACTTGACTATAATATTAAAAAATAGTATAATTATTATAGGGAGGAGGAGATTTTATGGAAAGAATAAATAGAGATAATTACTTATCTATATTAAAAAATTTCAAAGATCAACAAATAATAAAAGTTATAACTGGAATAAGAAGGTGTGGAAAATCTACATTATTAGAAATATATCAAGATTATTTAAGAAATATTAGAGTAGAGGATAATCAAATAATATCTATAAATTTTGAAGATGCAGATTATGAGGAATTACAAGATAGAAAAAAATTATATGAACATATAAAATCAAAACTAGTTAAAGGAAGAAAAACTTATGTATTTTTAGATGAAATTCAAAATGTAAATGAGTTTGAAAAGACAGTAGATAGTTTATTTATAAATAAAGATGTAGACTTATATATAACAGGTTCAAATGCTTATTTATTATCTTCAGAATTAGCAACTTTATTAACAGGAAGATATATTGAAATAAAAATGTTACCACTATCATTTAAAGAGTATGTTTCAGCTTTTGAAGATAAAACAGACATATCAAGAAAGTTTAGAGATTATCTAAGGTATAGCTCTTTTCCTCAAGCAGTAGAATTATATAAAATCAATCCAGAAAATATAAATATGTTCCTAGATGGCATATACAATACAATTCTATTTAAAGATGTAATGCAAAGGAAAGGAATAACAGATAAAAATGTGTTAGAAAGAGTTACAAAATATTTATATGATAATATAGGAAATAGGACTAGTATGAAAAGTATAAGTGATAATATTGAGGGAGTTGAAAAGAATTCATCATATAATACAATTTCAAATTATGTAGATGCACTTATAGATAGTTATTTAATTTTTAAGGCTAACAGATATGATATAAAAGGAAAGGAATATTTAAAAACTCAAGAAAAATACTATGCAGTAGATATAGGATTAAGATATTATATGCTAGGTCAAGGTTCTGGTAGAGATATGGGACATATATTAGAAAATGTTGTATATCTTGAGTTATTAAGAAGAGGATATGATGTGTATATAGGAAAGTATGACGAATTAGAAGTTGATTTCGTTGCTAAAAAACCTGAAAATACAGTTTATTATCAAGTTGCATTGACAACTAGAGCAGAAGGAGAAGAACAAAATAAAATTTTAGATAGAGAATTAACACCTTTAAAGAAAATAAATGATAATTATCCTAAATATATTTTGACATTAGATGATGATTTAGATGTTGATTTTGATGGAATAAAAAAGATAAATGTATTAGATTGGCTTCTAGAGAAAAAAGATTAATATAGACGAATAAAAGTAAAGCTTAAAAAATAGATAGAATTGAAATATTAAATAATGAAAAATACAAAGCTAATAGAAATAAATAATATATGTATAGGAGGAATTAATTATGCCAAAATATCTAAAAAAGGATTCTATAAGATTTTTAGAATCAAGTATAGAGACCATCAGTATGGCAATAACTTCATTAGGAATCCCTGAAAGAATAGATTTAAGAAATAATTTAGCAAAAAACTCAGTAACTATTGGATTAGTAGGGATATCTGCAGAATTAGCCATGTCAGCAATATTAATTCAAGCAAATGGAAAAAATAGTTTATTATTGCCATCAGGATATTATAAATCAGCAAGTAATATTTTGGATGATTTTAAGAAATTAATAAAAGAAAGAAATTTAAAGATTTCGTTTCTAATTAAAGATGTAGATGATATGGAAAAAATGTTTAATGATATATTAAATAAATTGCCGAAATTTAAACTTTTAATGTCATTAAGGGCTAGTGGAATACATGCAGGTATAGGTGTATCAAAAGATGTATGTATTGTAGAAATAAATGAGGTTATTGATTTTTTAAGTTTGATTAGTAAATCATCCAGAATTAAACCATATACATTTTCGATTCCTAAAAAAATTGAAGTTATTAAAAGAAAATCAAATATTAATAGATGAGTTAATAGAAAAACTAAAAAATAGTAATGATATAATTGAAAAAGCAAATGCTATTGCATCAATTTATTTAGTAGCGCCAGAATTGCCAGAGCATTCAGAGAGATGGATGGACTCGTTTGAAAAATTAATGATTTCACCAAAAGCAAATGATATTTCTTTTTTATTGGATACTTTAAAAGATTCTAAATATGCATCATTAATTAAAGTATCAAAAAGTGAAATAGGATTGCCTGTAGTAGTAGAAAAAGATAATCCATTGTCACTTCCAATAGAACCTCAATTTTTAAAAAAGTCATTTACTAGTATAAAAGATAGATTTTATGCAGATACAAGCGTGTCAAATGGTAGATTAGAAGATAATATTTTAGATGTTCCGCCTATTGATTCTATATATGAAATATTTACTTTTAAATTTGAAAAGTTAGGGATTGAGACAAATAAAAGCGGATTAATTTCGCATAATGAAACATGGTCTTTAATATGTTCAAGCCTAACATATGCTGGTACTATTGGACCTATTTGGTATTTTATAAGAAAAACAGATAATATAAATCAACTAAAAGCAGATTTAAAAAAAGCATTAAATACAGCGGATACGAAGTTAATTAAAAATTTAAAAAAAATAAAAGGTAGCTTCGATGCTGTATTTAGTGAAGAAGAAATTGAAAGTACACAAGAATATGTTAGAAATATTATTGAAATAAAAGAATTTGCAGATAAGAAAAGAGAAAATTTAGCAATTCTTATTGAAAAACAAAAAGGAACACCAAAGGAGTTAAAAGGAGTAGCTCTGGAAGATTTTAAAAAATTTGAAGACGAAGAAATAACACTAGGAGATTTGATAATAAATATAATCGATGATAAATATAAATTTGATAATAATGTAAAAATATATTGGGCTAAAAATTTTTGCGAGGCATCAAATGAAGAAGATGATCTCGAAGGAATTTTAGCAATAATAAAAACTAAAGAAATGAAATCAATACATACTGTTGCTAGAAAAGCAATTCAAATGATTGATTTTGTTAATTATGGACCATCAGTAAAAATAAATATTTAAAAAAGTGTGAATTTAATTTTTTTGTTAAATTCACACTTTTTATTCAATTATGTATTATTATAATATGCTAATTATTATTTAACTCTATTACCAAACCTGTTTTTATGATATCAAAATTGTGTAGTTATATTATTGACACAAGCTTATTAGTTACTGTTTAACTTATTCGATATATATTTTATTTTTTTAAAAGAAACTCATTCTTCTATTTACAATAAGTAGAGTATGTTTATTAGAAATAATAAATATAGCATATAAAATTAAATATTATTTTATTAACGTATACAAAATTTAAATACATAAAAAAGTTGTTTTATCTAAAATTGAAAAGTAACAGTAAGATATTGAATTTATAAGAATTAAATATTATAATACATATAGGGGTGAAGGAGTCATGTTTTATGATACACAACCAAATATTCAAAAAGATAATTATAAAAAAATGTTAAAAATAGTTGGTAGTCTTTCAAATATGTTTTCTGAAAGTAATCAGCCATACTTATATTATAGATGTCATGAAAATATATTTTGCAAATATTTTGAAGCCGAAAATTTAAGTAGAGAAGATTGCTCGGCAGATGCAAAAAAAAATAATTTAGGGATAGGTTTAAAAACTTGGGTTGGTGCAGATAATCAAAAAGTTGCAGAATTTAATAAGTTAAAAGATGAATATATGAGTTTAGAACCTTTAGAAATGGTAAAAAAAATTGCCTTTTATAGAAATACAAGAATAAAGACAACAATTAATAAACACGGAGTAAAAGATATGATATATCATATTGTAAAACGTGTACCTAATGCAATGCAAATACTTGAATGTACATTCGATTATATAAATATAGATAATATTAAGTTGATTAAAAATAAAGGAAATTCTACTAATATATATTTTAATGATGGAAAGCATGAATATCATTTTAATATAAGTAAAAGTACATTATATATGTTTTTTGATCATATGGAATTGTTAGATTCTTTTGAAGTAAATATATTAGAGGATCCATATGCTTTTTTGGAAAAGTTAAGTGAAGAAAATAAAAAAACAGTTGAGGAATTTGTTTCAAAGATAGATTCAAGGCACGAACAATTATGTTTAAGGCTATATACAATAAATAGAACTACAAAAGAAAAAATTGTTGAAGAGAAAAGTGGCCTTAATCAGTGGAATGCTTCTGGGAGAAAACGAAATGAAAATGAAATATATATTCCTTATCCAAGTGTAGATAGAAATAGAAGTATAGGATTTTTTCCGGATAGGAATATACCATTTGAACTTATATTGCCAGATGGAAAAGTTATAAGTGCAAAAGTATGTCAAGGAGATGGAAAAGCAATAATGAGTAATCCTAATTCTGAACTTGGAGAGTGGCTTTTAAGAAAAGTGTTTGAATTTCCAAAAAATAAGATTATTACATATAGAGATTTAGAAATATATGGTATAGATTCTGTTATATTTACTAAGATTAATAAGAAAAAATATAAAATTGATTTTACATATATTGGTACATATGAAAAATTGTTAGGAATAGATGAGGATAATTTAGAGGATTAATTTATATAAAAGGTTAATATCTTAACCTTTTATATTAATAGTGAAAATTGCGGCGTGCCGCAAAAAAATAAAGGAGGATGAGGTAAATATGAATAGAAAGTGGACTATAGGAAGTTTTTTTGCAGGCGTTGGAGGAATTGACTTAGGATTTGAACAAACTAAAGAGTTTGAAGTAATATATGCTAATGAGTTTGATAAATATCCTATAAAAACTTATGAACAGAATTTTAAAATTAAAGTGGATAGTAGAGATATAAATGATGTTTCTGGAAATGAAATCCCTAATTTTGATATAATGGTGGGTGGATTTCCTTGTCAGGCTTTTTCAGTTGCTGGATATAGGCAGGGATTTCATGATGAAAAAGGAAGAGGAAATTTATTTTTTGAGATGGCTAGAATAATTGAAGAAAAAAAATCCTTAGGTCATCAACCAATAGCGGTTTTCTTTGAAAATGTAAAAAATTTAGTTGGTCATGATAATGGAAATACATTTCGTGTTATTTTAGATACATTAACAAAGTTAGGATATCATGTACAACAAATGGTTCTAAATTCTTGTCAATATGGGAATATTCCACAAAACAGAGAAAGAATATATATTGTGGGATTTGTGAATGAAGATTCATTTAATAAATTTCATTTTCCAATGCCAACAGCATTAACTAAAAAATTAAAAGATGTCATAGATTTTGATAATGAGCAGGACGAAGAGTATTATTACAGGCCAAATAAATGTAGATTTTATGATATTCTTGAAAAAGAAATGAATGATTCGAATACAATATATCAATGGAGAAGAGTATATGTAAGAGAAAATAAAAGTAATATTTGTCCGACTCTTACGGCTAATATGGGAACTGGCGGTCATAATGTTCCTTTAATAAAGTGTAAATCTGGAATTAGAAAACTTACACCTAGAGAATGCTTTAATTTGCAAGGATTTCCATTAGATTTTAAGTTACCAGAAGATATGAGTAATACTAGATTATATAAGCAAGCTGGAAATAGTGTAGTTGTTCCTGTTATTGAAAGAATTGCAAAAGAAATAGCAGTTGCACTTAAAAATTGATTTGACGGTGAGAAAATATTATGAATGATTTTCAAGAATATATATATGAAGTGTTAAAATTGAATCCTAAAAATGGAATTAATATAAAGTGGGGAAAATTTATAAATAATTCCATAATAAAAAAAATTAGTTTAAAATATAAATATAATTCAGAAAATTTAAAAAAGTTTTATAACTTTACATTATCATTAATAAAGACTAGTAATGAGAATTTAAAAAAATATAGTTGTCTTGACGTAGTAAAAAAAACTTATTTTTCCATTAATATTTTCAATGGAATAAATATGAAGATGAACAAATTATTTTAAATAATGAAACAGTATCTGATTGTTTTAAAACATTAGAAGATATATCTAAAAATTCAAAAGAACTAAAAAATGATAATAATAAGAGCTCAAAGCCTATCAAAGCAATATCAATAGTTTTATCTATAATTGTATTTATAATCTTGAATTTTTTCGGAGGATTCTTTAACAAAGCAGGAGAAAATAGTTTTGATTTAATTTCAAATGCATATAAGGGATATATTAAAAGAGAAAAAGTAGATCCCGGTGAAAAAAGTAAACAAAATTTTATAGAAAATTATAGAATTGTAAATGCTAAAGAGTTAAATGTTAAAGAAGATTCTTCATCATCTTCGCCTTTGATAGGGAAATTGTATTTAAATGAATGTGTAGAGGTACTTGAAAAAGTTAATTATTGGACAAAGATTAGATATGAAAATAAAGAAAAAGAAATTCTTATAATTGGATGGGTATATAGTAGGTATTTATCGATGTTTGATGAGAGTACATCATCTTTTATAGTATGTGAAGAGAAAGTAAAATAGATTACTTTCTCTTTTTTTATGAATATTTTGATATATTGTATTTTAATGATTTTATTAATATTATAATTTTATAGTTCATAAACTCTAAAAAAAATTTAAAATTATTGTTAAAAAATGTAAATTATGATATAAATATATTATGAATTTTAGGGGGAAGATTAATGAATAATAATATGGCACAAAGAGAAGAGCTTCATAAAAAAATATGGGCGATAGCAGATGATTTAAGGGGTTCTGTTGATGGATGGGACTTTAAACAATATATATTAGGAATGATGTTTTATAGATACATATCAGAAAATATAACAAATTATATAAATGAAGGGGAAAGAAAAGCAGGAGATAAAGAATTTGATTATGTAAAATTACCAGATGAAATTGCAGAAACACAAAGAGAAGAATTAGTAAAAGAAAAAGGCTTTTTTATATTACCTTCAGAATTATTTTGTAATGTTTATAAAAGAGCAAAAAACGATGAAAATTTAAATGAGACATTAGAGAGGGTATTTAATAATATAGAGAATTCTGCAAAAGGAGCAGAAAGTGAAGATGATTTTGCAGGGCTATTTGACGATATAGATGTAAATAGTAATAAATTAGGTGCAACGGTAGCAAAAAGAAATGATAAGTTAGTAAAAATATTAAATGGTATCTCAGATATTAAATTAGATGATTATAAAAGCAATTCAATAGATGCTTTTGGAGATGCTTATGAGTTTTTAATGTCTATGTATGCATCTAATGCTGGAAAATCTGGAGGGGAGTTTTTTACACCTCAAGAGGTAAGTGAATTATTAACAAGACTTGCAGTAGTAGGTAAAAAATCAGTAAATAAAGTATATGATCCTGCTTGTGGTTCAGGCTCATTACTTTTAAAATCAGCTAAAATATTAGGTAAGGAAAATGTAAGAAATGGTTTTTATGGCCAAGAAATAAATTTGACCACATATAACTTATGTAGAATAAATATGTTTTTACATGATATAGGATATGATAAATTTGATATAGCTTGTGAAGATACTTTAATAAATCCTCAACATTGGGATGATGAGCCATTTGAAGTGATTGTATCAAATCCACCATATTCCATCAAGTGGGCGGGAGATGAAAATCCACTTTTAATAAATGATCCAAGATATTCTCCAGCAGGAGTATTAGCACCTAAATCTAAAGCAGATTTTGCATTTATAATGCATTCTTTATCTTGGCTTGCAACAAATGGAACTGCATCAATAGTATGTTTCCCAGGAATACTTTACAGAGGTGGAGCAGAGCAAAAAATAAGAAAATATTTAGTAGATAATAACTTCATAGATTGTATTATACAATTACCAGATAATTTATTTTTTGGAACATCAATTGCAACATGTATAATGGTATTAAAGAAAAACAAAAAAGATAATAGTATTTTATTTATAGATGCTTCAAAAGAATATGTTAAGGTTACAAACAATAATAAATTAACTGATGAAAATATAGATAATATCATAAAAATATTTACAGATAGAAAAGATATAGACTATGTAGCTAAATTAGTTTCAAATACTGAAATAGGAGAAAATGACTACAATTTATCTGTATCTACCTATGTAGAAAAAGAAGATACAAGAGAAAAGATAGATATAATAGAACTAAACAAACAAATTGAAGAAATAGTAGCAAGAGAACAAGTGCTTAGAGATGAAATAGATAAGATAGTTAAAGAAATAGAGGAATAGAAAATGACAGAATGGGAATTAGCAAGATATTTAATAGATGCCAAGAAAAATATAGATTCATTACTTTTTATACAATTAAATATAGAAAAATTAACATATTTAAATATAAAAGAAAGATTTGATAAAATTCAAATGGAATTTTATTTAAAACTATGTTATATACTTGATGATGTATTTAAAAAGAATAAAAAACAGATATGTGCTAGTAACAAAGTTATTAAAGCAATATATGAAGAAAGAGATAAAAACAATGCTCATAAAGATAAAAACTACATTCCTAAGAATTATCAATCTTGGAATGAGATTATTATGAGTATGAAAGAACAAATAGAAGAAGTTAGGAGAGTATGTTCCGAAAAATTACCCAAAGTTATTACTTTAGATTATGTACCACATGACAAAGAACTATTTAGATTTATACATGGAATAAATAAAGAAAAAGAAGATCAAATAAATAATCAAAAGTATACTATATATAGCAATATAGAAAATAAAACAAAAATAAATAAAAAAGTCTTTAACGATACTGAAGAAATAAAAACAATAACTGATGATGAAAGAAAAGATTATGCTGTATTATTTAAAAATGGTATAAATTTCTATGAAGGAATTCAAGAAAGACAGGATAGTTGCATTAAAGCAAATGTTTTGTTTGGATTAAATGTGTGGTGTGTATTTACTGATGTGCTTAAAGTTATAGAAAAATTAAGAGAAAAAGGGTTAATTAATGAATATGATATGCCAATATCATATTCTAAATGGGATGAGCAAAAAGCAAATGAATTTATGAAAATCATAAAAGGTGAAGGGGTTATTAATGAGTAAAATTGAAGAATTAATTAGAAAATTATGTCCAGATGGAGTTGAATATAGAAAAATTACAGAAATTGCAACAGTTACAATAGGAGAGTTTGTGCATAAAAATAAACAAAATAATAATTCTCGATATCCAGTTTATAATGGAGGAATAACAAATACTGGTTTTTATGATGAATATAATAATGACGGAAAAAAAGTATTAATTAGTGCGAGAGGTGCAAATGCTGGATATGTTAATAAAATAAATAAAAAGTATTGGGCTGGAAATAGTTGCTATACAATAACAATAGAACATGAAGAAGTGATGTCTTGGGAGTTTTTATATTATTATCTAAAAAATAATCAGTCAAATATTTTAGGACAACAACAAACAGGCAGCATTCCAGCAATTTCTAAAAGGCAAATTGAGTGTTATAAAGTACCTATACCACCTATAGAAGTACAATATGAAATAGTACGAATATTAGATAATTTTACAGAATTAGAAGCAGAATTAGAAGCAGAATTAGAAGCAGAATTAGAAGCAAGAAAGAAACAATATGAATATTATAAAATAAAATTACTAAATACTAATGGAACAATTATAAATCTTGGAGATATAGCAAATTATAAAACTGGCAGTAAACCCAAAAATATTTTAGTAAAAAATGAAGATAATAATTATGAATATATAAATGCAGGAACTACTAATTCGGGATATACTAAAATAAAAAATTTTCAAGGTGATGTTGTAACTACTCCTTCAAGAGGACAAGGGGGTATTGGATTTGTTGGGTATCAGAAAAATGATTTCTGGTTAGGACCATTATGTTATGCTATATGGTCAAAAGATAAAAAGGTACTTTTGAATAAATATTTATATTATGAATTAACTATAAAAAAAGATGAAATCCTTAAAAGAAAAAATACAGGTGGTGTACCTGCTTTAAATGGATGTGATTTAAAAACAATTCGAATAAATATTCCTAATATTAATGAGCAGAAAAAAATAATAAATATATTAGATAAATTTGAAGAAATTAGTCAAAATATATCACAAGGCCTTCCAGCAGAAATAGAAGCTAGAAGAAAACAATATGAATATTATAGAGATAAATTATTAAATTTCAAAGAATTAAAAGTAGAAAACAAGGAGTAAGTCATGAGTAAATACAATGTTGTAATGGAAATGAGTAATTCAACAGTGGTAACTGAATATAAACCAGTACAAAAGTGTTCCGATTCATATCAAAGTGAAGCAGAATTAGAAAAAGAATTTATCAAGATGCTTGAAGAACAAGGTTATGATTATTTACAAATACATGATTCCGATACACTTATAAATAATTTACGTAAACAATTAGAATTACTAAATAAATATAACTTTACAGATAGTGAATGGGATAGATTCTTTAATGATAACATTTGTAATAACAATGATGGAATAGTAGAAAAAATGAGAAAGATACAAGAGGATAATATTCAAGTACTAAAAAGAGATGATGGAACAAGTAAAAATATTACATTAATAGATAAAAAATGTATTCATAATAATAGATTACAAGTAATAAATCAATATGAAGAAGATGAAGGAAAATATAAAAATAGATATGATGTAACTATACTTGTAAATGGATTTCCATTAGTTCATGTAGAGTTAAAAAGAAGAGGAGTCGCATTAAAAGAAGCTTTTAATCAAATAGATAGATATCAAAGAGAAAGCTTTTGGGCTGGAAGTGTACTTTATGAATATGTACAAATATTTGTAATATCTAATGGTACAAATACAAAATATTATTCTAATACAACAAGAGAAAATCATGTAAAAGAAAAGAATAATATTAGAAATAAAAGTAAAAAAACAAGTAATAGTTTTGAATTTACTTCATATTGGGCAGATAGTAATAACAAAATAATTCCAGATTTAGTAGATTTTACAAGAACCTTTTTCTCACAACATACAATTTTAAACATATTAACAAAATATTGTGTGTTTACATCAGAGAATATGTTGCTTGTAATGAGACCTTATCAAATAGTTGCAACAGAAAGAATTTTAAATAGAATTGAAGTAGCTACAAATTATAAAAAAATGGGAACAATTGAAGCTGGGGGATATATTTGGCATACAACAGGTTCTGGAAAAACACTTACGTCATTTAAAACTGCACAACTTGCAACAAATTTAGATTATATAGATAAAGTTTTATTTGTTGTTGATAGAAAAGATTTAGATTATCAAACTATGAAGGAATATGATAAATTTCAAAAAGGTGCAGCTAATGGCAATAGAAATACAAAAATTTTACAAAGACAGTTAGAAGATGATACATCAAGAATTATTGTTACTACAATACAAAAACTTAGTGAATTTGTAAAAAGAAATAAAAATCATCCAGCATATCAAAAACATATAGTACTAATATTTGATGAATGTCATCGTTCTCAATTTGGTGATATGCATAAGATGATAGTTAAAAATTTTAAAAATTATCATTTGTTTGGATTTACAGGAACACCTATATTTGCAAAAAATGCAGTGAATAAATCAAATCCAAACTTTTGCACAACAGAGCAAGCATTTGGAGAAAAATTACATACGTATACAATAGTAGATGCAATAAATGATGGAAATGTATTACCATTTAGAATAGACTATGTAAATACTGTAAAAGAAAAAGAAGGAATGGCAGATAAGGAAGTAACTGCAATAAATACGGAAGAAGCTCTTTCATCACACGAAAGAGTAAGTAAAGTAGTAGACTATATATTAGAACACTTTGATCAAAAAACAAAAAGAAACTCATTTTATGATTTAAAAGGGAAAAGATTAAATGGATTTAACTCAATATTTGCTGTAAGCTCAATTCCAATGGCTAAAAAATATTATTTAGAGTTCAAAAAACAATTAGAAGAAAAGAATAGAGATTTAACAATTGCAACAATATTTTCATATGCACCTAATGAAGAAGATAATAGTAATGGAATAATAGAAGACGAAGATTTTGAAACAGATTTATTAGATCAAAGTTCAAGAGAGTTTTTAGATTATGCAATAAGTGAATATAATAAGAAATTTAAAACTAATTTTTCATCAGAAGGAAACGGATTTCAAGACTATTATAAAGACTTATCAGATAGAGTAAAAAATAGAGAAGTAGATTTATTAATAGTAGTAAATATGTTTTTAACAGGATTTGATGCTACAACATTAAATACCTTGTGGGTAGATAAAAACTTAAAACAACATGGATTAATACAAGCATATTCAAGAACAAATCGTATTTTAAATTCAGTAAAGACTTATGGAAATATTGTATGTTTTAGGGATTTAGAACAAGAAACTAATGATGCTATTGCGTTATTTGGAGATAAAAATGCAAGTGGAATAGTATTACTAAAATCTTATGAAGATTACTATTATGGTTATGAAGATGATAAAGGAAGAAAACAATTAGGCTATGAAGAAAGAATAGCAATGCTCCTTGAAAAATATCCATTAGGAGAGCAAATAATAGGAGAAAAAAATAAGAAAGAATTTATTGTATTAATGGGAAATATTTTAAGACTTAGAAACATTTTATCTTCATTTGATAAATTTGCAGGAAATGAAATATTGTCAGAAAGAGATTTTCAAGACTATATAGGAACATATACTGATTTATATGAAGAATATAAATCAAAGCCAGAAGAAGAGGAAAGTATTAAAGAAGATATAGTATTTGAAATGGAGCTAGTAAAACAAGTAGAAGTAAATATAGATTATATTTTAATGCTAGTTGCTAAATATCATGATTCGAATTGTGAAGATAAAGAAATATTAGGTTCTATTGATAAAGCTATAAAATCAAGTTTAGCACTTCGCTCAAAGAAAGAATTAATAGAAAAATTTATTTCAAAAATAAATGCTGATACAAATGTATACAAAGATTGGGCCAAGTTTGTAAAAGAACAAAAAGAAATAGATTTAGAAAACTTGATAAAAGAAGAAAACTTAAATGAAGAGGCAACAAGAAAGTTTTTAGATAATTCTTTTAGAGATGGTGAGGTAAAAACAACAGGTACAGATATAGAGAAGATATTACCACCAATGAGAAGATTTGGAGGAAGCAATAGAACAGAAAAGAAACAAACAATAATTAGCAAGATAAAGAAATTCTTTGAAAAGTATTTTGGAATTAGTAGTTCAAGTGAAGATGAAAAAATGGAATAAGATAATGATATTTATCATTTTAAAGTAAAAATTTAATATATAGTATAGTACATATTTTCATGAAATTATAGAAAGGAATAGATTATGTATGAGAGGATGGAATGCCAAGATACATATTTTACCGGCAAATGCTGGGGATTGTTTTTTAATAGAATTTAATAATAATGAATGTATTCTAATTGATACTGGATTTGAAGAAACATATTATAAATATTTAAAACCATTATTAATAGAATTAAATGAAAAAGGAAAAAAAATTATTTTACTAGTAATAACACATATTGATAAAGATCATATTGGAGGAGCAAAAAAATTATTAGAAGAAAATGGTGATTATAATATACCAAATATCATAAAAATTGAAAATGTATGGTATAATGGATTTAAAAATTTAGTTTTTCAAAAGAAATTATCTGATAATTTGGAGCAAGAACAATTTGATAAAATGCGAATAATAAAAGCACATAATAAAATGAATTATATTAATGGAATAGAAAATAATGTAAGTGCAAATGATTTAAAATCCTTTGAACTTATTTGCAATGAATTAAATTATCCTATAAATAGGCAGTTTATAGACAATACAGTAATACAGTCTGAAAACATAAAAATAGGAAGAGTTAATATAGATGTAATTTCACCAAATAAATTAAAGATAGAAAGATATACTATGTATCTAGAAAAGCAATTGGAAAAGCTATTTGGAAAAGATTATAAAATAAATAAAAACGAAGAATTTATAACATTTTTTGAGACATTAATGATTAATGATGAAGAAAATATTCAAACCACAGAAGATATATCTTATCAAAAACAAGAAGATATAGCTGATTGGCTTAAGATTAATCACAAAAATAAAATATATTCTATAGTTAATGATGTATCAATTGGCATATTAATTAAATTTAATAGTATAAAAATGCTATTTACAGGAGATTTATATTTTGAAAAAAAACATTTAAACGAAAAAGTACTCAGGGTCGATGTTTTAAAACTTCCACATCATGGGAGTTACTGGAATAATTGTGAAATAATGAAAAACTTTATTGCTAATAATTATATAATATCTACAGACGGGAAAAAATATGGACATCCAGATAAAAATATATTAGCAAATATAATTATTAACAATAAGCAAAATAAAACATTAATTTTTAATTATGAAATAGACAGAATAAATATATTGAAAAATCAAGTACAAAAAGATAAATATAATTATAAGTATATTATTGATAATAAATTAATAATTTAAAAGGAGAAAATTATGGAGTTTCCTAAATATATAGTAAAAGTAATTGGAAATAATAATGTTGGAACAGGTATAATAATTGATAATGATTTAATATTAACAGCAAAACACTTAATGAATCAAGAAGAGTATAAAATTGAATTATACAATGGTAATATTATAAATGCTAATGAATATTCAATTGATGAAAATAAAATTGTAGGACTATTAAAGTTAGAAGATTCAATTGAGGATGATATTAAACATTTGTTAACATCTGATTATACTCCGTATCAAGATGATAAATGGGAAATATATGGATATATAACTAGTGAACAAATCATTCATTACATTAAAGGAATAGGAACACATTACATAATTGATGAAGAGAAAGTATCTGATATGCAGGTATCTAATATAAGTGTAGGACAGGCTATAAATTATAGAGGAATGTCAGGGTCTCCAGTAATTGTAGATGGCATGATAATAGGAATTGTACAGGAACAGATTATTTCCTCTGATAAGGCAACTGGTATAAAAGTATCTAGTATATCATCATTTGCACAATATATAAATAGAAAATATATAGAATCTAATAAGATAAAAAGTGATTTGAAAAAATATATGAGTCGATATACAAAACAGCAAATATACAAAAATATAGAAAGTGGTAAATATATACCAAAAATTTTTGTAGAACAAAATGAGTATAAGGAATATTTGAGATTCTTTTGTGAACCAAGATTATTTATAAATAAATCAATTGAAGAAATACAATCTTTGTATTTTAAAGATCTTAATGAATTCTTAAAGAAAAACTTTAATAATAATATTAGCTTTAAATTTCCAGATAGAATTGAAGATGATGAAAAATTATTATTAGTTTCTAAAGAATTATCAGAAAATTTAAAAAATGCTATAAAACTTATAGAGAATATAGATCAAATGCAAAATCTATCAAAAAGTGGAGATGATATTTATTATAGAGAAACAAAAGATTACTATAACAGAGCTTTAAAATTTGACTTTGGATATATTGCTCGAAACTTAGAATATATAAAATATAGATATTTAATAATTACTAATAATGCAGGACAAGGAAAAACTAATTTTATTTGTGATTTTACAAAAAATTTTCTGCTAAAAAAGAAATTTTTTGTGCTGTATATAAATGCTTATGAAGTTAATAAAGACTTATATGACTTTGTATGTGATAAAATTATGAGCTTTTTGAATAATAAAAATATGAATTATATATTAAATTTATTAGAACAGGAATACAAAAAGACATTTAGGCCTTTTGTAATACTAATAGACGGATTAAATGAAAATAATAATTTTGATAGTTTTTCTAATATTGTAAGACAATTTTTAGAAAAAATTACTAATTATAATTTTATAAAAGTTGTAATGACAACTAGAGAAGAATTTTATGATGAAAAATTTAAAGATATAGACATAGGCATATATTCTAAATATTTTAAGAGAGTTAAAATGTTTAACAATAATCCAAAGTTTCAAGATAGAATATTTTGGGGATATCTAAATTTTTTTAAGATAACTATAAGAAAATATACTTTATTTGAAAATATATTTGAAAGATTGTCTAGCGATACATTATTATTAAGATTTTTTTGCGAAGCTAATAGAGGAAATAAACAAATATATATGTATGATATATACAAATATAATATATTTCAAGAATATCTTAAAAAGAAGATTGAAGAATATAATAAAAAAAAATTTGGACTTGGAAAAATATATATTGACGTGTTGGATAAATTAATAGAATATATGATTAAAAATAACAAATATTATAATATTCCAATAGATATGATGACTCGTGACGAATTAGAATTTGTATATGAATTAGTATTAAATGATGTTGTTTTAAAAGATGATATAATATTAAGTGAAGGTTTTTTAAAAGAAAAGAAAACTGTTATTAGCTTTACTTTTGATGAATTTAGGGATTTTTACATAGCAAAATATATTGCTAGAAAATATAATGATGAGCAAATAAAAGAATTTATAGAATCTTTAAATAAGGAGAGTAATGTAAATATTAAAGAAGGAGTATTTGCATATTTATTTTTTATAGGTAAAATATATAGTGAAAATTTAATTGAAATATTAAAAACAAGTGATAATTATGCTACTATTTATTGGAATAATATATTTAAATTAGCAGACGAAAATGTAAATGATGAAGATATAAAAAAAATAGAAAATGAATTTTTAAATGAAACTAAAAATAGGAATAAAATTACAATGGATTTATTATTTAGATATGATACCAAATTTTTTAAAAAATTAAATATAAAAAAATTATTTGATATGATGAATTTATTTTGTGAAAAAGATTGGAAAGAATATGAGAATTTTATAATAAAAAGTTTTCAATTAAAATATTTAAATAGCTATTATAGATATGATCCTAAAATAATATTGCCATATGATATAATGATCGAAGAATTTAACAGTATAATAAAAAGAAAGCATGTAAAAATATATAAAGAATTATTTAAGATGACTATATTTCTACATGATGTTAGTAGAGGAAAAACATATGAGTTTTGGAAAAATTATTTGAAATTTCTACCAGATATGGCGATCGAAACATTAGAAGACATGAATAATAAAGTCACATCAGAAATAAATAAAAACATAAAAAATATTACACATCATATATTATGTAGCAATATAAAGTTAAATGATGAAATAAAAAATAAGTTACAAATGATTTATAATGAAAATAATAAAAAAATAGAAGAAAATGTAAATTTAGAAAATATATTAAAGTATATAAAGGAAGAGAGAAATGATGAAGATCATTAGAATAGGAAATGCTTTTTATTGTATAGCTCCCAATAATATTGATTTTAAGAATTATTTAGAAAAATTTTTGAAATTATCTGAGGTAAGAAAAGATTCGTTTGCAGAAGAATATTTAAAAAAAATGTATAACTGCGTATTTGCTAGTTTTATTGATATTAAAAAAATATATAAAAAGTATTATATAGATGAATATAAAAATTTTAAAAAATACTTATATAATAAGGAGTTGCTTAATAATAAGGAGATAGAGAAAATAAGTAAATATTGTAAGAAAGGATACAGTGTTTATAAATTAAATATAGATAGTAATAGTTATAATATTTCAGAATATTTTAAATATGATGAAAATTTAATAAGAAACTTTAATTTATTAATAGAGAGGTTAGATTAATGAAGATAAAAATAGATTTTATAACCAATAGTTCTTCAACATCTTTTATACTTGCTACTAAAGAAGAGCTTTCTAAGAAAATTTTTATGGACAAGATAGGAGTGCAAGGCAATTCAAAATTAAATTTTATATTTGATGAATTATTTAATGCTATAGATGAAGCTAAAGAAGATTTAATTGAATATATTGAAAAGTATGAAAAAGGAAAAACTGTTAGACAATTTTTAAAAAGTAAAAAATATGGAGAAGATACAATAAAAAAGGTAGAAGAGTATATAAAAAAAGGACATCATGTGTATTGGGGAGAATTGAGTACAGATAATGGAGGAACAGAAACAGAAGCTTTTTTTAGTATGGAAAGTTTTTTAATAATGGAAGATGACTTTTATTTAAATGGTGAAATGGGTGGAATTTGATGAATGAATATATAATAAAGAATAATAAGAAAAGTAGATACTTTTGTATTTTTAACAAGAATACTGGTTTTACTATAAGAAAAGGATATTATGGAATAGAACCATTTATGAGAATTGAGGGGCCGGAATTAATAGACATATCAATTACTAATTATTGTGAAAATAATTGTAAATTTTGTTATAGGAAATCAAACATAAATGGTAAGCACATGAGCCTAGAAAATTATAAAAAAATTATACAACAGGCTAGAAATTTAGGGGTTATGCAAGTTGCTTTGGGAGGAGGTAATCCTAATCAACATCCTGATTTTATACAAATTATAAAAATGACACGCGAATTAGGTATTATTCCATCATATACAACAAATGGTAAAGGATTAACAGAAGAAATATTAAAAGCAAGTCAAAAATTTTGTGGGGCTGTTGCAGTAAGTTTATATGAACCATATGATGAATCATATAAAGCTATAAGGAAGCTTATAAATAACAAAATAAAGACAAATGTACATTTTATATTAAGTTCAGAAACAATTGATAATGCAATTAATTTATTGAATGAAATACCACAAGAAATTAGAGAAGTTAATGCGATAATTTTTTTAAATTATAAGCCTCAATTTGAAAATGATAGATATACTTTAAAAAATACAGAAAAAATAAATAAATTTTTTAATATAATAAATCATAAAAAATTACCATTCAAAATTGGGTTTGATAGTTGTTCTATTTCTTTTTTAGTGAATAAAATTAAGAATTTAAATATAGATAGTGTGGATTTTTGTGAAGCAGGTAGATTTTCTGCATTTATTTCAGAAGACTTGAAGATGTATCCATGTTCTTTTATGGTTAATGGAACTGAAGGTGAAGATTTATATATTAAAGATATTGAAGAGGCATGGAGAGATGGAAATGAATTCAAACTAATTAGGGAAAAAATAAATAACAATAATTGTATTAAATGTAATTTTTTTAATATTTGTCATGGTGGATGTAGAATTTTTGATATTAATTCAAATGACTGTATAAAATAAAAAAATTTAAAAATATTATTTAATACTTAAACCGAAAAATTATTATAATATTAATTAAATAATTAAATTATTTGTTGAAAAAAATCTATAGCTAAGAATTAGTAATAAATAAATTTATATAATACAATTTTATTTAACAATAGTAAAATAATTAGCAAGTATGTTAATTATTTTTTATAAGAATATAAAATATTAAATTTAATGTGAATTTTCTATAAATGCAATTTAATTAAGTTACTAATTTCTTCTATAAAAACTTTAGGTTCAAAGTTTTTTTCATAGTATTCATATCCGAAAATTTTTGCAAAGTTAGTTTTAGATAATCTTATATTTCTATTACTTAAAGCATAATTTATATTATTTCTTATTGCATTAATAGAGTATCCATATTCTTTGCATAATTTAGAATAGATTTTATTTAGAGTAATGAATTCAATATCATATTTAATAACGTATTGAATACTTTTATTTATAAGTTTAGTACCACGATAAGAAGTATTTAATCCAAGTGAGCGAAGTATATTTGTTATTTGTAATACTTGGGCAGGTTTTAAATTATTCTTTATATTATTCATTACTCTACACATCCTTTCTAAAACATAGGAGTAGAGTATACCAATATTATGTCAAATAGTCAAAAAAATAAAAGTTTCGTGTAGTGATACTAAAATATCGTTATACGAAACTTTTTTATGTAAATTGATATAATATTACTATAATTTTTGCTAAATATAGTAAAAATTTGTCAAAAAATGGTTAAATATATAAAATGTTTCTTATTAAGAAACATTTATACAAAAATAGAAAAGAGTACTGGGACTCGATAAAAACAGTACTCTTTTTCCTTATAAGATTGCTCTTACAATATATATAATTAAATCGACTCTTGCAGAAGCCAATATAATTACCACTACATTATATAACAAAAAGGCATTTATTAAAATACTTTTAAGGGAATTTTTTAAATTCCCTTTAAGTGTCTTTTAACATCCAGGACAACCACCTGGAAAATTAGAATTTAATTCTTTTTCTTCCATGTTTACCAAAATCCCTTCTATAAGCCATATTCATACTGATGTCATTTTGAACTTCATATCATGGAAGCATATTCAATTCTAACTCTGTATGGCTAGAATTAATCAAAAATCAATCAATCAAGCCTTTCTGCTTGGGTTAGAGTCAAAAGACTCCTTTACCATAAATATGTTAGGAGAGTAATTATATCACTTTATGTTAACAATTTCAAGTAAAAATTGTAAAATAATTGAATTTTAGCAAAAAGTATGATATAATAATATCCTTTTTAAAAAATATAGGAGATGAAAATGTCTAGTTTTGATAGTAAGTTGTTTGGACAAAATTTAAAAAAAGTATAGAAGATTAAAGGGATTGAGTCAAGATAATATAGCAATGATTCTTGGAAAAACTAAAGCAACTGTTAGTAAATATGAAAGTGGTAATTTACTAATGAATGTTGAAGATATAAGTAAGATTTGTGATGAGTTAGGTATATATTCATCAGATTTGTTCGAACAAGAATATAAAAATATTAATAAAGGAAATAATAGAAATCCTTTTAAGACAAATAAATTATATTGCTATTTTTATGCTTATGATTATAAAACAAAACAATATGGAAAAGGTAAGTATATATTTGATATAGTAGAAAGACCAGATTTTGTTATGGTTGATTTTTATATTCCTAATGATAGTAGAATATATTTAAGAGGATATATGCAATCAGATAATAGTGTATCTTTTATTGCTTTTGAAAATTATAAATCTAATAATGCAAGATTGGAACATGTATTAGTCCAAATTAATATTGTAAATGGTGTTAATGATTTAATGCTAGGAACACTTGTTGGCTCAAATGCTCAATATATACCTTCAATAAGAAAATGTTATTTTTCTCAAAAAGATGTAGGATGAAATGTTAGAAAATCTTAAGCCATCTGCAAGTGATATACAGATGTTAAAAAAATCTAATGCTTTATATTTAGATATATTTAATAATTAGTTAGAAATATTTAATTTTTGAAAATTATTGTTAAATAGTAAATATATCTCAAAAAGTTAAAAAAAGACTTGATATGTTACTTTAATTTATATATAATCATATAAATTAAAATAGTTTTTATGACAGTACTTTTTTAAATTGTAAAATAGTAAAATATGGAGGAATAAAAATGATAAGTAGTTTATGGAATTTTTTTTGTGATAATTGGGAAAGTATATGTATGATTTTTGTAGGTTTTGTAGCAATAGTTGTATATAAAATGCAAAAAATAGATGAAAATAAAAATGCGGCAATATTAGTTGTTACTCAAATAGATGATTTAAAAAATAAAATAACAGATATTGTTGAGATAATTAATAATAATAAATTAGATGCAGTTAGTATTTATGAAACTTTAGATATATTAGAAGAAAATCAATGGGATAAATATAAGCATTTATTTGTAGGTAAGATAGACTTGAATAGTTTAAGAATAATTGATAATTTTTATTCAGGAGTTTCGTTGATTAGAGAGCAACTTATTTTATCAAAGAAATTGCAACAACAATCTTTTTTTAACAATCAACAATTTTTAGGACAAGATAGTAATATGTATTTAATACAATCATTAGATAATAAATATTCTTTTAATATTACTAATATAAAAGATGTTTTAAAAAAAATTCCAGAAGATAATGAAGAGATAAAAAATACAAAAGAGTATCTTATAAAAAATGCAGAAAATCTATTTCCAGCAAATATTGATCCAACTCAATTTATGAATGCATATATGTATAAAACAAATGAATTAAAGGAAACATTTGGTAGACAAGGTGGATTCATATCATATTTACCAGAACAGATACGAGTAACTATAGATAAAGAATTGAGTAAATTAAGCCATATAGAAATAATAGGTTGTACGGGATATAAAAAATTAAGAAAAATTGCAAAAATAAAATAATTTGAACGTGAAATTAAATTTTCACGTTCTTTTTTTGCATATATTTCAGTACTTACAGAGATTTTAGATATCTAAAATTTCTGTTATTTTTTGTTAAAATCAGATAAAATAAAAAAGTTTATGATTTTTTCTGTTATTTGAAAAATATATCGACATTTGCCATTATAATCTAGTTAAGTTCGAACAAGAAATGAATGTTGCAATATTCAAGAAAGGAGTATGAGAGTAAATGGATATTAGAAATGAAGAAGAAACATCAAGAAGAAAAGACTTAAATTTTAGGTATAAGAACTTAACAGAAGAAGAAAAGTTTATAGACAATGTAATGACAGAGGAGAATGAAAAAGAATCAGATAAGAAAACAACAGAACACAAGATAACAAAACAAGATATTATAAAGTCAGTAATGGAGCAAGTAAAGAAAGTAAAAAGAGATGATAAAACACAAGAGCCTTCAAATATGGATAAATGGTTTAGTGAATATCAAAAGCAACCTATAACAATAAATAAAGAAAGAGTACAAACATATTTGGAAAATTATGAAGACTTAGAAAAGCTAATTAAGTTTAGAGAAGATAAGCTTGTTAGTGGAGAGGTTAAACCTGAAAGTAAAACATTAGAGATAAATAATATATCAAATTTAGATTTCTTAGAAAAATCTAATATAAACAAAGAAGAATTCTTCTCTAAAGTAGATTACAAGTTAAGAGAGATGAAGTTTTATCATAGAAACTTAAGTTTTCTTTTAAGAAATCTAAAGACTTATGGATTTTTAGTTTATCAGTTTATTGCTTTTAAGTATTTCTTAAAGTTAAGTGAAAAAGATATACAAAAGTTAACTCCATTTAAAAATTTAGATTATTTAGATAATCTTTCAATTAACTATTTAAAGAATAAGTTAGTTGAGGAGGCTAGGAAGGAATGCCAGGATTAGAAATTAAAACAATATATAATGCTATTCCTGAAAATGAAGAGATGAAAAGTTATATAGATTTAAAAGATATAAAAATTGAATCTAGAGAAGATTTAGTAAAAACTTGTCAGATTTTTAGAAATCCTAAGTTTGAAACTTTTAGAATTATATATATGAGAGATAATTCAATTGTAAATTATGAATCTGTTACTTCAAGACTTCCTAATAGTTGTAATATTTTTAGAGTAAAATCAAAAACACCATACTTAAAAAATCAAAGAGGATTTGAAGATATATCAAGAAGAATGTATAGACTTGGTGCAAATGGATATTATCTACAACATAATCATCCATCTGGAAATGCTAGGGTAAGTATTGAAGATATAAGAATTACTAATAAGATATGTAAAAATATAAAAGGATTTAGAGGACATATAATTGTAGACCACGGAACATATGCTTGGATAGAAAAAGATATGAGAGAAGATAAATTAATTGTTAAGAATAATGTCAAAATAGAAGGATTACCAGATATAGATTCTCCACAATTAATTAGAGATAATTCACTAATACAAAAACGTATAAGTAGTAGAAATGATTTAGCAAGACTTATGTATGATATAAAACATTCAACTCATTATTCGAGTTTAATACTTACATCAGCAGACTCGTCAATTAGATTATTTCAAGAGATACCTAATACATTCATTAATATGAGTTATAGGCAAATAGGTGGATATATAAAAAATAGATGTATTGATACTGGTTCAACAAGAGCTTTTCTTACTACTACAGATAAACCTTTTTTTGAAAGAGCAAAAGAGTTAGTTAATTTAGGATATGCTAGTGATTGTCTAGCATATACCGTAACTAATGAAAAAGCGACAATTATTGAGGGAGCAGATAAGAATTTTGTCGACCAAAATATATTTAAATGCATAGAAGATACTGATAGAAAAAGAAAGCTTGAAATAAAAGATAAAGAAATATAATAGAAAGGATAGTAATATATGGAGAAATTAGATGAAGAAATAAAAGACATAGATACAAGCTATGTGATAATTGCAAAAGATGAAATTGAAAAACTAATGAGCGATATGAAAAGAGATTTATATCCTGAACCTACAGAAGAAGATATAAAAGAAATGGAAGAAGCATTTAACTTGACTCAAAAAGAAAAACAAATGCAAGAGTTTAAAGAATTTATAGAGCAATCAAAGAAAGATTACGATTTTGAGGATAGAGAGGAGTATAACTATGGGAGATAGAGCAGTAATTAGTAATAAAAGTAAAAAAATGGGTGTGTATTTACATTGGTATGGATATAGAGAATTTGTTGAATCTGTTTTAGCATATTGTGATGTAAAGAAATATAGAAGTCCTGATGTAGATGATGAGTATGGTTGGGCAAGACTATGTCAAGTTGCTGGCAATACTATTGGTGGTAATCTATCTGTAGGTGTAGGAATATTTAATAGAATGGATACAGACAACTGGGATAACGGAACATATATTATAAAAGACTGGGATATAGTAGATAGATTATTTGCACATTCAAAAGATGAAAAAATGAAAGATACAATGTTTGAAAATTTAAAATACATTAATAATAAACAACCTAAAGATGAGCAATTAAAAGAAGAAGAGTTAGAGGCTTTTGCAAAACTTTGGGAGATTAGACATTTAGATAGACTAAATGATGAAAGAAAAGTTGAGGTTGAAAAAATAATTAAAGAAGAAATAGAAAAACAGAAAAGTCAAGAACAAATAAAAACAGAAGATATTATAAATAATGTCGAAGAACAAGAAGAAATAAAAGGTGTTGTCGAAGAGTTTGATTTAGATGTCCAAAAGCCGACAGAAAACGACTTAAAAGAAAAGAGTAAAGAATATAAAGTAATAGATAAAAAAGGAGATGATAGCTTTGCAAGATAATGTAATTTATAGTGAAGAACTTATTAATAATCCTCAAACAAAAGAAATAGAATATGAACCTTTAGATATTTCAAAAAGAGATATGGATAATAGACTATTTGTATTGTTACTTGAAAAGTATAAAATAAATCCATTTTCAAATTTGAGTGTAAAAGATGTAGCAAAAGATTTGGGAATGAATCAAAATAGTGCTAATCAACTATTTAAAAGAAAAGATTTTCCATCATTAAATTTTACAAAACCTAAACAAATATGTGTACTATCATATTATTTGTGGAAGTTAGAAAGGAGAGATTAAATGGGAAGAGATAAAGGAAAAGGCGAGGGATCTGTATTTTTTAGAAAAGATAGAAAAAAATGGGTTGCTCAATATTATGATTATGATCCAGTAACTCAAGAAAGAAAACATAAAGAAAAAAGCTTTGCAACAGAGGAAAAAGCAAAAGCATATTTACAATCTATAATGTTTCAAAAAGAAAATCCTGTATATATTGAACATAATGGTATTCCATTAAAAGAATTAATGAAAACAATATTGCAGAATAAATATGATACCAATATTATTTCAGAATCTCAATATGAAAGAGTACAAAGAACACAAAAGAATATTTTTAAAAGTGCTGTATCAAATAAAAATATAGACGAGATTACACCAGAAGAGCTTCAAAGATATATAAATACATATAAAGATTTCAGTGATTCTACTATAAAAAAAGTTATGGAACAATTCAATCAAGCATTTAAATATGCTTTCGATAGAGGTTATATACTAAGAAATCCAATGGCACAAGTTATAAGACCTAAAAGCTTAAAACAAGAAAAACTTGTTAGAGCTATGACACTAGATGAAGAAAATCAATTTGTTAGCTATTTACAAAATAAAACTTTAAAAGAATGTCCGTATAGAAATGAATTTTTAATACAATTATTTATGGGACTAAGAATAGGAGAGTGTCTAGCATTAAGTACACATGATATAGACTTAGAACATAGAAGATTATATGTACATAAAACATTAACACATGGAATAAAAGGAGAAATAACAATGAGTAATTCTCCGAAGACAAAAGCCGGTAATAGATATTTACCTATACCAGATTCGTTATATCCATATATAATAGAACAGATGAAATTTTGTGAGGGACAAAAGAATAATGATGAAAAATTATTATTTAAGCCTCCATTTAATAAATATACTAATGCAGAAAATGTAAATAGAGCATTAGCGAGAATATTAAATGAATTAAAAATAGAACGTATGTCTTCTCATAGTTTACGACATACATACGCAACTAGAGCAATAGAGGCAGGAGTAACACCAGTAGTGTTACAAAAATTAATGGGACATACAGATGTAGCAATTACACTTAATACATATACTTCGGTATTTGATAAATATAAAGAAACTGAACTTGATAAAGTAAATCAATATTATATGAAACAAAACTTATTACAAGAAACTAATCCTAATAATGTAATGTTAGATAATGGAACACAAGTAATAGAAATTAAGCCTAATATAATTAAAGATGGAGTAGATGAAGATAAATTAAATGAATCTTTAAAAGAGTATGAAAGATAGTAATAAAGCCTTGCTAGAGTAATTATTGTAGCAAGGCAAAATTGCAATATATATGTTGCGTGTTATTTTACTGTCAAGTCTTTGAGGTATGAAGGTTGAGCCTGTATCAAGGCTTTCAGAGATTTCTGCGTGTTCTTTGAAGATGAAAATATATAAAAAAATAGCCTTTTTGAGATAAAAAAAGCCTTGAAACCCTTGATATTACTGGTTGCCGTTCAATTAACACGCAGAAATTTTACGGATAAAAAAACTGCGTGTTAATTGGTAAAAAATTGCAGAAATTAATTTAAAATAAAGTAAGTTATTAAAAATTAATCTTAGCTAAAAAGCCAGTATTTTCAATAGTTTCAAGGAATAAAATAAATTATTTTAAAATAAAAAAACGAGGCTAAAAGCCTCATTTATGGTTGCGGGAGCAAGACTCGAACTTGCGACCTTCGGGTTATGAGCCCGACGAGCTGCCAACTGCTCCATCCCGCGATACTTATTACTCCTATATTATATTATAACGTATACTAAAAGTCAACACTTTTAGTATTATTTTATGATAAAATAATAAATTTATGCTCTTTATTTGACAATTTTTAGTAACTTGATATAATTATTTTAGGTGAATTTTATGAAAATTATACTTGCATCTGGTTCTAAAACCAGAAGGAAAATTTTAGATACTTTAAATATAAAATATGATGTTTTAGTAAGTGATGTAGAAGAAATAGCAGACAAAAGTGATCCTAGAAAATATGTTGAAGAGCTATCTATGCTTAAAGCTAAAAGTGTAAGTAAAAAAGTGTCTACAAATTGTGCTGTTATAATAGCGGCTGATTCTATAATATATAAGGATGGAAAAATTTATCAAAAACCCAAAAGTATTATAGAAGCAATGAAAAATTTAAAAGAATTTAGTGGTTCTAAAAATCAAGGAATAACTGGTGTTACAATAATTGATATGCTAAATATGAAAGAAATAACTTTTTCGTGTGTTACGGATGTTTATTTTAAAGAAATATGTAGTGAAGATATAAAATGGTATGTAGAGCATGAAAAGGATTTGTTAAAAAAAGCTGGATACTCTTTAGAAGGAACAATTTCATTATTTGTAGAAAAGATAGATGGTGACTTTTATAATGTATTAGGTCTTCCGTTAGGAATGTTATATACTAAACTGAATGAATTAGGATATAAATTAAAAGATTTTGAATAATAGGAGGTGCTTAATGAACAAAATAAGAAAATCAAATAGTAAGTATATTTGTGCTGAAAAAGAAAAGATAAAAGAATTTATTAAAAAAGAAGGATTTATATTTAAAGATAGTGTAGTCCAAAAAGATGAATATTTTATTGATTTAAATAGTAAAATGCTAAAAAATGAGTCTTGTATAAGAGTAAGGACAATAAAAGATAAAAATATAATTTTATCTTTTGAAGGAAATGTAGAAAATTTAAGTCAAATTAGTATTAAAGATTCAAGAAATGTTTTTTGTAGTACTTTAGAATATGACAATATAATTAATTTCTTAGCAGATATTGGATATTATAAGTATATTAGTGTAAATATTTTAAAAGAAGCTTATGTAAAAAAGGAAAAAGAATTCTACTATACAATAGGCATAGATACAGTGGAAGAACTAGGAGAATTTATAGATTTTGAAATTTATACAGAATCAGAAGATTTAAATAAGATAGAAAAAGTATTTGAAAATTTTAAAAGAGAGCTTGAGAATATTTTAGGGGATAAATTAAAATTAAAATATAGAGATTATTTTTCAAAATATATGTATAAAGAGTTTTTTAAGGGTGATAATTTAAAGAAAATTCTAGTAGAACTTGATAAAATTATAAATATGGAATCAATAAGTAATCTTGAAAGTGACATTAGAGATAAATATATAATTTCTAATCTTGAGCTTATAGAAAAATTAGAACAGAAAAATATAGATATATCTATTGTATATAATAATAAAGATGAGAATTTAGTAAATAAAATAAAAGAATTATTAAATAAAATAGGATATAATCCTAAATTTATGAATATTAAGGAAATTAAAGAAATAGCAGTAAAAGAAACTTTAATTATAGAAAAACAGAAAAAATATAGTTTTAGTGAAATATCTTTAATAATATTAAATAATTAACAAACAGGAGAAAATTTATGAAGAAAAAAATTTTTATTTTAGTAGTGGTAATAATAGCTATAATCATAACTACTATTATATGTATAAAATTATTAAATAAAAGTGGAAATAATGAAAATTATGATAAATATGATGTAATTGCAAGTATTATTGCAGATAAAACAAGTGTAAAGCCTGGTGATGAAATTACAATTAAATTATCTATAGAAAAAATGCCAGATAATGGTTTAGGCATAAAAGGTATAAATGCGAGAATAGCATATGATCCTACTAAAATAACAATTCAGCAAACAGAAGACGACAGAGGCCACATATGTCCTTATATTGTACCAGGAAATTTAGGAGAAGATATGAATATATATTTAGGTACCGCAGGAACAGTAACTGATGTTGAAGCAGGATATATTTCAAATATTAATTATGATCATAAAGTTATTGGGATAGGAGTAATAAATGATCATTCTTCAACAATTTTAGGAGATGTGGTAGAAATTAAATTTACTGTAAATGAAGGGGCAACAGGGAATTTAGGGATGTTTGTTTATCCAGATGATCCAATGTTCTCAGGATTTAATGTTGTAGGAGTAGAATTAGATGAAAATGGAAATAGTATAACAGATGCTGAAACAAGTTTTTACTTAAATACTAATCTTGAAGAAGTTTGTGTGGACTAATGTTACAATAAAATTAAAAAAATTTGTTATAAAGATTTCTAAGCAATAAAATTATACAAAAAAATAATGATATAAATAAAAAATATTGAATTAATAAAAATTATATGATATTATTTAATATGTAAACAGTATGTTTATAAGGAGGGGAATTTTTCGATATGAAAAAAACATTGAAAATGAAGGCTTTGTTTTTTTCTATGATTTTATCACTTTTATGTGTTACTGTAGTTCCAACAGTAAACGCAGGAGAAAAGTGGTATGATAATCAGGTAGAAGAAGATGAAGCAGATATTGTTGCTAGTATAATGGCAGATAAAACTGAGGTAAGACCAGGAGATGAGCTAACTGTTACATTTAAAGTAGACAAAATGCCAGACAATAATGAAGGAGTTAAAGCTATTAATGCCAGAATAGCTTATGATCCTACTAAGTTAACAATTCAGCAAACAGATGATGGAAGAGGACATACAGTTCCATATATTGTGCCTGGAGTACTAGGTGATGAACTAGGAATAGAATTAGGAACAGCAGGGACTGTAACAGATGTTGAAGCAGATAAAGTTCCAAACGTAGATTATGCACATAAACTCATAGGAATAGGTAATGCTGTAGCTACTCCAGCAATAACTCTTGGGACAGTAGTAGAAATTAAATTTACTGTAAACGAAGGTGCAACAGGAAACTTAGGAATGTTTATATATCCTATTAAATCAAATAACGATGAAGGATTAGATCCATATTCTGGATTTAATGCTGCTGGTGCAACTTATAATAATGAATTAAATATGTATGAAACAGATTTAAGCTCAACATACTATTTAAATTATAATGTTGATGAAGTAGAAGTTGTAAATCCAGCTACAAATGTTTATTTTGACAGAAGTTCTATAACATTAGATACTGAAGTAAAAACATCTGAGAATTTATCTCAATATGTTGTTATAGTACCAGAAGATTCAACAGATAATGATCCTTTAGAATGGGATTGGGATTCAAGTGACGATAAAGTTGCAACAGTTGATAACAATGGTATAGTAACAGCAGTAGGAAAAGGAACAGCTAACATTACAGTAACTATTGGAAATTGTACTGCAACAATTCCAGTGACTGTAACAGTTCCTGTAACAGGTGTTGAATTTGAAGGATTAACTAGTGTTGATCTAGATTTAACTACTAAACCACAAATGTCAATAAAAGATTATGTAAAAGTATCTCCAGAAAATGCTGAAGTTACAGCATATAATTGGAGAAGCGATAATGAAAAAGTAGCAACTGTTGATAACAATGGTGTTGTAACAGCAGTAGGAAAAGGAACAGCTAACATTATTGTAGAAGTTAGTGGTCACGAAGCTACAATACCAGTAAATGTAAAAGCATCAGTTGGAAGTGTATCTTTTGACGTACCAAATGTGGTTTTAGATACAAAAACTGAAACTAAATATAATTTAAAAGATCATATTGTATTTGATCCTGAAGGAGCAGAATACACAGAAATGACTTGGAAATCTTCAGATGATAAAGTCGCAACAGTTGATAACAATGGTAATGTAACAGCAGTAGGAAATGGAGATGCTACTATAACAGTAACTGTTGATGGTAAATCAGCAACAATTCCTGTATCAGTAACTGTTCCATTAGAAAGCATTACTATTGAAGATGACAATGTAACTGTATATAAAAATAAAGAAGTAAATGTAAAAGTAACAGCTAATCCAGATGGAGCAAAATGGAGAACTTTAGATCCTTCAATTAAATCTGGTGGAGAATATGCAAATGCTGAAGAAACAGAAGATGGTGTAAAAATTACAGGATTAGCGGAAGGTACAGCTGTTGTAACAGTTGCTGCTAATGATGGAACTACACCAGAACTAGTAAAGGAAATTACTGTACAAGTAAAAGAAAATAGAATCACATCTGTAGATGTAACTGCAGAAAATGATGAAGATTTATTAAGAGGAGCTACAAAGCAATTAAAAACTTCTTATGAAGTTGAAGAACCAGGTGTAGAAACAACTGATGAGACTAAAGTAAGTTGGGAATCTTCTGATACAGAAGTTGCAACAGTTGATGGTAATGGTGTTGTAACTGGTATTAAAGAAGGAAAAGCTACAATAACAGCTACAATAGCTGGAAAATCTGATACTTATGAAGTAACAGTTAAAGAAGTACATGCTGAAGGAATTATAATTTCAGATGAGACTATAGAGAATCTTCAAAATGCACAACCAGTAGTAGGAGATACTTTAGAAATACCATTTACAGTAAATCCTGAGGATTGTACAGATATTGAAGAAGAAATATTAGAGTTTGTAAAAACTCAATTTGATGAGGAAATGGTAGATGTTACAGTTTCTTATGATCAAGAAACAAAAACAGGAACTATTTCAGTAACAACTAAAAAAGCTGGAACTACAGAAGTTACTGTAGAAGCTGGAGAAGAAACATATGTTATGTCATTTAATGTAACAGAACCTGTCGTTGAAACTCCAGAAGAAGAAGCTCCAGAAACTGGTGATATGCCTGTAGTAGCTATGGCTATTATAATGACATTATCTATAGTTGGTATTGTTGCATCAAGAAAATTACTTGTTAAATAATAGAGGTTTTGAATATATGTAATTAATGCACTAAGGGATATTTGCTTAAAAATATCCCTTTTTAATTACAAGGATAGGAGTGAACAATATGAAAAAACTAAAAATTGGTCTTTTTATATTATTTTTATTGATAACTACAATATCTGCTAAAAATGTTTATGCAGCTTCAAACAATGATATGTTAATATCACAAGGAACAGGTAGTTATCAAATCACTGTTAATAAATCTACAACTGTAGATGATATTATAAATGTATTGGGAGAACCAAAATTAACTACTGACTCAGCTTTTGGAGGATATGCTTATACATTTTATACAGATAATAATTATAATAACTATTTATATATTGAAACTACAAGTGATGGAAAGATAATTTCATATGGATCTTTAGAAGAAACATATAAGACTAATACATATAGTTATGGTGATAGTTATCCATATAATGAAAGATCACCATTATATGGTTGCTTATTTTCAAAAGAAGGTATTGTAGGAGGAGGAGTATATTATAATACTTCTGCTGTAAATAGTGGAAATTACTCAGATGTAATTGAATTATATGAAAATAATTATAAAAGTAATCCTATAAAGTATTTAAAAGGACTATCAAAACAGGCAATATTAATGTATAATGCTTTAAGCTTTAAATTAGGAAATAAAGATACAACAACTTTAGTATATGACGAAGAATTCTTTTACATAAATGAACAGTTTAAAGAATTAGGAACTACAATAAGAGAATATATGTTAGATATGGATCTTAACACATCTTATATGAAAGGAATAGGTGTTAAGAGTAATGTTGAAATTGCGAATAAAGTATATTATATAATAAATCCAATGTTATTTGCAGATTTAGCAGGTAATAATAAATATACTGTATTTGATGAAAAAACAATAGCTGTGTTTGATTATGATATTGACAGAAAAATATTAAGTGCAGTAACATTATCTCCTAATACTTTTGACATAACAGATAAGATAGATCTTACAAGTGATGAAAGTTCAAAATTATCTATGGGACGAGCTGAATATAAAATGGCTATAGATAAATTTAATGAGGCATCTAGTATATATGATATTAATCCTGTAACATCTACTCCATCAGGACTTATTGCAGGAAAGCTAAATTTATCTGTTTCTGAGGCAGTAACAGCGTATGTTAATGCAATTAGAGTTGCCGCAGGTGTACCTAAAGTTCAAATTGATAATGAAAGTTTTAATGTTGCTCAACACAAAGCTACATTATTGAGCTATAGATATTGGGAATTAGGCCTTGATATAACTCACTCTCCAGAGCAACCATCAGGAGTAAGTGATGAATTTTATGATACAGCAATGGGAAATGGTAAAGGATATGCCGAAAATGTAGGTGTAAGTGGATCTTCAACAAATGCTAAAACTATTATGAATAGCATTAATATATTTGTTGATGATTCTGCTGAAATTCCACAACTATTTTCACATAGACAAAAGATACTTTCAAACGAGTACAAGTATTTTGGATATGGAATTAGTCCTAACATATTTACAAATGAATTTAGTGGAACTAATAGTGAATATGAAAATTATTTAGAAGCATGGCCTTCTGATGGAATAACATTTATGGAGACTTTAATTTCTCCAAGATTTCAATGGACAGCACAATTTATAGATAAATATACTATTCTTGACACTACAACAGCAACTATTGAATGTTTAAATACTGATGAAAAGTGGGAATTTACAGAACAAGAGAATACTACAAATAGATGGTTTGCTTGTCATACGAATAGTGTTTCATCTTTGAACAATAAAGTTGTCATGTATGATTCTTCTATAGTTGCACAACCAGGTTATGTATATGAAATTACTTTACATGGAATAAAGGAAAATAGTACTTCTAAAATAGTAGATTATACATATAGATCAGTATTCGAATATGCTGATGTTAATAATTATCCATCTCAACTAAATAAATTAGAAATAACAGTACCTGAAGGAACTAGTTTCGTTCAAGATGAAAATGAAAATATATTATATATGTTGCCTATTGGTGAAGAAATAAATTTAGGACTTGAAATTGATTCTGATGTTGTAGATAAAAAAGTAACTTGGTATTCATCTAATGATAAGGTTAAAGTTACACAAAATGGAATAATCTATGCAGAAGAGTTACTTGATGAAGATGAAGGTAATGTTACAATAACTGTTTCTTATGATGGAAGTAATGTAACAGATGAAATAATGGTAAAACCATATAAAAAGCTTAATGAAGTAAGACTTGATAAAACTGATATGGAATGTTTAGCTTTAGGAGAAAACTTGAGTGAACCATCATTTTCACTATATATAGACTATATTCCATCAGATGCTAATGAAGTAAAATCTGTAAATTGGAAAATTATTAGTAAATTAAATGAATCTATAGAATATGATATAGATGATGAATATATAAGAGATTATGTAAGAATAGAAAAAGATCCATCAGATCCTAGAAGAGTATATGTATATGCAGTAACTGCAGAGTTAAATAATAGTGAATATAAAATTATATGTGAAGTAGAGGGTATTAGTGGTACATATACAGGTGAATGTAACTTAAAAATAAATGTACCTATAACAAGTATAGGAATTTTGCCAGCAACTATTGGAATGTCAATAAGTAGTTCTGTGTTGAATATAAATTACAATACATATAATAACAATACATTTGCATTATCTACAGAAATATATCCAAAAAATACTACTGATGATAAAACAATAAATTGGACAATTGGAGATGATAGTATAATTTCTCAAAATAGTACTAATGTTGCTGATGCTACATTTAACATTTTAAAAGAAGGTGAAACTACTTTAACAGCAACAAGCACTAATGGAAAAATTGATACTATTACTGTAAGAATTAGTTCAGAGATTACAAAATTGGTTTTAAATAGTGGTACAAGTGTAGGATATTGCAATACTGTCAAAGGTTCAAATACTGCTCAACTTACTGTAACTAAAGAACCTTTAATAGATGCAGATAATATAATATATGAGTCTAATAATAATAGTATAGCAACAGTGGATAGTAATGGTTTAGTTACTTTTAAAAACCCAGGAGAAGTTACAATATCTGCATATAGTGAAGAAAAGCCTAGTGTTAGAGATGAATTTAAATTCAATGTTTATTCTTTAATAGACTCAATAGTTTTTGAAGATAATAGCAGAATAACTATGAATAAGGGCGATACTATACAAAGAAAAGTATTAGCCTCACCAAGTAATAACAGTTATAATAATAGAATTCAATTTTCTTCTAGAAATCCAGAAGTTGCAATAGTAGATAATGCTGGAAATATAACAGGTGTAGGAAGAGGAACAGCAGCGATTGTAGCTGAGATTAAAGGAACTTATACTACAGATGGTATTTCAAAATCTGTAATATTAACAGTAGAAGTTAAAACACCTATAGAATCTATTAGTTTACCAGACACAAGAACTATGATAAAAAATCAAAAGACAACACTTTCTGTAGATATAACACCTGAAGATACAACATCATCTTATAGTGTAAAATGGGAAAATTTAAATCCAGAAATACTACAATTAAATGAATCAACTGGAGAAGTTACAGCTCTTAATTTAGGAAATGGAACAGTTAGAGTTACTGTAACAGATAAATATACAGGTAAAGAATTCTTTGATGAGGTTTCTATTAATGTTGTAGACTACTTAAAAGGTGATATGGATAAAAACGGTGCTATAAACTCAATAGATGCATCAATATTAATTGATAAGTATAAAAGTAATGAAATTACAGATGAAGATTATGCAATAGGAGATATGAACAATGATAATACTTTAAATTCAACAGACGCTTCAATTATTATTGATTTATATAAAAGTAATGAAGTTTTAAATTAGTATGTCTTTACAATTTAATGTAATTATTGTATAATAATTATGTTAAAGGAGTGTTCTTATGAGCTTAATATATGGCATAAATCCAGTTTATGAAGCTATTTCATCTGGAAAAACAATAAATAAATTATATATTCAAAAAGGAAATAAAGAAATATATAAAATAATTCAAAAAGCAAAAGAAAAGAAGATAGTTATTGTTGAAGTGGACAAGCTTAAATTAGATAAAATGATAACTGAAAAAGATGAAAAGATAAAAAACTCACAAGGAATTGTAGCATCTGTTACAGAGTACAAATACTATACTATAGATGATATTTTAGATTATGCAAAAGATAGAAATGAATCCCCTTTTATAATCATACTAGACAAGATCGAAGACCCACATAATTTAGGAGCTATAGTAAGAAGTGCAGAATGTCTGGGTGCACATGGTATTATTATTCAAAAAAGAAATTCAGCTCAGGTAACAGATACTGTAGAAAAAACTTCAGCAGGAGCATGTAATTATATGAGGATTGCTAGAGTAACTAATATAACAGAGTCTATAAAATATTTAAAGAAAAATGGGTTATGGATTTATGGACTAGATATGGAAGGTGCTCAAGAATTATATAATACAGATTTTGATGGTGCTATAGGATTAGTAGTTGGAAATGAAGGAACAGGTATTTCTAAACTTGTATTAGAAAACTGTGATTTTATAGTAAAAATTCCTATGACAGGGCATATAGAATCTTTAAATGCTTCTGTATCAGCAGCAATAAGTATGTATGAAATTATAAGGCAAAAAAATAAAAAATAAAGTAAAATGTAGTAATAATCTATATTATTACTACATTTTTTTAAGGAGAAATAATATGAATAGAGATATAGAATTATTAGCTCCAGCAGGAAATATAGAGAGCTTTAAAGCAGCTATTAATGCTGGAGCAGATGCAATATACATGGGAGTTGGAAAGTATAATGCAAGAGCCATGGCACAAAACTTTACAGTAGAGGATTATTTAAATTGTTTAGATTATGCTCATATAAGAGGTGTCAAAATCTATCTTACATTAAATACTTTAGTAGAAGATAATGATATTGTTGAAATATTAGATATGCTTTCTAAGCTGTATGAATACGGTCTTGATGCCGTCATAATACAAGATATAGGACTTGCAAGTATTATACATAGAGTATTTCCAGATTTACATCTGCATGCTAGTACACAAATGAGTGTGTACTCTTTAGAACAAGTTAAGTTTTTAGAATGGCTTGGATTTAAAAGGGTAGTACTTGCTAGGGAATTGACTTTAGATGAGATAAGTTATATATCAAATAATACTAAATTAGAGATTGAAGTGTTTATACATGGAGCACTCTGTGTAAGTGTATCTGGTCAATGTTTAATGAGTTTGTCTATTGGCAATAGGAGTGCAAATAAAGGAAAGTGTGCTCAACCTTGTAGAATGAAATATACATTATGCGAATCTAGTGGTAAAAAATTAGAAGAAACATATTTTTTGAGTAAAAAAGATATATATGGATTAGATATATTAAAAAAGTTAATTAATAGCAACATAGCTTCTTTAAAAATTGAAGGAAGAAATAAAACGCCTGAATATGTAGCTTATGTAGTAAGTAGATACAGAAAATATATAGATTTATTATATCGAAATAGGCAGAAAACAAAAATAGAAGAGAGTGACCAAAAAAATCTTCTTCAAATTTTTAACAGAAGTGGAAAAAGTTATGGATATTTAAAAGGAATAGAACATAAAAATAGCATTACAACAATGTCTCCTAAAAATACCGGCTTATATTTAGGTGATGTTTTAGATAAAAAAGGATGTTATATAAAAATAAGACTTAAAGAAGATATAGACTTGCATGATGGTATAGAAATATATGGAAATGATATTAAAGTATCAACAATAGTTACTAGTATAAAAGATATTAATTTTAAAGAAAATAATTCTTTAGTAAAAAGTGATAATATTGTATATTTAGGAGATATAAAAGAAAATGTATGTATAAGTGATAAAGTTTTTAAAACATCAAGTAATACTTTAAATACACAAATAAAAAATATGTATTTAAATAAAAATAATAGAAAAAGAAAGTTAGAATTAAATGTAATTATAAAAGAAAATAATACTATCAAATTGATATGTGAAGTTAATGGAAAGGAATTTATATATGACACTTTAATAGTACCAGAAAAATCTAAAACTAAACCTATTGATGATCATATGATAGAGCAGATTTTTTCTAAAACACAAGATAATGGAATAGAATTTAGTAAAATTTACTCACAAATTGACAATGGATTATTTGCAAAAGTTGCAAGTTTAAATGAAGTAAGAAGAAATTTTATAAAAAAATTAGAAGAAAAATATTGTGTTAGAAGACATATTAATAAAAATGATATTTATAAAGTATTGAATAGAAAAATAAGTGTACATACCAAAAATATTAAATGTAAGAACATATTATCTATATATTCTTATGATAAAAGTAAAGATTATATAAAGTATTATGAAGAGAAATATCATAAAACTTTAGAGAGAATAGATTTTCAAGTGCAAGATTATTTAAAATACCAAAACGACATACTAGATAAATATTCAAGTTATAATCTTGGAATAAACTTATCTAATTTTACACTAGAAAATACAAATAAATATATTGAGCAAAATTTAGAGTATTTAATACAGAAGGGGGTAAAGTTTGTAATTATAGGATCATATCGATATATTAATTTTTTAAGAGAGCTAAAGAAAAAATATAAATTTTATATAGTAGCAGATTATGGGTTAAATATAAATAATACTTATTCTGCAGATTTTGCAAGCTCTTTGGGGATTGATATAATAGTTCCAGACTTTGATTGCTCAAATCAACAGATAAAAGATATTTCAAATTATTTTAATATTGAGCTAGTTGATGATTATATTACAGTCATGACTTCAAGGTATTGTGTATTAGGTACTTTTATAGGAAGAAATGATAATAAGTGTAGTATGCCATGTCAAAATAAAAAATATTATTTATTAGATAAGTATAATAAAAAGTATAATATAGTAACAAATAATGTTGATTGTATTATGTCTATTATAAAGGATAATAATTTAAATAATACAAATATTAATTGTTATATTAGAAATACTATTTTGTAACAATATATTTCAAAAATATAAAAAATATATGTTTTTATTTACTTTTTTTTATATATAGTATAATATTATAATAGTAATGATATATGAAAAATAAGGAGGAATTTTAATGATATGTCCTAAGTGTGGAAAAGAGATAGATGATGGAAGTGTATTTTGTAAATTCTGTGGAGCTTCCTTAACTGAAAATCAAGAAGAAAAGCTAAATTCGGAAAATGAAGTTATAGAAGATAAAGTAGTAGAAGAAAAAGGACAAGAAAATGTAAATCAGAAGGAAGAAAAGAAAGAAATAAAAAAACAATCTAATGGTTATGTGATAAATACTGAATTATCATCTGGTAAAGAGAAAAAAGAAGAAAAAGATAATAATGACTATAATGGTGAAAAAAAGCAGAAAGACAAAGTTAATAGTGAAAAGTCAGAAAATGAAGCTGAAAAGAAAGTTGTTATAAATGGAAAAGAGCAAACTGTAAAACCTAGAAAAAGGCATAGCATAATAACTTTTGGAATTATTTTAGCAATAGTTGTTGTTATAGTTGCAATTATTTTAGTTATAATGTCAATGTTAAGTACACCAGAGAAGATGTATAAAAAAATAATTTCAAGCTTTTCAAATTCATTTGATACTACATTACAATTTGATAGTGCAAATGTTAGTGTAAATGCTGCTTTATCTACAGACATTGAAGATATAAAAGATTCTATAAATGAATTAAACTTTGGAGTGAATGTTCAATATGATAAGTCTATAGAAGAATATATAGGTAAAATAAATGTAGCAAAAGGTGATGACTCATATTTAAATTTAACAGCAATGATGAATCTTTTAGATAAAAAATTATATCTTGGTGAAGCAAATTTATACGATAAACTTGTCTGTATAGATATTCCAGAAGAAGAAGCAAATAATATCAAAATAGCTTTAAGTGAGCAAACAAGCGAATTATCCATCAAAGATGACAAAAAAGATATAGCTAAAATTGTCACTGATACTATAAATGATAAATTAAATAAAAAAATGTTTACTTCACAAAAAATTGCAGTAAATATGGGTGAGAGTGATAAAAAGGTAAAAGATAATATATTTTCATTTACATATGATGAACTATTAAATACAACTAAAAGCATAGTTGAAAGTTTAAAAAACAATGAAAAATTTATGGCATACTTTGACGATAAGACATCTATAGAGCAATATTTAGATGACATTGTAAGCAATGTAGAAGATATGGATGAGTATAATTACGAGATACATATATATACGTCTGGATTATTTAATAGTGTTGTTGGTGGAGCATTTGTTCAAATTGATGAAATTTTAGAAGAAAGCTATGTTACAGAAATATTAAAGCAAAGTAATACTCAATATATTGTAAAGTTTGATGTTATTAGTGGTGATGATAGAACAAGAGTTTTAAATGCAGATTTAACATTAAAAGATGTTAGTAAGAATGAATTAAATTTAGATGCAGATATTAATATACCAGATGAGGGAAATATATTATTAAATTTACAAATTTTATCTAATTATAATAATGGTATAGAAACAATTGATGTCTCAAATAGTATAAATATAGATGAAATGACACAAGATGATATACAACAAATATTTACTGGATTATTATCTTCTCCTATATTTAGTGAATATACTCAAATTTCTGAAGTAACAGACATAACTGGTGATGATATAGTATCTGATGGACAGAATTATTTAGTAACTTTTACTGATGGAAAAATATATACGAATATTCCATCTACATTTGAAGAAATTTATAATGGAAACTATATAAAATCTTATACTAAAGAAAATGATTTAGGATATTGTGATGTTGATCTTGAAGTAGAGGCATATAGTGAAGATGACTATTTAAGATATTTGGAAAGTACATTAGATTATTATAAAGAATCTGGAGAATATATAGATATAAGCATGACAAATCCTGAAGCAGTTGATGTTAATGGAAGACAATATAAGAAAGTAACATTAAAGTATACATACTCAAGCGGGTCATATAGTTTTCCATATCAGTCAGATTATTATTACACTACTGTTGAAGATGAATGTATTTATTCTGTAGAAGTAAGTGATACTAATGGAATAATAACTCAAAATGAATTGAATAAGTTTTTAACTATAGAAGTTGAATAATAATAAATAGAAAGTAGAATAAAAATCTACTTTCTATTTTATTGTATTAGGAAGAAAATAATCTGCAAGTGAATAAATCATTGCAGCTATTATACTAGAATACATTGGAATATAATATCCAGCTATAAAAAATTGTGTTGCATAAATTATAACTATAGCACTAAAAAAGCCTATTATTCCTCTCCCTATAGGATAGTCGTGTATACCAGTAAATGTTGCAACTAAATAATCTACAGTTACTATAAATATGCTTGATATAATAAGAACATAAATGTTATCTATATTAAAATTTGGAGTTAAAAATACAGTAAAAGCAAAAATTGATAATGAAATAAAAAGTCTTATTAAATTTTGACTAGTTCTTAGAGTCATTTTTTCACCTCGCAATTTAATATTATTATTTGTATAATAAGCTAAAATATGTAAAAAATATATTTAGGTGATAAAATGTTAATAGTGTTTTTTAGAGCTTTAATTTTATATTGTATTGTATTTTTAGTTATTAGACTTATGGGTAAAAAAGAACTTTCAAAAGTTCAGCCATTTGAGCTTGCAATAATAATAGTAATATCTGATCTTGCATCAGCACCAATGTCTTCAAGAGGACTTTCTTTATTTGATGGAATTATTCCTATAATTACATTGCTATTAGCTTATATGATTTTCCTATTATTAAATCATTCTAGTAATAAGATACAGGATTTTGTTTGTGGAAAGCCAGTTGTTATAATAAAAGATGGAAAGATAGTTGAAAAAGAATTTAATTCTCAAAAATATACTGTTTCAGATATAATGTCTCAATTACATGAAAAAGATGTATTTTCAATATCTGATGTAAAATATGCTATTATAGAAACAAATGGAAATTTAAGTGTAATAACTAATGATGAAAATATAGATTCTTTACCTGTAAATGTAATAGAAGATGGAAAATTAGCAGAGAATAATATGGAATTGATAGGTATAAAAAAGGGTGACGTTGAAAGACTTTTAAATACAAAAAATATTAAGTTAGAAGATGTTTTATATGGGCAAATGGATTCAAATTATAAGTTTACATATCAATTAAAGAATAAAGAGGTGTAATATGAAGCAAGTTGGAGTAATGATAATATGTATTATTATAGTTGCAGTAAGTGGCATTTGTGAAATAAAATATTTAAATAAAAGCTCAATATATTTAATGTCAGATATAGAATATATAAAAAATGCAATAAATAATAATAATTATGATTTAGCAAGTGAACAATCTAAAGCTACATACGATTCGTGGGGCAATATAAAAAAAATATGGAATATATTTATAAATCATGAAGAAATAGATGACATAGAAAACTCAATGATAGATTTAAAAGAATATATAGAATTTGAAAATAAAGAGGAATGCTTAGTTGCAATAGAAAAAATAAAGAGTGAGTTAGACCATACTATAAAAAGACAACAGTTGAGAATAGATAATATATTATAAAGGAGATTATATAAAATCTCCTTTAATATTATCTATAGATTTATATAATTTTATTAATTTATCATTTTTTGGAGAATACAAAGGAAGTCTAACTTTTCCCACATCAAATTTTAGATAATTCATAGCTTCTTTTATCATTATTGGATTAACATCTAAAAACAAATTATTCATTATATCTAAATATTTATAAAATAAATCTTTATCATTATTTTTACATATATTATGCATTTGATGAGGAATTATATTAGCTGCAACAGATATTATTCCTTTTCCTCCTACAGAAAGTATAGGAAGCAGTAAATTATCATTGCCAGATAAAACTATAAAATTTTCGTTTTTAGTAGTAGCTATAATATTACATATTTTTTCCAAAGATGGATTAGCTTCTTTTATAGCTATTATATTTTCTATTTTAGCTAGTCTTGTTATTGTATCTATGTTTATATCTATTCCTGTTCTTGATGGAACATTATATAATATTATTGGAAGAGGATATATTGCTTTTGCAATTTTTTTATAATGTACATAGAGTCCTTCTTGATTTGTTTTATTATAATATGGTGTAACAATAAGTACTGCATCTGCGCCTACATTTTTTGCATATTTACTCATTTCTATAGCATTTTTTGTGTTATTTGATCCAGTACCTGCAATTACAGGAATTCTTTTGTTTACTTTTTTTACTGTAAAATCTATTATTTTTTTCTTTTCACTACTAGATAGACTAGAAGATTCACCAGTAGTACCACATGGAACAATAAAGTCTGTGCTATTTTGTATTTGAAAATCTATAAGTTCTTCTAGCTTTTCATAATTAACTTTATTTTGATTATTAAAAGGTGTAATTAATGCAACACCACTACCTTGTAATTTTAACAAATAAATCACCCCTATTAAAATATATATGTTCTTAATAGAAAATATGATTTTTTTTAATTTTACAATTGATGATCATTAAATTATCACATTTAAATATTATTATATAAATATAAAATTTTTCATATATTAAACCTAAAAAGTATAAGAATAATTAAATTCTTATATTTTTGTTTTTCTTTCAAGAAATGTACATAAAATTATCATATTTGCTAGTTATAATATAAATATAACAATAATAATTTTTTTCATATATTTAACCTATCCGGACTAAGAGAAATCTTAGTCTATTTTTATTGTAAAAAGTATATCTTCATGGTATAATTACTAAGTTGAAGGATGGTTTTAAATGAAATTTGAATGTTTAAATTTATCTAATAGTATAAAAAAAGCACTAAATGATATGAATTATATTGATATGACGTCTATACAAGAAAAAACTTTTGATATAATAAGTAAAGGAAAAGATGTAATTGTAACGTCAAATACAGGAACAGGTAAGACTCTTGCATATTTAGTACCTCTTGTAGAAAAAATAGATATAAATGAGCATAGTACACAAATTTTAGTGTTAGTTCCAACAAGAGAACTTGCTATACAAATTAATAATTGTGTAGAAAATTTAATAAAATATAATAATCAAATAGGGAGCAGTTTAATAGTTGGTGGTAAAAGTATAAAAGATCAATCAATTTCTTTAAGAAAAGGAAAAAGCATAGTAATTGGTACACCTGGTAGAATATTAAAATTATTAGATAAAAAAGAAATAAAGCTAAATAAATTAAAAACTTTAGTCCTAGATGAGGCCGATGAAATGCTTCTTATGGGATTTGAAAGAGAAATATATAGTATAAATAAGTATATAACTTCAAATATACAAAGAATAATGCTTTCAGCTACACTAATAAAAAATGTACAGAATGTATCTAAATATTTATTAAATAATCCTGTAAAAATAGAATATATGCAAAATAATAATATTATTTCAGATAGATTAAAACAGGTTGCAATAAATGTAAAAGATAAAATGAAAAATGAATGTACATTAAGAATTTTAAAAAGATGTAAATATACTAATAGTATTGTTTTTTGTAATACTAAAAAGAAAACTCTAGAAGTAAGTAAATATTTAAAAGAAAATGGAATAAAACTTGAAATGCTAAACAGTGATATTATGCAAAATCAAAGAGAACAGGTATTTAAATCTTTAAAAAATGGAAAGCTTGATACTATTATTGTTACAGATCTTTTGGCTAGAGGAATAGATATTGAAGATTTAGATTTAGTTATAAATTATGATATACCAATTGATGTATATTATTATATACACAGAGTTGGAAGAACAGCAAGAAATGGAAAGGATGGACAAGCATATATTTTTTATACTGGAAAACAATTAGAGAAAATAAAAGAAATAGAAGATTTTACAAATAAAAATTTTGAATATGAAGATGTTCCAACTTTAGAAAGCGAGATTTCCGATAATATAGATATCCCAGTTAATGATAAAGGATATTATGTAGTAAATTTAAGTGTCGGTAAAAAAGATAATATAAAGGCAAAAGATATAGTAGGAGCACTTTGTGCATTGGTTGGAATTACTTCTCAAAGTATTGGAAAAATACAAGTTGAAGAAGATAAAACATGTATTGAGATACCACAAGAATATATAATAGATGTAATAAAAAAGTTTGAAAATGGAAAAATAAAAGGAATAAATGTAAAAATTATATATGATAAAAAATAGCTCGTTTAACGAGCTATTTTACAAAATTTACAATTTTGTCGCATATAATGTCTACATTTATTTTTTTTTCACTAGAAAAAGGAATTATTTCTTCTTTTGCAAATAGTAATTTTCGTATTTCTTTTATATAATCATTTATTTTAGTATTAGCTATTTTATCTGCTTTAGTTGCAACTATTGTAAAAGGAACATTTCTATTAAGTAGCCATTCATACATTTGTCTATCGTTTTGTGATGGTTTATTTCTAATATCTACTAAGAAAAAGATATGCTTTATATTTTTTGATTTAGATATGTAAGTATCTATTAGTTTATTTATTTGTTGCTTTTGTATATCTGACATTTTTGAAAAACCATATCCAGGAAGATCTACTAAATAAAATTCATCATTTACATTAAAAAAGTTAATACTTCTAGTTTTACCAGGAGTTTGACCAACTTTAGCTAGTTTTTTTTGATTTGTTATAGTATTAATAAAAGAAGATTTTCCAACATTAGATTTTCCAACAAGTACTATTTGTGGCTTATTTGTATTTAAAATATTGTTATAATTAAAAATAGAAGTTTCAAATTTTACATTATTTAGCATTTTAAGATATCCTTTCTAAAATATAATAATATAATAACATATATTTTTGCATTTGTAAAATTTATACTGTTGACTACTAAAAAAAACTGTGCTATAATGATCAAGTAAAAAAGATTAAATATATATTAATTAAATATATATGGAAGACATAATAATAATTTATATATTTGTCGGAAAGGAGTGTTCTTATGAACAAAAATAGTTTAAAAGATTTTTTAGAATTAAATATAGAGCCAACAAATTTAAATAGAAAAGATATAAGCTTAGATGCAGAAGAAGAAATCAATAAGGAAAGAATAAAAAAACTTTTTGGCATAGCTTTAGAAAATAAGTTTATGTTATATTTTGATGGAACTGCTGTTGATGATCCACCTGATGGAATGGAGTTAACAACAATAGAGCAACAATTTTTTTATAATAATGGAAATTCATTTTTGGTATTTAGAGATGATGAAAATTTTGAAGTGGCTTTCAAAATAAAATATCTTAGAGAGTATAATTTTAATAAAGTATATGAAATTACAAGAATTGCAATAAAAAAGACAAAAGCTAATCCTGAATTATCTAATTATAAATTATATTGTTCAGATTAATATAATAATAAAATCCTTGAATAAATTATTCAAGGATTTTTTATGTTTAAATGTAATAAAAATGAAATATGTGTTTGGAAAATGTACACATTAAAATCAAAAATCTTCTAAAAAGTTTTTTTATGTGATAAAATGTAAAAAAATAGGAGAGTCTGTATATATGGAAATAAAATTGTCGAATATTCAAATAGATATAAATGATGATATAACTTCTAATAAAAAGCACATAAAAAAGAAAAGTATTGTTATAGCTATTAGTGTTTTATTAATAGCTCTAGTGATTATATTTGTTATAATAGATAAAAAATTGGGAATAGTAAATAAACTTTTTAATATTAATTCTTTTTATGTAATTACAAAAGATAATAGTAATTATATCGGTGTTGGTGAAATTTTAGATGTGGAACTTGTAAATAGTTTTGGAAAAGTTAATCAAGAAGGAGTAGAATGGTTTTCTTCAAATAATGATATAGTAGATATATCTGATGGGAAAATTAGAGGACTTTCAATCGGAAAGGTAAAAATTTATGCAGTAAACGACAATAAAAAGAGTAGTGAGTTAGAGCTTGAATGTTTAGTTAAGGTACAAGATATACAGCTAGATATAGAAAACATAGTGTTACCAGTAAGAGCGACCCAAAAAATCAATACTACTATTTATCCGGAAAATTCTACATATAAAGATTTGATATGGAGTTCAAGTGATGAAAATGTTGCTACTGTAGTAAACGGTATCGTTTGTGCAAAAAATGCTGGAAATTGTGAGATTAGTGTAACAGATATAACAGGAAATATTGTAAAAAAATGTAATGTTCAAGTTATAAATATTCAATCAGATATTATAATATTAGATGATACATATGTTGAATTAGCTAAAGGAGAAAACTATATAATCTCTGAAAAGATATATCCAGAAGAAGCAACAGATAAAAAAGTTACATGGACTTCTACAAATGAAGATGTAATAACAGTAGATAACGGTACTATAAATGCTATAAATTTTGGACAAGCTGATGTTATTGTAACAACAAGTGATGGAAAGAGCGCCACATGTAGCTTTAATGTTGTAGACAAAGATATATCATATGATATAAGATATTCTAAAAGTAATAATCTTACTTTAAAACAAAAGCCAGATGAAAAATCAGAAGACATATTAAAGTTAAATAGAAATGATGCTTTGCAGCTATTATCTATAAGTGATAGTTGGAGTAAAGTAAGAGTTTCTAGTGACCAAGTAGGATATATAAAAAATAGTGCATATACTGTAGAAAAATCATATTTAATAGAAAATGTTCCTTTTTTAGATCAAATGGTACTTGGATATCCAACAGGATGTGAAGCTGTATCAGCTACTATGGTAGCACAATTTTATGGATACAATGTTTCACCAGAAGAAGTTATAAGTAATACTCCAACTGATGAAAGAGGAATTTGGATAGAACAAATAGAAAGAGAAGTCGAAAAGGAGGATATAAAAGAAAATACTATTATTAATAATGAAAATGAAGAAAATATTGAAGAAGAAAAAAAACCAATAGAAGTTTCACCTAAAGAAGTAGAGACTGTAGTAGAAGAGGTGTTATATGGATCAAATCCATTTGAAGTATTTGTTGGGCATCCAGCAAAAGATTATGATGAGGGATCATATGGATGTTATGCACCACCAATTATTACAGCACTTAATAGACTTAATATAAAATGTAGCAATATATCTGGATGCAGTCAAGAAGAGCTTTTAAGTTATATAAGTGAAGGAAATCCTGTTGTGGTATGGGGAACATATAATGGTAGAGATATAGTATATTTAGATGAATGGAAATATCCTGATAATTCGGGATCATATGTTAATTTAAAGGGTGAGCATTGTATGGTACTTATAGGATATGATGATGATAAAGTATATTTAAATGACCCTATTGCAGGGAAAAAAGTTACTCAAACAAAATATCAATTCTTTAAAAATTGGGATATACTATATAGACAAGCTATAATAATATATAAATAAGAGGTTACATTTTTGTAACCTCTTATTTACGTAATAAGTATAAGAAAATATTTATATTATTTTTTTTTATTTTTTGGCTCAATTTTTGTCATGCCACCCATATAAGGTACTAGCACTTCTGGAATATTAACAGAACCATCAGGATTTTGATTAAGTTCAAGTAGTGGTATTAATATTCTAGGAGAAGCAATAGCTGTATTATTTAATGAGAAACAGTATTTTGTTGTTCCATCTTCATCTTTATACTTTATATTACTTCTTCTTGCTTGGAAATCATTAAATGAAGAACAAGAATGAGTTTCACTATATTTTCCACGACTTGGCATCCAAGCTTCTATATCATGTTTTCTAACTTGACCTACACCCATATCTCCAGTACATACTTTAACAACTCTATATGGTATTTTTAATTCTTGCATAATTTCTTCTGCATTATTTAAAAGAAAATCATGTAGTCTATATTGTTCATCAAAATCTGCTTTACAAAGTATAACTTGTTCAACTTTTGTAAATTGATGTACTCTATAAAGCCCTCTTGTATCTTTACCATATGTACCAGCTTCACGTCTATAACAACTAGATAGACCACAATATAATTTAGGAAGTTCATTTACACTTTCAAAAGTTTCACCACTATGATAAGAAACCAGAGACACTTCTGCTGTACCAACTAAATATAGATTATCTTCAGTTATAGCATAAGATTGATCACGACCACTTGGAAAATAACTTGTACCATACATAGGCTCTTCTTTAACTAGAGTAGGTACACCCATAGGAGTAAATCCTTTTTTTATAAGCTTATCTATTACATATCTAGATAAGGCCATTTCAAGTAATAATCCCTCATTCTTTAGAAAATATGATCTAGAGCCAGCTACCTTTACACCTCTTGGAATATCTACTATGTCTAAAGCTTCAGCAAGATCTACATGATCTTTTATTGGAAAATCAAATGTAGGAATTTCACCAACTGTTTTAAAAAGCACGTTATCTTCATCAGTCTTTCCTATAGGTACTTCTGGAAGAGGTACACCAGGAACTTCATACATAAGCTCATCAAATTCTTTTTTTAATGGTGCTATTTTTTCTTCATATTTTGCGATTTCATCTTTTAATTCTTTAACATGTTGTATTGCAGATTTCTTTTCTTTGTCATTAAGTTTTGGAATAGAAGATGATATAGAATTTCTTTCCTCTTTTATCTTATCTGCTTCTTGGTTTAATTTACGAAGCATAGCATCAACTTCAAGTAGTCTATCAATATCAACATCAATTAACTTGTTTCTAGCAGCTTCTTTAACTTTATCACTATTTTCTCTAATATATTTTATATCTAACATATGTTTCAACTCCTTTAATCAATAAAAATGCGTCATTAAAATTATATTATAAATAATTTTTAAATTCAAGATAGTTTAATTTTCATCTTGTTCCTCTGATGTTTCTTTAGTCATCATTTCTAATAGTTTCTCATATATTTGTTCAGCATCATTATTCCAATTTTTAGTAATGTTACGTGCTTGATCTTTGCTTGTAGCATACATAGTAATATTGACAAGTTCATCATTACCATCTTTTATATAGCAGGACACTTTAAATTCATCATTATTTACAGGAATTACAATATTATCTATCGAGTAATCCGTTTTAATCTTAACAATATTTTTATTTATTATTTTTTTTATGTTATGAAGATTAACTCCAGGAATTAATTCTAATAGTTCTTGAAGCGTTAGTATACCACTACTAGTAATGTTATATAGTATGTTTCCCGACTCATCATGTGATTCATTTATATATTCATTTTTTTCTAATTCTTGTATGTATGAACAAATATCAAAATATGTGATATCGTCAAAATCTTCACAAAATTTTGATATTTGATCAATAGTAAGAGGCTTAGAATTTTTATCTAGGATATATAATACTATAATTTTGTTGTCAAAAAGTTTTAGGTCTTTATCCAATCAAATCACTAACCTTTCTTAAAATCTGCTTTACAAATCTTTGGATATATGATAACATATTTTTTAGTAAAAATAAAGAGAAGAGGCAGAAAACATGGAAAATTTATGTAAAAATTATGTTATTGCAATAGATGGGGAAGCTGGAACAGGAAAATCAACACTAGCTAAAAGTATAGCAAAAAAATATAAAATTGTATATATGGATACAGGAGCAATGTATAGATGTGTTACTTTAGAAATGCTAAATAATGACATTTCTATGGATGATGTTGAAAAGATAGAAAAAATGCTAGATGATATAAAAATAGAAATAAGAAATGATGATGATGAAGATAAATTCTTTTTAAATGGTAAAGATGTTACAAAAAAAATAAGAGAGCAAAAAGTAAATGATAATGTATCACAAGTATCACATATTCCTATTGTAAGAGAAAGAATGGTAGAACTCCAAAGAAAACTTGCAAATGGCAAAAAAATAGTGATGGAAGGAAGAGATATTGGAACAAATGTATTTCCTAATGCGCAAGTTAAAATTTATTTAACAGCTTCTGCACATGTTAAAGCTAAGAGAAGATATGAGCAAAATAAGGAAAAGGGAATAAATATACCATTTGAAGAGATATATAATAATGTTGTATTTAGAGATAATAATGACAAAAATAGTAATGTTGCGCCATTGAAAAAAGCAGCAGATGCATTTGAACTTGATACAACTAATTATACCTTAGATGAAGTGGAAAATATTGTTGTAAATAAGATAAAGGAGAAGGTGGCGCTTAATGATTAAAAAAGGCTTTTTAGTATTAATAAAGTTTTTGTTTTCACATGTTCTATTTAGAGTAAAGTATTTAGGACTTGAAAATATAGAAAATGCTGGAAAATGTGTTGTATGTCCAAATCATTCTACTATATTTGATCCGTTTTGGGTATATTTTAAATCTAAAGATATGTGGATTATGGCAAAGGCAGAGCTTTTTAAAAATAAATTGCTTGCAGCACTTCTAAAGGCATATAATGTATTTCCAATTAAAAGAGGTCAAAAAGATGCAGGAAGTTTAATTCATGCAATTAATGTGATTGAAAAACAAGATAATGCTAAATTACTTGTATTTATTGAGGGAACTAGAATAAAAAAGGATAAACCAAAAGGAAAAGCAAAAGTAGGTCCAGCTTTTATTGCATCTAAAGCAGGTGTTCCAATTGTACCAGTACATATTACAAAAAATCCTAGAATATTTTCTAAGGTTATTGTGAAATTTGGTAAGCCTATAGTTTTACCTGATGGGATACATGATAGAAAAGATGAGTTGCAAAAAGAATCAAATATGATATTAGATAAAATTTATGAATTAGATGAGAAAAAAGCACTATAAAGTAGTACTTTTATTGACAATATAAGGTAATAATGATATAATATTTAACATAAAAAAGATAATAAAAATATAATAATTTATATTTTGTAAAAATAATTTTTATAAGGAGGACATTATGAATCAGAAAAAATATGATCAAATTGTCAAAAGTTATTATACATCAAATGTAACGTCATTAAATTTAAATTTTAAGAGAAGTGGGGATAATCGGAATAAAAAAAGGAAATATTACCTTTGATTTTTCTGACAATAAAGGTATTCTAATTATTGATTTAGGACATAAATTATCTAATTATGAAAGATTACAAGTGTTAAAAGAAATAATTAATAAATTCTGTGTTTGTAATTCATTTTTATATGCTTTAACAGGCATAGGTAGAATTTTTCCTTTTAATATAGAGTATATGATTTTTAAAGACAAGTATAATAATGATGCTAATAAAATGAGTATAATAATGGAATTATTTTCTTATGACTTAATTGGGTTTGATTTAAAAGACAGAAATGAAAGTGTAATAGCTAGAGTTAAGGAGTCTTTAGACATAATAGAAGTAAATATCAAAAGAGGCAAAAAATGTTTTAAATTGCAAAGTTTAAATAAACTAAAAATATCTGAAAGAAGAGCATATATTGATTTATTATATAAATATATAAAAATGTACTCAAAAGAACAATATAAAAAAACATATAATATTATAGTTTATAAAGACGAGGTGAAGTGTTTTGTAAATGATTGAGGTTAACATCTAAAAGATGTTAACTTTTTATTGACATAATACATATAAAATAGTATAATGTAATACATAAATCAGATAATAAAAATATAATAATTTATATTTCATTAAATTTAATTTTTAATAAGGAGGCGTTATGGATCAAGAAATTTATGATGAAATTATTAAAAGTTATAATCAGAAGAAAAGAATATCATTAGATATTAAAATTGATGCAAAAGATAATAATGAATATATTCGGAACTATTACTTTTGAATTTAGAGAAAATATGCCAGACATTTTAATTGCAAATTTTGGACATAAGTTGAATGCTTATGAAAGGTTTATTATACTTCAAGAAATTATTAAAGAATTTTGTATTCATATTTCTTTTATATCTGCTTTAGCTGGTTTTGATGTATTTTTTCCATTTGACATTGAATATTTAATTTTTAGAGATGAATTTAACTTAGATGATGTAAAGAACTATAAAACTATTATAAAGCAGTTATTTGATTATGATTTTATTTTTTTTGACTCTAATACTAAAAAAAGAAAGATTATATCTAGAGTTAAGCAATCTATAGATATAATTAATATAAAAAGAAGCAAAGGAATAAAGTATTTTGAGATAGAAAAAATTGACGATTTAGGACTTCTTGGAAGAAGTGCGTATATTAATTTATTTTCAAAATATATAAAAAGATATTCAAAAGAAGATTGCACGATTACATTTAATAATAAGTGTTCAAAATATTTCTTACGATAATAATAAAATAACATCTAAATTAATTTAGATGTTATTTTATTATTGACAAATTTACATAAAAGCTATATAATGCTTGCGAAAAAATAAATAAAAAGAATAATGATTTTTATTCTTAAAATAATTTTAAGGAGGGAATATTATCATGGTAAAGGTTAAAATTATCAAAGCAAATGATTTTTCTTTTAGTGAAAAAAATGCAATATATAAAGCAATACTTAAAAATAAGAAAGAGCGAATAGAAGGAGATATAGACGTAAATTTTATTAATGAAGTTATGGAAGTAAATTTTAAAAGGCGACTTAGTTATTATGAAAAAATAGCAGTTTTAAAAGAAATTTTTTATGAATTTTGTTTAAATGATATCAAATTTTTTAGAACAAGTGTCAATATTCCAGTAGAAGTTTTTACTTTTATAGATAGAAATGAAGAGAATAAACAGGAATTATCAATAATAAAGGAAATATTAAATTATAATATTTCTGAATTTAATCAAAATAAGAATAGAGAAAAATTATTTCTAATATAAAAATTTCATATGATTTGATAAAAAAAGAAATAGAAAATGGAAATAAAGAAATATTATTAAATCAGCTTTTTCGGTTTAACATATAAAGAGGTAAAAATATACTATCATATGCTTAATAGAATTTTAACTAGTGAAAAGTGCAATGGAGTATTAATAGAAATGCCTAATTTAGATGATTTAGCAAATCCATATTGTGACATACATTTACGTTGGCGAAGGTTTAAATATTTAGTTGAAAAAAAGCATTGAAAATTTCAATGCTTTTAATTGACTATTTACTTTGTATGTTATATAATATGTGATATACAACTAATTACAATTAAATAGAGAAATATTATAGGAGGAATTTATGAATTTTATTACATACAAAAATTTAGTAGATAAATATAATAGAAGTATTGATAGTTCGATACAAGAAGAACTAAGACCTTATTGTTATAAAAATAAGATAACATATTTACAATATCAAATACTTGAAGTTTTATTTGATGATGGAGCATTAACAATAGGAGATCTAAGTGATAAAATGAGTATGGATACTGGCAACATGTCAGCTCAATGTAAAAGGCTAGAGCAAAAAGGATATACAATGAGACTTAGAAAGAAATTTGATGAAAGAGTAGTTGAAGTATCACTTACAAGGCAAGGAAGATTGATAATAACGGAGATGAATGATTTTTTGAATAAAAAGTATAGAAATAAATGGAATGGTCTTGATGAGCAAACAAAAAAGAAAATGCTTGAAAGTTATGAAACAATGGTCAAATTGTTTACAAAAAAATAGGAGTTTTAATATGAAAAAAAGAATATTAATTATTGTTAGTAGTATTGTTTTATTATTGGTATTATTATTGTTTTTTATTTTTTCAAATAATATATCTAAGAAAAGAGAAGAAAAGTTATATAGTATAATAGAGCAAGTGATAACTTCAAGAACATATAATATAGATAAGATTTTTCAAAATAATTTTAATACTTTTTTTAGTGTAAAAAGGTTAGGGAGTAAAACAGAAGGAGATATTACGTACATTTATTGCTGGATACAAACAGAAAGTTTTTATATTAATCAAGATGGAAGAGTAGAATTATACCAAGGAGATTCGATGCCTTACAGGTTTACTTTTGAAGGTGATGAACTACTAAAATATGAATTTCCAAGAAGCGGAGAAATGGAATATGCTGATTCTATAAAAGAACTATTTCCTTTTTGGGTAAGAGTTAAGTTTAATACAATATATAATGATAATGAGCTTAAAAATGATATTTTAGAACAAGTTGAAAATTATTATAATATAACGGTAGATAAAATATATTATTAAAATTTATGGAGAATATATATGAGTAGATATAAAACAACATATTGGGATGATGTTGATAAGGTAAAGATTCCTAATGTTATAAATAGAGAATATATAAATAATAATAGTATTCTTGAAATAGGCGTAGATTCACATACTTTAGATTATATGTATGGTATATGTGGTAAAGATATGGAAGATATAGATATGAGTGAATTATCAGTTGAAGATTTTTTAAATATTTCTTTTGATACTAATACCATATTTTCTGTAGAACAACTAGAAAAGTTTAAGCCAAATAAAATATTAAAAGAATGCGATGAATATTATATTGGAATGAATGATTTAAAAGAGGCAGGAATTACAGGAAAGGGGATTAATATAGTAATTTTAGACGATCCATTTGATCATACCATAGATGATAGATTTAAAGATATAAAGTATAATGATGACAATGTTTTAGAAAAGAATGTAAGTCAGTTTCATGGTATTACTGTAACAGATATAATAAAAAGAATTGCACCTGAAGCAAATATTAAATTTTATGCAACTAAATTGGAAGACGAAAATAGTGAAAAAAGTAAACATGGATTTGATAAAAAAAGATACGAAATATTAGAAAGTATAGCTAATAGTAAAGAGAATGTAGATATAATATCTATGTCTAGTACAATAAATAGTATGGATATAAGTGAAATAAATAAAAAATTAGTTAATAAGGGCTGTAAATTTATAGATAGTAGAACTTTCTCAAATAATTTTGCTCATGCGAATAGAAGAGGAAAAAATATATTAATTAAGAATTTAAATTATAAAATATCGGATGAAGAATATAAAAATGCTATAGAAAAAATACATGAAGAGATAGAAGAGCTAAAAAAAGAAAATTTAGAAAAAGAAAAATATCAAGAAATAATGGATACATATGAACGTGTTTTAATTAGTAAAGAAAATTATAAAATTGAACTTGTAAAAAGAATAGAAAATGATGCTAAGAAAAAAATAAGTGTAGTATCTGGTGGAATAACATATATTCAAAATGATGGTATATGTGGGAAAAAATATGCTGCACATTCTAGTCAGAGCTTTTCAATTCCACAGGTTAGTGCTATATATGCTTTAGCTAAACAAATGGATAAGAATATATCATATGATGAATTTTGTAAAATTTGTAATGAAACTTGTATAAAAGAAAAAAATAATTTAATTAATCCAGAAGGAATAATAAGAATAATTAATGAAAAAAATAAGAAGAAAGCTATAAATAGCGAAGAGTACAAACAAATATATGAAAACTCATCTAAATTAATTTCAAATTTAGATAAAGTGAAAGAAATGAAATCAAAAACAATATAAAATTTGACAATTATTGTAGAATGGTATATAATATTAACGACTATTTTTATGAAATGGCCGTGTAAAATAACCTAGAAGAAATTTTAGGTTATTTTAATTAAGTTTATAGAAAGGGAGAAAACTAAAATGAAGAATTTAAGAAATGTTGCTATAATTGCTCACGTTGATCATGGTAAAACAACACTTGTAGATGCTTTACTTAGACAAAGTGGAACATTTAGAGCAAATGAGCAAGTAACAGATAGAGTTATGGATTCAAATGATCTTGAAAAAGAAAGAGGAATTACAATTCTTTCTAAAAACACTGCTATCCATTATAATGGAATAAAAATAAATATAGTAGATACACCGGGACATGCTGATTTTGGTGGAGAAGTAGAACGTGTACTTAAAATGGTAGATGGAGTTATATTATTAGTAGATGCTTTTGATGGACCAATGCCACAAACAAGATTTGTATTATCTAAAGCACTAGCATTAAATTTAGTACCAATAGTTGTAATAAATAAAATAGATAGACCTGGAGCAAGACCAAAAGAAGTAGAAGACGAAATACTTGAACTTTTTATGGATCTTGATGCATCAGATGAACAATTAGATTTTAAAGTTGTATATGCGTCTGGAAAAAATGGATTTGCTAAATTATCTTTAGATGATGAAAGCAAAGACATGAAACCATTATTTGATACAATAATAGAAACAGTTCCAGAGCCTAAAGGATCAAAAGATGAGCCACTACAGCTTTTAGTTAGCAATATAGATTTTGATGAATACACAGGAAGAGTTGGAATTGGAAGAATAGAACGTGGAACAATTCATAATGGTGAAACTGTTGCTATGTGTAAAAAAGATGGAAGTATACAAAATATAAAAATAGGAAAATTATATACATATGATGGATTAAATAGAGTGGAAACAGAAGAAGCGTATTGTGGTGATATAGTAGCAGTTACAGGACTTACTGGTATTGAGATAGGTGAGACAATATCTGATATAAATAATCCAGAAAAAATAGATTTTGTGGATATAGATGAGCCAACTGTATCTATGACATTTAGTGTAAACAATGGACCTTTTGCTGGAAAAGAAGGAAAATTTGTTACATCAAGACATTTAAGGGAAAGATTATATAAAGAGTTAGAAAGAAATGTTTCTTTAAGGGTAGAGGATACTGATTCATCAGACAGCTTTAAAGTTTCTGGTAGAGGAGAACTTCATTTATCTATTCTTATTGAGAATATGAGAAGAGAAGGATTTGAACTTTTAGTATCTAGACCTACAGTTATATTTAAAGAGATAGATGGAGTAAAATGTGAGCCAATGGAAGACTTAACAATAGATGTCCCAGAAGAATTTGTTGGAGCAGTTATAGAAAAAATTGGACTTAGAAAAGGCGAAATGACTAATATGGCAGCATCACATTCCCAAGCTGGATATACAAGACTTGAATTTAAAATACCTGCAAGAGGACTTATTGGTTATAGAGGAGAATTTATGACCGATACAAAGGGTAATGGTATAATGAATCATACTTTTTGTGGATATGAGCCATATAAAGGTGATATGACTACAAGACAAAGAGGAGCAGTTATCGCATTTGAGCAAGGAAAAGCTACAGGATATGGACTTTTCCAAGCACAAGAAAGATCAACATTATTTATTGGACCTGGAACAGAGGTTTATGTTGGAATGATTGTTGGAGAAAATTCAAGAAGTGAAGATTTAACAATAAATGTATGCAAAGAAAAGCATTTAACAAATACTAGAGCTTCTGGTAGTGATGATGCATTAAAACTTGTTCCACCTAAAATAATGTCTTTAGAACAATCTTTAGAATTTATAGGTGATGATGAATTAGTTGAAATAACACCAACACACATAAGACTTAGAAAGAAAATTTTAGATCCTACACAAAGATTTAGACAACAAGGAAAATAATTTTGAATATAAATTTTAAACTTAAAGTTTGATATGTATGAAAAAATATAATAATAGTTTTAGATATATATTTTTTAAAAATAAAAATTACATAAAATGCATACACTAGTAGTGTGTGCATTTTTTTGTAAAAATATGGAATTTATTAGCAAAATTTGTGTTGCAAAACACAATTGTTTATTATATAATTAACTCAGATGTAAAAAATATATATGAAAGGTTTGGTTTGAATGAAAGGGACACTTAGAGGAATTTTTAAAGATGTACAGAAAGATTATAAAATTATATCTAAAACATATAAGACTTTGGTAAAGACTTATGATTTAAAAATACAAATGCATTCAGCTGGTCAATGGCTTTTAGATAATATGTATATTATAGAAGAGCAATATGGTGATATATTAGATAATATGAAAACTTTAAAAAATAAAAGACTTCCAGCAATTAAAACACATGATAATCAAAAATGTGTTGCTATTTTTTATTTAGCTTATGAATTAGTAGAAAATAATAAAGGATATATAGATAAAAATATAATTTTTAATTGTCTAAGAGAACATCAAAAGTTAACTTATTTAACGTCTGAAGAGCTAGATTTATTTGTATTAATGTTAAAAATAGCATTAATAAAGTTTATAGCAAGAATTTGTGTTAACATAACTAACTCCCAATTGAAAAAGATAGAAGTTGAAAATATTTTGGGCGAGGAAAAAATAAATAATTTTAAAGGAGAATTACGTTTCTTTAGAGGAGTTAGCAAAGACAGTAAATTATCTGATCTTTCTAAGATAAAGACTACAAATACAGCATTTGTAGAGTATATGTCTTATAGATTAAAAGAAATGGGAACAGAGGGAGAAAAATACTATGATCAGTTGCAAGAGGAAATATCCAAACTTGGATTTTCAGTAGAAGAAGCAATTGTAAAAGAACATATGGAAATAGCTAAGACAACTGATTATATAGGAAAGGCTATATCTTCTTTTAAAATACTGCAAGGATTAAATTTTAGAGAAATATTCGAAGCTGTTAATAAAATTGATGAGACTCTAATGAATGATTATACTAATGAGTTTAAAAAATGTGATTATAAGACAAAGGAAAGATATAGAAGTTATATCATAAAACTTGCCAAAAAGTATGATTTATCTGAAGTATATGTTGCTAAAAAAGCAGTAATTTGTTCTAAAAAATATAAAAAGCATGTTGGCTTTTTCTTAATAGGAGATCAAAAGTATTTACTTAAAGAGGAGTTAGGGAAATCAGGTATTACAGATAAACTATTATATAAGGTATTTGTACCTACTAGGTCAACTTTATATGTATTATCTTTACTTTTAATTGCTATTTTTCTAACTATATTTACATTTAAAATGATAAATCCTCAAAATTTATTTTTAAAGATAAGTGCAGTAATAATTTCATTTACTTTCTATTTAGAGCTTGCGGATAAAGTTGTAAATTATCTTATTAGAAAAACAGTAAGACCTAAAATTTTACCTAGATTTAATTTTTCTAAAACTGTAGATGAAAATAATAAGACATATGTAGTTATGCCTACAATTATTTCATCATTAGATAAATTAGATAAGATGATTGAAAAAATGGAAGTTACTTATTTGTCTAACACTTCAAAAAATATATATTATATGTTACTTGGTGATTGTGTATCTTCGGATGTTCCAGTAATAAAAATGGATAAAGATATAGTAGAATATGCTAAAAAAAGGTTAGATGAATTAAACAAGAAATATCCAAGTGATGATCATGTTTTATTTAATTTTATGTATAGAAAACGTGTTTATTCTAAAGGTGAAAGTTCTTATATGGGATGGGAGAGAAAAAGAGGAGGACTTTTACAATTTAACAGATTAGTACTTGGAAAGATGTCTCAAAAGGAAAAAGATGCGGCTATGTATCTTACATATAATGATATTGCAAGGTGTAAATATGCAATTACCATAGATGAAGATACTGAATTATCTTTAAATAGTGCTAAAGATTTAATATCTATAATGGCGCATCCTTTAAATAAACCAAAATTAAATAAAAAACAAACTAGAGTAGTGGAAGGATTTGGATTAATTCAACCTTCAGTAAGCTTAGATATAGAATCAGCAAATAGAAGCCTGTTTGCAAAATTATTTGGAGGTTTTGGTGGCATAGATATATATACTAATGCTGTATCAAATACTTATCAAGATGCTTTTAAAGAGGCAATATTTTGTGGCAAAGGAATATATGATATTGCATTATTTGAAAAGCTGGTTGCTCCACAAATACCTGAAAATTTAGTACTTAGTCATGATTTGCTTGAGGGTTCTATTACAAAAGCAGGCCTTGCATCAGATGTAGAAGTGCAGGATGGATTTCCAAATAATTATATTGCATATATGAAAAGAAATCATAGATGGTATAGAGGTGATATGCAAATAATTAGATGGCTTTTAAGTCCTAAATCTAAGCTTTCTATACTTTCTAAATGGAAGATATTTGATAATATAAGAAGACCAATGCTTGACGTTGTGGCTTTATTTGCTATAATAGTTTCATTATTTATATCTGATAAAGCATTTATTTATACAGTTCTTTCAAGTTTTTTTGCTATAAATACAGGATATTTTATATCTTTTATAGATATATTATTATATGGAAGAAGAATTCATAAAAAAGAGCTACAGTATATTCCATTAATTCATGGAATAGGTGCAGATTTACTTACAATGTGCTTTAATTTTATAACAATGCCATATAAAGCATATACTTGTCTTAGTGCTTTTTGCTTATCTATATATAGAATGCTAATATCTCACAAAAAACTTCTTGAGTGGACAACAGGAGAAATGCTTGAGAAGCAATCTAAAAGTAAGCTATCATTTTATTATAGAAATATGAGTATTAATGTTATAGTTGCAATAGTAATAATACTTTTACCACTTGCAGTTCACACAAGTAATATTGTAATTGTAGATTTTAAATTATTTGTATCAATATCATTTGCATTAGCTCCATTTTTTGCGTATTTACTTGGAAAAGATCATTTATTTGGAAGAATAAAGAGATTAGATAAAAATGAAGAAAAGGATGTATTAGATATAGCTAAAAAAACATGGGGATTCTTTGATAGTATGATGAATGATACTAATAATTATTTGCCTACAGATAATTTTCAAGAAAACAGAAGGTATAAAATAGCAGGTAGAACTTCATCTACTAACATAGGATTTGGATTACTTGCAATTGTAGATGCATATGACTTAGGATTTATAAATAAGGAAGATGCAATAGAAAGATTAGTAAAAGTATATAATAGTATTATGAAGCTTGAAAAATGGCATGGTCATTTATATAATTGGTATAATATAAAAAATTTGGAGCCATTAAGACCAAGATTTATATCTACAGTAGACAGTGGTAATTTTGTAGCATCATTATATATAATGAAACAATTTTTAAATGATGAGAAAAATAAATTATATAATTATATGCCAGGAACTAATGTAGAAAAATTTACTGATGCGTTAAATCAGTTAAGTATATATACAGATGAGTTAATAAATAATACAGATTTTAGTGTACTATATTTTCAAGGAAGAAATCTATTTTCTATTGGATTTAATGTAGAACAAGGAGTACTTGTGGATAGTTATTATGATATGTTAATGTCTGAAAATAGAATAACTAGCTTAGTAGCTATTGCTAAAAAGGATATTACATCAAAGCATTGGTTTGCACTTGCCCGTAATATGGTAGATGTGGATGGATATAAGGGACTTATGTCTTGGGCTGGTACATCGTTTGAATATTTTATGCCATATTTATTTATAAAATCATATCCATATACACTAATAGATCAGTCAATGTTTTTCTGTGGATATTCACAAGTAAAATATGCTAGGAAAAATAAGGTACCTTTTGGAATATCTGAGTCAGCATATGCTAAAAGAGATACAGATTTAAATTATCAATACAAATCCTTCGGTATACCATGGCTAGGTCTTAAAAGAGGATTAAATTCTTCACTTGTTGTTGCACCTTATGCATCAATTCTTATGATAGAGCTTTCACCCAAAAAGGTATATAATAATTTAATAGCATTAAAAAAACTAGGAATGTATTCTTCTTTCGGTTTTTATGAATCTATAGATTATACTAAGGAAAATTTACATGATAATGTAGATCATGAAGTTATAAAAACATATATGGCCCATCATCAAGGAATGATTTTAACTGCAATTAATAACTATATAAATCATGGTATAATAAGAAATAGGTTTCATGAAAATGAGTGCATAGAAGCAGCAGAAATATTATTAAAAGAGAGAGAAAGAATAAGAGTAAAGATTCAAAAGAAAACTAGAGATAAAGAAAATCAATTCAAGCAAAAAGATGTAAATCAATTTACTACTTATGTAAGTTGCACATATGCAGATAAAAAGTATGCAACATTAAATGATGCAAGTACTAAGATGAATATAGCTTTTTTAAGAGGATCAAGACTTTCATCAATTATTACAAGTACAGGGGCTACATATTTAAGATATAAAGATAAGATAGTTAATAGACAAAGTTATAGTGATCCAGATTCAACTGGAAATTATGTATATTTGACAGATCTTACAACTTCAAAAATGATATCTGTTTCAGATTGTAATATACATAGTAAATACAATAAAGATACACAAAAATGTAAATGGATTAGCTTATTAAATAAGGTAGAATGTTTTATTTCCCTTGGAGAATTGGAAATAGCAACAGATATTTGTGTTTCTCCAGAATATAATGTAGAGCTCAGAAAAATAAGCGTATATAATACAACTAATGAAAGGCATGAAATATTGGTTAATACATATATGGAACCTGCTCTTACAGATTATATGACTAATCTAGTACATCCTTCATTTAGTAATTTAAAAGTTGAAACATACTATGACAAAGAACTTGATACTTTAGTTGCAAGTAAGAGAAGTGATGATGATAGTGAATTATATGTATTTGCTAAACTTATAGGAATAAGCTTAGATAAAGACTATGAAACTGAAAAGAAAAAATTGTATGATAATGATTTAGATGCATATAATGGAGAAATTACAAGATATCCACTTTGGCCAGTACTTTCATTTAGGGGAAAAATGATACTTGATCCTTATGAAAGACAAGACTTTTATTATATGATCGGAGCATCAGATACTAAATATAAAATATCGAATGCTGCTGTAAGTTTGGATGAGCAGGGAATAGAAAATCAATTTAGACTTACATCTGAACTTAACTCTGTAATTGCAAGATATTTAAATTTAGAGCCAACAAAGGCAGAAATATATAATAATATTTTAAAAGAGGTTTTGTTTAATAAAAAGCAACAAAAGGATGATGATGTATTTTGGAGTGAATCATTAAATCAGTCAATACTTTGGAAATATTCTATATCAGGAGATTTACCAATAATATTAGTGTTTATTGATAGCATAAAAAATGCTGGTATTATAACAGAAGTAATAAGATTTATGGATTATGTAAAAAATAGAAAAATAGACTTAGATATAGTTGTTATAATAGATGAAAAAATTAAAGAAAATGGTCCTATATATTCATATGTAAAGCAAAGATTAGATAGAGCTGTATATATGGACTATACAAAAGGAAACATATATGTGCTAAATTTAAATAATCTAAATAAGCAAGAAATTACATTATTATCATTCTTATCAAGAAGATATATACAAGATATAAGTGAATTTTTATATGTAGATAAACTTGAAAAAGATTCAGTTGAGCTGATAAGCAAAGAAAATAAATAAGACATCTTATTTATTGAGGAGGTATATGAAAATATGAGTGAAGATGAACTAAAATATAAAGCATTTAATATGTACGGAGGATTTAATAAAAGTGGTGATGAATATCATATTTTAAATACAGACACTCCGGTGCCATGGTGTAATGTTATGGCAAATGAACATTTTGGTACCATAGTTTCAAGCTATGGTACCGTATATTCCTATTATAAAAATTCACAGAGTTTTAAAATATCTAATTGGTGTAATGATTGGATTAGCTTCAAACAAGGGGAAGTCTTTGAGGGAATATATGATAATAATTATAATATGATATATGGATTTGGGTATACTAAAGTAACTCAAGAAGACGATGAAGTAAAAAAAGATATGTGTATTTTTATATCTACATACGAAAATATAAAACTTCAAAGAATATTTTTAAAAAATTTATCTAAAGAAAAGAAAAAAGTAAATATATCATACAGAATTGATCCTGTAATGGGAGTTGTAAAAGATGTAAATAGAAACTATGTACTTTGTAAAGAGTCAGAAAATTCATTAGAGTTTAAAAATCCGTATAGTTTAGAATTTTCAAATTGTATAGTATATATTACTGTTTTAGGTAAAAGTAAAGATATGAATGTAAAATATTTACATGACGAATATAAAGTAAATGTAGAAGTAGAACTTGAAAAAGATGAAGAAGCAGAATTTACAATAATTCTTGGATGCACTGAAAAGATTGAAGACATCAATAGAATTCAAAATATGTTTGAGACTACTGATAGTGTAAAAAGAGAATATGATAATACAGTAAATTATTGGAGAAAACTTGTAGTTAAAAATATGAAACTTGATGATGAATATTTAAATATATTAGCAAATGGATGGCTACTTTATCAGACTATTGTTTGTAGATTATTTGCAAGATCTGGATTTTATCAATCAGGCGGAGCAATAGGATACCGTGATCAATTACAAGATACACTGGCACTAATTAGTTCGTGGCCAGAAAGAACAAGGCAGCAAATTGTTTTAAATGCATCTAAACAATTTGAAAAAGGCGACGTTTTACATTGGTGGCATGAGCATAGTGGTGCAGGAATAAGAACATATTTTAGTGATGATTATTTATGGCTTCCGTATGTATTATCTGAATATGTAAATAGAACAGGAGATATTTCTGTTTTAGATGAAACTACTCCATATCTTGAAGATAAACCTATGAATGGTAAAAGAGAGGTATATGATGTTTATAAAAATATAGACAAATATGATACTGTATATAATCATGCAAAAAGAGCTATTGAATATGGATTAAGTAGAATAAATGAAAAAAATGGATTGCTTAAAATAGGTGATGGGGACTGGAATGATGGCTTTAGTAATATAAGGGGAGAATCAGTTTGGTTAACATTTTTTATGATGAATGTATTAGAGAAATTTATTTATCTTGCTAATATAAAATTTGAATTTGAGCTTTCCAATGATTACGAAAAAAAGATAGAAGAACTTAAGGAGAGTGTTTTAAAAAATGCATGGGATACAGATCATTTTGTAAGAGCGTTTTTTGAAAATGGGGAAGTGCTAGGTTCATATGTAAACAAGGAATGTAAAATAGATTTAATATCGCAAGCTTGGGCTGTGATATCTATGAAGACATATGAAGATGTTCAAGACAAATTAAAAATGTGCATGGAAACAGCGCAAAAATATTTAGTAGATAAAAAGCTTGGAATAGTAAAGCTTTTATATCCAGCTTTTAATAATGAAAGTAAAAATAATCCTGGATATATAAGATCTTATGTGCCTGGAATTAGAGAGAATGGAGGACAATATACGCATGCTGCAATTTGGTTTGCTAAAGCGTATTTTGAAATTAATGAGTATAAAAAGGGAGAAGAAATTTTAAAAATGATAAATCCAATATCTCATTCTGATACAAAAGAAAAGGCAGATGTATATATGGTTGAACCTTATGTGATAGCAGCAGATATTTATTCTAATAGTGAACATCCAGGAAGAGGAGGATGGACTTGGTATACTGGTTCATCTGGATGGATGTATAAGGTAATAGAAGATTATTTATCGGATAATAAGAAAACAAATTTATAGTAAAATTTAAACGTCTTAAATAAAAAATATTTAAGGCGTTTATTAATAGCTTATATAGTAATATACATTATTTGTGAAATACATATATATAATTTAAAAAATACAATATATTATAATAGGATATTATTGGTAAGGGGGTTGAAAAATATATTATTTATGATATAATATAGGAGTTAAATTAACTAAATTTTATGTAGTGGAGGAATTAAAAATGAATGTAAAAGTAGAGAAAAAAGAAAATTCAAAAGTTGAAATTGAATTTACAATGGACAAAAAACAATTTGAAGAAGAGTTAGAAAAGGCATATAAACAAAATGCAAAGAAATTTAAGGTTCCTGGATTTAGAGCTGGAATGGTACCAAGAGCTATAGTTGAACAAACATATGGAGAATCTGTTTTATATGAATTTGTAATTGAAAATACAGTAGATGATGCATATAGAACAGCTGTTGTAGAAAATAATCTTGAAATAGTTTCTAGACCAGAACTAGATATAAAACAAATTGGAAAAGATAAAGACTTTATTTTTGTTGTTAATGTTTGTGTAAAGCCAGAAGCAACAGTAAAAGATTATAAAGGAATAGAAGTAAAAAAAGTAAGTACAAGAGTTACAAAAAAAGATGTAGATGCAGAACTTGAAAAAATAAGAGAAAAGAATGCAAGAATTGTAACTGTAGAAGATAGAGAATTAAAAAGTGGAGATATTTCTATAATTGATTTTGAAGGATTTACTGATGGAAAAGCTTTTGAAGGTGGAAAGGCAGAAAATTTCGAACTTACAATTGGTTCAGGACAATTTATTCCTGGATTTGAAGATCAAATGATTGGAATGAAAGTTAATGAAGAAAGAGATATAAATGTAAAATTTCCTGAAGAATATCATGTAAAAGATCTTGCTGGAAAAGATGCTACTTTTAAAGTAAAATTACATGAAATAAAAGAAAAAGTATTACCAGAAATTGATGATGAATTTGCAAAAGATGTTTCAGAATTTGATAATTTAGAAGATTATAAAAAAGACTTAAATAAGAAAATAAAAGCAGATAAAGAAAATCATGCAAAAATAGATATGGAACAAGAAGCTATAGATAAATTTATAGAAAAAGTTGAAGTAACTATTCCTGAAGAAATGATTGATTCAGAAGTAGATAAAATGATTGAAGAGATGAATGCAAATCTTTCATATCAAGGATTAAATATTGATCAGTATCTACAATACATGGGTACTACTTTAGATGAATATAAAAAACAAATGAGAGATCAAGCGCAACGTAGAATTAAATTAGATCTTGGGTTAGAATATGTTGCTAAAGAAGAAAAAGTTGAAGTTGAAGAAAAAGATATAGATGAAAAAATAAAAGAATTAGCAGCTCAGTATGGTAATAAAGATGATGAATCATTACTTAAAAATGAAAATGCTAGAAATTATATGAGACAGCAATTAGTTTATGAAAAAACTATGAAAGTTATAACAGATAATATTGTTACAAAATAATATTAAAACGGGGAGGTTTTTGAATATGATAAATAATAGTTTAGTTCCATATGTAATTGAACAGACAAGTAAAGGTGAAAGATCTTATGATATTTTTTCAAGACTTTTAAAAGAGAGAATAATATTTTTATCTGAGCCTGTAGATAGTGCTTCAGCATCTGTTGTAGTAGCACAGTTATTGTTCTTAGATGCAGAAGATCCAGGAAAAGATATTTTCTTATATATAAATACACCAGGTGGAAGTATAACAGATGGTATGGCAATATATGATACTATACAATATATAAAATCAGATGTATGTACTATATGTGTTGGAATGGCCGCATCAATGGGATCAGTACTTCTTGCAGCAGGTACAAAGGGTAAGAGATATGCTTTGCCAAACTCTGAAATATTAATACATCAGCCTTTAATTGGTGGAGGTGGTCTATCAGGACAGACTACTGAAATAAAAATACATGCAGATCATATGGTAAAAACAAGAGAAAAACTTAATAAAATATTAAGTGAAAGAACTGGTCAATCAATAGAAAAAATACAACAAGACACAGAAAGAGACAACTATATGACAGCACAAGAGGCAAAAGAATATGGACTTATAGATGATGTAATGGATAATATTAATAATATAGGTAAGGAGAATAAATAAAATGCCAAATAAAGGTTCAAATAATCATAGTCAAAAGCCTATATTTTGCTCATTTTGTGGTAGATTGAGGCAAGAAGTAGATAAGTTAATTGAAGGACCAAATAATGTCTATATTTGTGATGAATGTGTTGAGATTTGTCATAAAATAATGAAAGATGATGAAAGTGCATTAGAAGATGGTGTTACAGGTTCAAAAGAATTAGTATCTACTGATGATTTACCGTCACCAGAAGCTATAAAAAATGTATTGGATGAGTATGTTATAGGTCAAGAAAACGCGAAAAAAGTATTGTCTGTAGCAGTATATAATCATTACAAAAGAATAAAAAATATGGATAAATTAGATGATGTTGAAATTCAAAAAAGTAATATATTATTGCTTGGACCAACAGGATGTGGTAAGACTTTACTTGCGCAAACTTTAGCAAAAATATTACATGTTCCTTTTGCTATTGCTGATGCTACAACATTGACAGAAGCTGGATATGTTGGAGAAGACGTAGAAAATATTTTATTAAGACTTATTCAAGCAGCAGATTATGATGTAAAAAAGGCAGAAAAAGGAATAATCTATATAGATGAAATGGATAAAATATCTAGAAAAAGTGAAAATGTATCAATAACTCGTGATGTTAGTGGAGAAGGAGTACAGCAAGCATTATTAAAGATAATTGAAGGTACTGTTGCAAATGTTCCACCACAAGGTGGAAGAAAGCATCCACAGCAAGAATTTATTAAAATTGATACATCTAATATATTATTTATATGTGGTGGAGCTTTTGATGGGCTTGAGAAGATAATTGAAGCAAGAACTAATACAAAAACAATGGGATTTGGAGCAAAAGTTGAGGCAAAAGAAGATATAAATGTTGGTTCAATATTTGCTAATGTTCAACCTCAAGATATAGTAAAATATGGTCTTATACCAGAACTTGTAGGAAGACTTCCTATAATAACAAGTCTTGACCAATTATCTAAAGAAGCTTTAATAGATATAATTTCTAAGCCTAAAAATGCATTATTAAAACAATATATAAAACTATTTAAAATGGATAATGTAGATTTAGAAATAGAAGATGATGCATTAAATGCTATAGTAGATTATGCAGTAGAAAGAAAAACTGGTGCAAGAGGACTAAGAGCAATAATGGAAAATGTTATGATGGATTCTATGTATGAGGTACCATCTAATAAGGATATAACAAAATGCGTAATAACAAAAGATGTAGTAGAAAAGCATCAAAAACCAATATATATAACATCAAATGTTGAAAGTAAGGCACAGTAGTTGCCTTACTTTCTTTACAATCCAAATTACTTTTGTTATAATATAAAAAGTAAGGAGAATATATGAATTATTATACTTTAATTGAGAAAAAAGATATAAATAGTAAATTTGGTGAAATAGCTCAAGGAATTATAATAGAAAAGCAATCAAAATTTTTATCTTTTTTATTTAAAATAGATAGTGAATTTGAAGCACAAGAGAAAATAGAACTGATAAGAAAAGAAAATCTTCAAGCAAGACATGTTGTATATATCTATTCAATATTAGAAAATAATATAACTAATGTAAAATTTTCAGATGATGGTGAGCCCAAAGGAACAGGAACAAAAGCAATATATGAACTTATAGAAAAAGAAAAAATAACTAATATATGTATAGTTATTGTAAGATATTTTGGTGGGATCTTACTTGGAGCTGGACCTTTATCTAGAACATATTTAAATGCTGCAAGGGTTTGCATTGATTCTTGTTACAAAAAACAAATATATAATTATATAAATTATGAATTTGAATGTAACTATAGTGTATATAATATTTTAAAACCTAAATTAGAAGAATTTAAAAATAAAGAGGAAATTATTATTGTTAGTAGCAAATTTAATGAAAAAGTAGAATTAAAACTAAAAATTGCAGAATTTAATTTTAATAATGTTATGAAAGTTATAGAGGAATTTAATTATGATAAATAATAATATGCAAAGGTATATAGCTGTAGGAAAAGAAGTTATAATATATAATAGAGATTTTTTAGATGCAGATAGAGCTTTAAAAATAAGATATAAAATAAATGATGAAGAAAAAGAAATAAGATTATATGATGTGCCAAAAATATTAGACTTTCAAGAAAAATCAATAATATATTATGCTTTGCTTGAAAAATATTATTTTCCATCTTCATACACTTATGATGAGGATGGAATAGAAAATTATGTGGTAAAAGAAAATGGATATACATATCATCAATTTAATAATATACAGGGAGAAAGTAAAGGAATACTTGGAGAATTATTGTTTGAAATTCCAAGGCAAAAAGATGAAACAGACAAATTAAGTAAAATTCGTGATATATATGAAATGCTTTTAGAAAATATAGATGCTATAGGGATAAGACCTATTTGTATTACCATTGAAGGTAATATAACAGACTTTAGATATATATATAGAATGATAATATATATATTAAGAAAAGAAGATAGTATTAGTCAGAAGCAGGGAAGTATAAAAGTATTTAAGAGAATGGGAATATTTGGTGGAAAGAAAAGAATATTTATAATACCGAAAAATTTAATTAAAGAAAAATAATGGCAAGTAGTCATTATTTTTTTTGAATTCAAATATATAAAATACATTATTTGTGAACTACAATAATAAAAATAAAAACCAAAAACAAATTATAAAAATGATATTGACATAAGAACATATGTTTTGTATAATGTATTTATAGAACAAATGTTCACGAGGTAAATAATATGAAAAAAATAATAATAGATATAGTATTTATTTTAATAATCATTAGCATATTTAATTTAATTATATCTAATCAATTGGAAAAGAATATATTAGATTATAAAGAATATGTTGTTAGATCTGGAGATACCATATGGAGTATAGCAATGGATTTAGTAGATAATAATAGAAAAATTTATATAAAAAGTATAATAAATGATATAAAAACATTAAATTCATTAAATGATGTATTAATATATGAAGGACAAGAAATATTATTACCAGTATATTAATTTTTATAATAATATTGTAATGTTTACATAATTGTGATATAATATTTTTCATAATAATATAGTTGCTCAAAAACTAATGTAGAGGAGGTAAGATATGAAAGTATCTATAAAAAAGTACTTTTTTAGGAGGAAAATACTTAATTATTACGATATTTATGGTGAAGTAGTATTTTCAAATGGCAAAACAGTAAAGTTATATTTTAATTCAAGTAAACATTCGATAGAAATTGTTTATGAAAAACAGAAAGATATACTTTCTGCCGAAGAAAGAGCTATGCTTATTGAATTAATACTTAAAGAACTTTGTACATTTTTTAGGGGAATTATACACTTTTCATTAGGAGAATATATTGAAAATTATACTTTGATTGACATTATTTGGGATAAAAAATATGTATCTAAAAATACTATTCTTATTGAATATTTTAATAGTGAATATTCCAAAAAGACAAAAGAGAAGCTATTTAATATTTTACGTGATATATATGTACAGATTAATTTGCAAAAAGAAAAGATAGGACAAGATGTTATTTCTATTAATCTTAAGAAAAATTTAAAATATACTGAGAAAATAGATGTAATATACTTTAGTAAATATTTTGTTACAAATAGTAAGGGGAATGTTAAATTTAATTTTTCAAAAAATAATAGTAAAATTTTACAACTTATTCCAGTAAGCTAGATTTTTCTAGCTTACTTTTTTATTTTATTGACATAATAATGAAAATATGATAAAATATAAACTGACTTATTAAAGATTTTTTACTTTATTTTAATAAATAAGGAGGAAGTAATATGGAGAGTGTAAAAATATTAAAATCATCAGGAGAAATTTTTTATGATGATAACAAAAATTATTGGAAGGCAGATATTTCTTGGAATATTCCTTGTAAAAAAATTACAATATTTGGAACAACAAGAGCTCTTACGGATAAGGAAAGGAGTAATATAATTACTAAACTTTTAAATAAGTTCTATTTTGGAAATTATTTAGATTATGAAAATGACATATATTTATGCAAATTGTATAATAGAGATATGTCAAAAAAAGAAGAGCAAGATGTAGAAGATATGTCTTATTCAATACTTGGAGAATATATACTAGAATTACCACAAAGCGATGATGCTAATCAGATAGTAAAGGATATGCGTAACCTATTTGTTAATATGAGAATTTGGGTTAAAGAGTCTATAAATCGTAAAGAAAAAATATCTTGTACACTTCCATTTAAAATATATGGCAAGAAAAGAGAAATGAAAATATTTTTAAAAATGTTCGATTCTATAGCTTATGAATTTGAATATTATTTCTTTAAAATGACTGGTAAAGAAGTAGAAATTAAATGCATAGAAAGTAAAATGATAAATGGAAAAGCTACAGTAATATTTGATATTAAAGAGGTTTAAATGCCTCTTTATTTTATTCTTATCTATATTATATCTTATATATTTTCCATTTTCACTAAAATTTCACTATGTTTTAGTGCATTAATACACACAATTACTTGATTAATTTAATAGCTAATGATAATATTTTAATATAGCTGGAGGTATAATATGAAAAATAAAATAAAAAGAGCATTAATAGTGTTTTTTATATTTACATTTTTATTTTCAAATATAAGAGCTTTTGAAATTAATTCTAAAGATGAAATTGATATAGATGAAACAATAACAGTAACAATAGATTTTGGTACTTCTTTAGGTGCATACGATTCTTTAGAAGTAACATATAATACTTATACATTAGAATATGTATCTGGAGATCCATTAGAGGAAAGTGTATGGCACGATTCAAGTCAAGAGCAGCAAGGAATAAGCTCTAAAACATATGTATTTAAAGGTAAAGCAAATGGTATTAGCACAATTAATATAGATATAAAGGGAGCAGTAAGTGCAAATGAGAATATGGATGAACTAGGAGATATAAATATATCTAAAAAAATAACAATTGGTTTTGGATATGTAAAAGGAGATGTAAATTCTGATGGAGCTATAAACTCAATAGATGCATCTTTAATAATAGATAAATATAAAAATAACAATATAATACAAGATGATCTTGAAATCGCAGATATGAATAATGATGGAGCAATAAATTCAGTAGATGCTTCTATAATTATTGATATGTATAAAAATAATCAAATATAATTTAAAATCATAAATAAAATCAATTTAAAGAGGCAAAATGCCTCTTTATTTTAATTTTTATAACATACTTGATAAAAATTTTACATCTAATGATATATTATTTTAATATAATGGGGATTATATATGAAAAATAAAATTTTAAGTTTAAGCCTAATTATTTGTTTAATTATGTGTAGTGCACGTCAAGGTATAGTTGCTGTAACTAAATATCAAAAGGAAGATATAGATCAAGACGGCGTACTTACTGAAGATGATGCAATACTTCTTGCAGAACATTTTTTAAATGATCAACTTACAGATACTGATAAAATATTAGGAGATTTAAATGGAGATGGTATAATTAATATTAAAGATGCTCAAGAAATATATTATATAATAGATCCAGATTTTATACTGGGTGATATTACTAAAGATAGAATACTTGATGTACTTGATGTTAATTATATACTAAGAAAAACGGTTTCTGAATCTGGACCTACAATAGAAGATATTATATATGCAGATTATTATGGAGAGGGAATATTAGATCAAATAGATATAGATATGTACTTATATATATTAGTTGGAAAATATCAAAAAGGTGATGTAAATAGAGATGGAGCTATAAACTCAATATACGCGTCTTTAATAATAGATAAATATAAAAAATAATAAAGTATATAAAGATGATTTAAATAGAGCAGATATCAATGGAGATAATGCGTTAAATTCAGTAGATGCTTCCATGATTATCGATATGTATAAGAATAATGAGTGTAAAATAATTAAATAAGAGGAAAAATGGTGCTTAAAGAGGCATTTTGCCTCTTTATTTTTACTATTTATACATTAATTAATTTAAAAAGTTAATTTGGTGATTTATGTCGTTCTAAAAAATATTATTGATTAATTCTATAAATAATGTTATTATATTAGCATAAAGGAGGTTTATTTATGAAAAATAAACTTTATATTATATTAATTGCTTCTTTAATCTATTTTTTAGGGATAGTAACAAATAATATATATGCAGCAAATTTAACTGGAGATGAATTATTACAAGTAAATGGCAATACTATATCTAAAAATACATCAATAGATCAAGTAAATAACATGTTTGGACAACCCAGACTAATAACAAATTCTGCATTTGGTGGAAAAGCATATACATATTATGATGATGCTTATACATGGATGCTACATATAGAAACAAATGCAAGTGGAAATATAAAAGGATTTGGATGTGTAAACGGTAACTTTATATCTAAAAAGTATTCACAAGGAGATAAATATACATATACACATTCATATATGTCTGGAACAGTTTTAACAGATGATAATGATTTTGTAAATGGTGTATATGAATATAATGTAACTTATTCTGATGTAGAAGAATATAAAAAAAACTTTTGCAAGTCATCAGAATATCTTTATGATTTGCAAAAATCATCATTAATAGTAAGTAAAATATTAGCAAATAAGCATGGATATTATTTTCCTCAAACATATATTAATGAAGATATATTTTACATAAACGAAGAGCTAAAAGATAATAATACAGATATATATAATTGGGGATTAAATACAGGGAAAACAAAGTATATATCATTAGTTTTATTTAGAACAGACACTCGTTTTTTTGAATTGCCAAATCCTATAACATTAGGAGATAATACAGAAAATTATACTAGAGCAGAAAACTATGAATATATTTTTTATGATATAAAAGTTCAAGACGAGCAAAGTTTTACTTTAAAGACAACAATACTATTTATTGATCCTAGCTTTTTAGATGAAAAAGAAGAGATATCTCTTACAGATACAGAATTATCATTGCTTGATGCATTAAAGGCAAAATATAAAGAATATAATGAACATGGACATGCAATCACAGCAAATTTTGATATAGAACCAAAATATGAAGAACTACCTCTTGTAGCAGGAAAATGGACAGATATGGCGCTACTTATGGTAACAGACTATATAAATCTTGCAAGAGTTGGAGCAGGACTTCATCCTTTAGAGTTAAATTGGGATATTACAGACGCTGCTCAACATAAAGCAACATTAGTAGCATATAATAGAATACATGACTATCAAAGTGGTCATAATCCAGAACAACCAGATGGCGTAAGTGACGAGTTTTATAATAAAGCACAAAGTTACATGACAGAAAACTTATATACTGGTGATATACAAACAAGTATAGTTGGCGCATTAAATGACGGATATGGTGATCCAGTTTCATGTGGGCACAGATATAATTTATTGGATCCATCAGCAACAGAGTGGGGAATAGGTGCAGTAGGAAGTGGATTATCTTTTGGCTGGCAAGCAGCTCAAAAGTTTTCTGGATTTGAGAGTTATTCAAATGAGCTTGTTGCTTGGCCAAGCAAAGGTATTTTTACAATGGACTTAGCGTATAATGGAATTGGAAATTGGACTGCTAGATTTTATAAAAGATATACAGTATCTTCTGATACAGAGGTAACTATAAAGTCATTAAATTCAGGTAAAATTTATGAGATAACAAATGAAAATAAAAATGATAATGGAAAATTTTTAGAAAATGTAAGTAGTAGACAAGTAACATTTAGAGATGATACTATTTCATATGAGAGTGGTGATGTTTTTGAAATAACATTACATAATGTAAAAGATTCTACAACTGGTGAAAACATAGATTATACATATAGAAGTGTATTTTATAGTCTTAGCGATTTGAGTGGAGACGAAGTAACAGATATAGAATTAAATATTCAAAATGTTTCTTTAGGTATTGGACAAACTATTCAAATCGAAGCTAAAGTTCTTCCAGAAAGTGCAATAGATAAAATGATTATTTATTCTTCTACTAATGATGAAGTTGCTATAATAAGACAAGACGGACTTATAACAGCAGTAGGAGAAGGACAAGCACAAATAAATATACTATGTGGAACAGTATTAAAAACTATTAATGTTACAGTTATGCCTTATCAAAAAGGCGATGTAAATAAAGATGGAGCTATAAACTCAATAGATGCATCTTTAATAATCGACATGTATAAAAATAACAGTCAAATAACACAAGAGGAATTAAATATAGCGGATATGAATAATGATAAAGCAATAAATTCAGTAGATGCTTCTATAATTATTGATATGTATAAAAATAATCAAATATAATTTAAAATCATAAATGAAATCAATTTAAAGAGGCATTTTGCCTCTTTATTTTAATTTTTACTATTTATTTGATATTTTTTACTTTGATTATTTTAAAAGTTAATTCATTGATTTTTATAGACATTTCTGAAAAATAAAATTTACTGTTTATATAGTGACATTATCATAAGTTAATCACAATGTTAAGCAAAATTAATTGACATAAAAAATATTTAGTGATATAATTCTAGAGCTTTATATATAGTAGATCATCTAATTAATATTAATAAAGGAGGGGGATTTTTTATGATTATATTAAATCTTATATTTATGTCCATTGTTTTATCAATAGGTATATATTACAAGATTCAAAATAATAAGTATAATAACACTGTTACAGGAGCAAACTATGAATCTTATCAATATAGAAAGTTACGAGACAAATATCCAAATTTTTATTTTTTTAAGATTAAAAATATAAAGAAAAAATTAATTAAAGGAAAAAGATTAAATTTAGCACAAAAACAAATCATGAAAGACTTTTTAATCTATTATGGACCTGATAGGGGATTAGATATTAATTATATTATGCAAATAAAAAATGATGAGGAATTTACTTATTTATTTTCTGATATAAATAATAAAAAGGAGAAAAATAATATGATAGATTTTAATAAAAATAATGAAGATTTTTTATATAATGCAAGTAATTTTGAAGAAGGTAAAAGCAATAGAAAATTTAATGGCCGGTATATTAAATCATTATTGTGAATGTTTAACAGATATAAAATATAAATATGATCCAGCAGTAGGTAGAGATAAAGAATTAGAAAAATTAATGCTCACTATTTTAACACCTCAAAAGTCAGCACTTTTAATAGGAAAAGCAGGCGTTGGAAAAACTAGTATTATTGAAGGACTTGCGTATAGAATATCAAAAAAAGAAGTACCAAAATCACTTAAAGAATTTTCTATATATAGAACAAGTGCTGCTATATTAGTTAGTGGATGTATATATTCAGGAATGCTTGAAAAAAGGATAATAGAAATTTTTGAATCTTTAAAAGATAAGCGTAATGTCATTCTTTTTATAGATGAGATTCATACATTAATTGGTACTGGCAAAAATAATGAGCATAAAACTTTAGATATAGCTAATATAATAAAGCCATACATAACTAATGAAGAGATATATTTGGTGGGTGCAACAACAGACTATGAATATGAATGCTTTATTCAAGTCGATCCTGCTTTTGCTAGAAGATTTTCAAATATAATAATTAAAGAGCCTAATGATTTAGTTTTAGAAGAGATTTTATTACATACATTATATAAATATTCCCAAATGTATAAAATAAAAATAGATCAAAGTTTAGCAAAAGATATTAGTAGATCTTTAGTAAAATATACTAGTAAAACAAATAGAATTGATTTAGAAGATGAAAGTATTTCTAACCCAGATTTAGCTATTAGTATAATTTCTAATGCTTATGGATACGCAAGATTATATGATAAAAAATTTATTACTTTTAATGATTTTATATACTCATATAGAATGTGTGATAAATTAAATGGCAAATTAAAATTATATAATTTAAAAAATAATAAAACTAAAAGATCTAATGTAATACAATTTAAGCACAATATGCATAAATAACATATATTAAATCAATAAAGAGGAGATTTTCCTCTTTATTTTTTTATATTATTTTGATATAATTACATTATATATGGTTTAAGAACATTTGTTTAATTATATTAAAAATATAATAGGAGGATAGAAAAATGCAAAAAGAAAAATCATGTGGAGCTATAGTATATAATAAAAATAAAGAAGTTCTAATAGTAAAACATACAGCTGGTCATTGGGATTTTCCAAAAGGACATGTTGAAAAAGATGAAACTGAAATCGAGACAGCAAAAAGAGAAGTAAAAGAAGAGACAAATATAGATGTAAAAATATATGATAATTGTAGATATGAAATACATTATAATCCTAAAGAAAATGTAGAAAAAACAGTAGTATTCTTTTTAGCTAGTAATATAACAGATAATACTATAAAACAAGATTCAGAAATAGCAAATATTGGATGGTTTAGTTATAATAAAGCATTAGACATATTAACGTATACTGATGCTAAGAATCTCTTAAAAAGATCGTATAAAGATATAAGTAAAGTTTTAAAATAAATAAAATAAAAAAATAGAGCAGACGAAAGTCTGCTCATATGGTTATGAAAACTTGGTATATTTCTTTACCAAAAAGATATAACAATATAATATATTAAAAGCTTATTTTCTTTAAAATAAAACAGTATATTATATAATTTATAATACTTATTAAATTTTAAGAGATATAATTATTATTGTATACGAATAACAATTATACTAAACTGTAATAAAATACTATATTTTTTATATTTAATGAACAAAGTTTATACTAATCAACTTTTTAGTAAAAATCAACCATGTACATATTATATCATTATAGCTATCGGAAGTCAAGTAGTTTTACATAATTATACTTAAAATAAAAATATATTTAGTAAAATATAAGTATATAATTATTTTACAAATTAAAGAGGCAAAAAAAGAAAGAGCAGATATTTCTGTTCTTTCTTTATACCCCTTAAGGGTGAAGAATAAGAAGGCTTGATTTTTAATTTCACCCTTTGTCTTAATGCCTCTACTAAAAAGCATTTATATAAATAGATATTATAGTATTCACTAAAGTCCCCTCCAGATTTTAAAATAAAATAGCATAATATAATATACATATTAAATTTTAAAAAATATTATAATCATCATAGGCCGATAGACAATTATAATTTGAAACTTTAGTGTATTGAATAAAGAATACTATAAATCTAGTTTTTTTATATAATTTATATTAATAAATCGATTTTTTAAGCTTATATTAATAAAAAGCTTTCTAGTATTAAATGCATATTAATATTATAGCATTAAAGTTAAAAAAAATCAAGATATTTTTTAATTTTTTTATAAATATAAAAATAGAGCAGGATTTTCCCACTCTATAAACTATTTTTGTAAGTCCAATTTACAAAAAGAGATTAGACATGCTGTAATTTTTATTACTAAATTACAAAATATAGTGTATTACAAAAATCTATTTTATTGATAGTTTAAATATAAGATCGCTAGGCTTATATTTGTCAGAAAAGATTGTTTCATTATATTTCAATTAAAAAAGATTTAAGTCATGATAAATCAATACACTATTAAAAAGGGGATGTTACGCATTATTAATTATAATGCAATGGAATATGTTTTCTTATTAAAGTTTACTAGTAATAATAAATTACGAAATAAATTATAACATTGTATAAAATAAAAGTCAATATTTTTTATTAAATTTACATAATAAAGTAGAGGAGTTTAAATTAAATAGAATTATTAAAAAGTATAGTATACAGACTACAAATTAAAAAGATATAAGATAAAGGAAAAATAACAACAAACAATAAACAGCAAGAAGAAAAAAATAAATAATAATAATAAGTATTTCAAATTTGCATGAATTTATAAGGAGAAGGGATAGTAAAAATAGTCAAAAAGAAATTTACATTATTGCGCAAAATAATAATTTTGTGAAAATAAGAGTAGGATTTTTATTGACTAATATTATTAAATATGATATATTTGTGCTATACTGGTATATGTATAATTAATTAGTAATGTTTTAATTTAAGAATTATTCTATATTGATCTTTTACCTTAGCTTTACTGTAGTACTAAATTATTACTATACTAATTTGTTATTTTAAATTATATTGCTATATTATTTTATACTTATTTTTTTACTATTATTTTTTATATGTCTTATATTTGCCTTTTAAACATTTTATACAATTTTCTTGCCATGTAATTACATTACTTGTGTTATAAAAGTGCCTTAAAATGGCAATATGAGTGTCACTTTTTTGGAGGTTTTTTATATGTATGACGATTTACCAAATTTTGTTAAAGATTTCTTAATATATATGCAAAATATTAAAAATAGATCTAAAAGTACAATTCGTGAATATCATTATGACTTAAGAGATTTATTTAGATTTTTAAAATTATATAAAATTGATAAAATTAAGTTTGATAATATAAATGATGAATTAATTGATAAAACTGATATTGTAAATTTAAATATTGATTTTATAAGAAAAATTGAATTAACAGATTTATATGAATACTTAAATTACTTATCAAACATGCGTTCAGATAAACCAACAACTAGAGCTAGAAAAATTGCTGCAATAAAATCTTTTTTTAATTATGTAACTTTTAAGCAAAAACTTTTAGATAAAAATCCTGCTGTGGAGCTTGAAACGCCTAAACTCGGAAAAAGATTACCTAAATATCTATCATTAGATGAAAGTGTAGCTCTCCTCCACTCTATTGATGGAAAAAATGAAAAAAGAGATACTTGTATTATAACACTATTTCTTAATTGCGGTCTTCGTTTATCTGAGCTTGTAGCAATCAATTTTAAGGATATTAAAGGAGACGTACTAAATGTTATAGGTAAAGGAGATAAAGAACGCTCTATTTACCTAAATGAGTCTTGTAGAAAGGCCTTAAAAGAATATATAGCTGTACGTCCTAAAGACGTGAAAGATCATGATGCATTATTTATATCTGAACGTGGTACTAGAATTGGAAGAAGAACTGTAGAAATGATGGTTAAAAAGTATATTACTTTAGCTGGCCTTGATCCAAAAAAATATTCTCCACATAAATTAAGACATACTGCAGCAACTTTAATGCATAAGTATGGTGGTGTTGATATTAGATCGCTTCAACAAATACTCGGACATGAAAGTGTTTCTACCACTGAAATATATACTCATGTTGATAGTGAACAAGTAAAAGAAGCTTTAGAAAAGAACCCATTAAATAATATGTAATTAATAAAAAAGCTCAAATAAGTGGTGTTTTGCCTCTTTATTTGAACTTTTATTTTTATTATATATAATTTAATTACCATAGCAAATTTATTTAATATTATTGATTATTCTTATATTTATCTATTATAATTGATGCATCTAATGAATTTATTGCTCTATCATTATTCATATCTGCTATATTCAATTTCTCTTGTGTTATTTGACTGTTATTTTTATACATGTCGATTATTAAAGATGCATCTATTGAGTTTATAGCTCCGTCTTTATTTACATCGCCTTTTTCAAATTTATTATCTAATAAAACAAATTTTATATTATTTTCTAAGGCATATTTATGTGCTATAGAGTCTATATTAGTATATATAGTAAAATCACTTCCTATATTATAAAAAGCATCTTTACCAATATTTATTACACTATCAGGTATATATACTTCCTTTAAACTTTCTAATTTTTCAAAACAGTAATCTTGTATTTCTTTTGTTCCTTCAGATATTACTATTTTGTCAATATATTCTAAATTAGATAAAGTTCCTTTTTGTAGTATTTCTATAGGTTTTAATTCTACTTTTTCAATATAATTTGGTATAAATACTATATATGAATAATCTTTAGAATATAAAATATTGTTATAATCCGAATAATTTTCATTATTATCGTCTATAGTTATCTTTTTTAAAACATTATCATTTTGAGCATTATTTATTATATTTTTAATGTTCTTATTTAAATTTAATTCTTCTGTATTGGTATTTAATGTAGATGTACAAAATGTAGTTATTTGTAGTCCGTATATTTCATCTGGCATAGTTACTATTTTATTATTTGTTTTATTTTCAATTATTGCTACACCATCATAATATGTATATCCATAGTTATCATCTTCTAATAATATAGAATGTATATATGTAGGTGTAAAATATGAATTAGTATAAACTGCATCATAATCTTTCACATCATATCGTATTATATAATTTGTTGGATCTATTAATATCCAATTATCTTTTATATTAGTTAAACACCAAGCATGTGCACCAAAATATGTATTACCTTGTATAAGTATAGTAGGGATATTTAATATATCCATCATAACAGTGTATAAATTAGCATATCCTTGACATACAGCAACTCTATTTATAAATACCTCATATGGATCATTATTTGCGTTACCATATTTAACATTTTCATGAACCCATTTAAAGATAGTATTCATTTTTTCTTCATCATTTTTACAATTATTTACTAATTCTAATGTGAATTTTTGAATTTCTTGATATTCATTTTCCTTAATATTTATACCTTGTAAATAATTTATTTTACTTAAATCTGCATTGTTTAAAATTTGTATTAATATTTCATTAGCACCTTTAGTATCATTTGCATATATATAGAAATTAGAAGTAATAATCATTAAAGTAAGCACGAATACTAATATTAATTTTTTTACTTTTTTCTTTTTCATATATAAACCTCCAAATAAAATATATATTAAAATATTATCATTAGATGTAAAATTAATCAAGTAAAATATAAAAATTAAAATAAAGAGGCATTTTGCCTCTTTAAACATATATTATAATATTACAATATTTAATTCATTATATTTACTATTTTAAAAATCCATTTATTATTTCTTGTTCAGCTTGCTTTTCTGAAAGACCAAGACTCATAAGTTTTATTAATTGTTCTCCTGCTATTTTACCAATTGCTGCTTCGTGTATTAAATTTGCATCAATATTGTTAGCATCAATTCTTGGTATTGCAACTACTTTAGCTTTATCCATTATAATAGCATCACATTCAACATGAGCAAAGCATTTTGTATTACCTTGTATATTTGAGCTAAATTTCTGTTTAGATCTGTCTTTTGCAATAGAACGAGATATTACATGAGTACTGGAATTTTTACCATTTAATTCAACATAGAAATCTGTTACCGCTTCTTGATTATCTGTTGTCATTATTTTCTCTTTTATTGTTAAATTAGAATCTTCTTTTAAATATGCTTTAGTATTACGTATAGTAGATGTAACACCTTGTATTTGTAAAGATTCCATTTCTAAAGAGGCACCTTTTTCAAGATAAATTATAGTAGTAGGATTAAGAATATTTTTTCCAGTTCCATTTCCTTCACCATAGTGATTTTCTATATATTTTACTTTTGCACCTTCTTCTACATAAAAAGTATGTATTCCATCATGTTCAGATGTCTTATGTGAGTCATTGTGTATGCCACATCCAGCAATAATAGTTATATCTGAATTTTTTCCAATATGAAAGTCATTATATACTAAATCATTTATATTTTTATCTTCTAATATGACTGGTATATGTACAGATTCATTTTTTGTATTTTCTTTTATTATTATGTCTATACCATCTTTATCTTTTTTAGATACAATATTAATATTTGGAGTAGTATTACGTATAAACAATTTACCATTTTTTCTAATATTATATGCACCTTTTAATTTATTTACATCTATATTAGATATAACTTTTAATATCTTTTTATCTACTGTACTTGGTATAGTATTATCCATTATGAACTACCTCCTTACAATATCTTTTTCTTTTAGAGGCACTTAAAAGTTTAGGAAGAATATATGTTTTCTTACCCATTTCTTTTATATTACCATTTTCAAGTATTATAATTTCATCTGCTATATCTAATATTCTTTCTTGATGTGATATTATAACTATTGTATTATTAGTATTCTTTTTCATATTCTCAAATATATCTATTAAGTTATTAAAACTCCATAAATCTATACCAGCTTCTGGTTCATCAAAAAGAGTAAATTCAGAATTTTTAAGAGCAAGCATAGCTATCTCTATTCTTTTTAATTCACCACCAGATAAATTAGAGTCTAATTCTCTGTCTATATAGTCTTTAGCACAAAGACCAACATCAGATAAATAATCACATAATTCACATTTTTTCAACCTTTTATTAGCAGTAATATTTAATATATCTCCAACTGTAATTCCTTTAAACTTTACAGGTTGTTGAAAAGCAAAGCCTATACCTAGATTTGCTCTTTTATCTATAGGCATGTCTGTTATATCTATACCATTAAATAATATCTTTCCAGAATCTGGTTTTTCAATTCCCATTATAATTTTAGCAAGTGTTGATTTACCAGAGCCATTCGCGCCAGTAATTACAATTACTTTATTTTTTGGAAATTTTAAACTTATATTTTTTAAAATATCTTTTCCGTCTCTAGAAAAACAAATATTTCTTACTTCTAACATAAACATTTCCTTTCTATATAATTTAGTCTGTAGTTATTATACCAAAGTTATAGCAAAAAATCTAGTATTTTTGGTAAAAAAGTTAATTTAGACTAACATTTCTATAAATATAAAAAACAAGCCAGTAAAGAGGCTTGTAGTAAAAAAATAGATGCCTCTACATTGCTATAGAGGCGATCATAAGAGGTTGATATATGAAAACTAAGGTTTTTCCCTAGCTCGGCATGCTTTTTTATTCTCCCCAAACACCAGCTAAAGTTTGTTTAGCATATGCTTGTGATTCAGCTAAATTATTGTATTCTAATGCTTTTTTATTCATTGTAGAATCTAATACTAATTTACCTTCTTTTAAGATTTTAGCATTATATAAAGTATTTTGATCTGTGTATACATAAACCATAGCATACCCATTTAATACTTTAGATTCGTCAAAGGCTATATCTACATAAGTACCTTCTAAATCCTGATTAACATTATATAAAGTATCAGGTAGTGATTCTGAATAATCAGTACCAATTAATTTAGCTTTTATTCTTTGATTACCAGCTATTAATATTAAAGTACATTCATCTTCTACTGTGGCAACTTTTACTGTTGTTTTTTGTCCAGCAGTTAGATTTCTTAATTCTTCTGGTAATATAGAATCATCTTCTGTTACGTTTGCTTGATTATCAGTTTCAACATTATTTTCTTGTGTATTTGCTGTAACTGTTGTATTTTGTTGAGTATTGTCGTTAATTTTAAAGTATAAGAATAAACCAGAAATTACTATAATCAAACATACAATACCAACTATTATTTGTGTACCATATTGTTTAAAATAAAATCCTAATTTATTATTATAATACATATAATTAACAACCTCCTTTACATAACATAGAACAATCTACACTTTTATTATAGCACTTCTATTATGTAAAGTCAATACTTTATTTCAAATTTATTACAATTTTATGTGATTTTACATATCTGCATTATGCCAAACATTTTGAACGTCATCATTTTCTTCTAATTTATCTAAGAAATTTTGCATTTTTTCTTCTTCCTCTTCAGATAATTCTTTTTTCATAGATGCTATTTGTCTTACATCAGATTCAACAATAGTTACACCTGCTTTTTCTATAGCTTCTAATACATCTGAGAAAGCATCAGGTGATGTAAATATTTCTATATATTCTTCATCTGAAATAAAATCTTCAGCACCTGCATCTAATGTAGTCATCATTAATTCATCTTCATCGATAGAATCATTTTTTTCTATTAAGATATATCCTTTTTTCTCAAACATATATCCTACAGAGCCACTAACTCCTAGTGAACCACCTGCTTTAGAAAATATATGTCTTACATCTGCTGCTGTTCTATTTTTATTATCTGTAGTAGCTTCTACTATTACTGCTACTCCACATGGTCCAAATCCTTCATATGTTATCTCTTCATAATTTGCACCATTTGAATCTCCAGCAGCTTTTTGAATACATCTATTAATATTATCATTAGGCATGTTATTTGCCTTACATTTTGCAATTACATCCCTTAGTTTACGATTGACATTCGGGTCAGGGCTTCCTCCCATCTTAACTGCTACAGTAAGTTCTTTTCCTAATTTTGAAAATATATTAGCTCTTTTTGTATCTGTAGCTTCTTTTTTTCTTTTGATATTAGCCCATTTACTATGTCCACTCATAACTTTATCCCTCCATCTTTCTTAAATTTTATTAAAAAATAACCGATTTATGTTATTTAACGCTTTTAAATTATATCACTAACTTGTAATTTTGTCTAGTATTTAATAATTTGTCACAAATAAAAAATCAAGCAAAATTTGCCTGATTTTAATTTTCTTCATAATATTTACTTATTTTATTTATTACCTCTTTAAGCAATCCATTTTCTTTAGCTTTTTTTAACGCATCCAAATTTAAGAATAATGGTCTTACATAATCCACTTCATCTTCGTATCTAGTATTACATTTAGAAACAACTCTATCTTTATATACATGTAAAATACGAGGATAATTTATGAAATAATCTTCTGTCCATTCTTTTGATGCATATTTTAGATATTCTTTATCTATTAATATACTAAATTCATCGTATGACATATATCCTATTTTTTGAGGATCATACATGTTATATAACATTATCATTTCTTTTACATGATAATTAATATTTAGTAAACTAGCATTACTATATAGTATTCTTACAAATGTATCCAAAGAATGAATATTATGTAAAAGCTCTAAGAAAGCTTCTTCATTAATATATAAATCATTTTCATATATATCAATGTTATTATCATTTATGTATTTTATTAATTGCTTTACTTTTGTATCTTTATATATTTCTTTAGTGGTAAGTTTTATATTTAATGCTTTGATAAAATCTTTTAATGCAATTTCCATTTTAAAACCCCCTCTAATATTAATTTAAGTTTATATTAAAAAATCTTTTAATATTATAGCACTTATTTTATATTATGTCAACTCTTTTATTTTTGCTAATTATTTTCATTTTTATGTATTTCATCATATAACTTATTATAAAGTTCTTCATCCTCTTTATACTCATTATTTTCTATTAAGCTATCTTCAATATCATATTCTTTATATTTTTCTTTATCATAATCTAATTTATAATTATCTTTAAAGTATAAATAAGTTGTAAGTAAATCATTTATATTATCTAGATAAGATTCATCAACATTAGAAAGAGATACATCAAGTAGTGTTATATTATCACTAAATTGAGGATAATATTTTCGTATAAGTGGTATAAGTTCATAATATTTTGAATTTTCATTATATTCTTCTTTTACTTCAATTCCTTTAAAATTTAACATTTCATTATATAATCCTACATATATGATTTTTAAATTTTCTATAACCTCATCATATCTTTTTTGATTGAATAGATCTTTTAATATGTTTTGTGCCATATTATTTTCTCCTTTCTAATTGCTTTTCAAAGCTATCTTTTGTATTAAAATCTTTATTAAATTTTTGCTCTGGATCTGCACACTTATCTTCATACTTTTCTTTATTATTTTGACATACTTCTTCTTGAGATTTTAATATACTAGATAAGAATTTCTCTTTTTCTTTAGAAGGAGTTATATCATATAAAGTTGAGCCATAATGAGATAATTGTTCTACTAAAGGTGGATAATCTCTATTAATTTCTGTTATTCCTCTTTCATTAAAAAAATTTTCTACATAGTCTTCAGGGATATGATACGAGCTTATAGCACACTTTGCCATTAAAGCTTTTACCTCTTTAATAGATAGTCTATTTCCCTTTTGAGAGTTAATTAATAATTTCTCGGTTTCATATTCATCTTTAATATTATATTTTCTTGAATACTTTTTTATATAAGATTTGGGAAATGTATAATTATTATTGTATTTTATATATTTATCATATTCATCTTTATTAATAGTAATTATTCTACACGTATCTTTGCCATCTTTAGTTCTTTTAACTCCATCTGGAACAATAAAAGTAATTAAAGCTTGATCTTCATATAATTCTTCACCTTTACTTTTGTTTTCTTTTTTTGCTCTATCTTGAAATAACAATAATTGCTTCGCAGCAATGTTTTTCATTTTATAAAAATCTACTGCTGTATCCTCAATATGTAAAGAATATGCAAAGCGCCATAAAAAATCTTTATCTACCTTTTGATCTGGATAAACCTTTTTAATCAAATTAATCATCTTTTTTACATTAGGATTTTGCTCTAGAGATAAATCATCATTAAATGAATCTCTATTTTTAAAAACATCTTTTGCATCACACGCATATTCTGAACTATTTCTATATAATTTAAGTGCATTATATATCTTTTTATTAAAATTATTTCTCATTTTTTCTAATTTAACGCTATTTCCTTGTTTACCACCATAATTTTTTATATCAAAATTCATATTTCCAGCTATAGTTTCAATTTCTTCTTCACATTTGTGTGCTAGAGTATTAGACCAAGTATTTAATTTTTGATATATTTCATCTTCTAAGGCATACTTATTATCCTTAAAATTTTTTGTTACTATATCCTTAGAATTACTATTTTGTAATATTTGACCTATAGATATTTTTGATTTTCCAGCTAAAGGTTTAATTTCATTTATATTGTTATATATGCTTTCTGATGATTCCATTGCTTTATAAAAGAAATAGTCACTTTTATAATCAGCATTATATGTTTTAATCATATTATCTTTGAAATCTGTATTTTCAATAAGAGTATAATAATATAGCAATATTTTTTTATCATAATCTTGCATTTTTAGTCTTGCTTTTTTATTGTCAAAATCATTTATATACTCTTCACATGTCTTTATAGCAGTTTTTATGCTATTTTTAGTACTACTATTTAATAAATTTGATATTAATTTTTTCTTTATCATATTTTCCCTCTTTATATTATAAGAATATATTAGCATGAATAAATAAAATATACAACAAAAAAATAAAAAGATACCTTGAATAAGGCATCTTTATTTAAATATTTACTCATTTAATTTAGGATATATTACTTTATACATTTTATAATTGTGTATAACTTTTTTTAAATATTTTGTCGTTTCTTTAAATGGTAGTTCTACATCTGTTGTATTAAGATCTTGTGATATTTGTCCTTGGCTTATCCATTTATCTACATTTCCAATTCCTGCATTATATGAGCATATAGCTAAATAATAATTACCATTATACCTACTTATTAAAGAGGCTAAATACTGACATCCAAGTTCAATATTTATATCTTCATTATATATATTTTCTTCGTTTAATGAATCGACAGAATTTGTAATCTCATTTACTTCTTTTGCAGTAGATTCTGTAATTTGCATAAGACCTTTTGCATTTTTAGACGAAGTTGCATGCTTATCAAAACCACTTTCGGCATTAATTACTGCAAATACTAAATATGGATCCAAGTTATATTTTTTTGAATATTCTAGCACCTCGTCTTTATATTCAAGTGGGTAAACATATGTTTTTATACCTATAAATCCACATACAGCTAATATTAAAAATATAATAATCAAGCTATATGAAATTACCTTTTTATTCATATTTACCTCTCTTTCATTAAATATTATTTAGCATCATACCAGCTTTTTCCTACGTTTAAGTCAACATCAAGTGGTATATCAAGTTTTACAACGTTTTCCATTGCTTCTCTCATAAGCAACTTAACTTTTTCTATTTCATCATCATAAGTTTCTACAATAAGTTCATCATGTACTTGCATTACAAGTTTTGATTTTAAATTGTTTTCTTTTAGTACTTTATATAGTTTATTCATAGCAATTTTAATTATATCTGCTGCACTTCCTTGAATAGGAGTATTCATAGCTATTCTTTCTCCAAATTGTACTATATTTTTATTTTTATTTTTTAGCTCAGGGATATATCTTCTTCTATTAAATAAAGTAGTTACATATCCTTTTTCTTTTGCCTCTTTAACTATATTTTGCATAAATTCATGTATTCCTTTATATTTTTCAAAATAAGTATTAATATATTCTTTTGCTTCTTTCCATGATGTGCCAACATTTTTTGCCAGTCCAAACTCACTAATTCCATAAACAATACCAAAATTCACTGCTTTTGCTTTTGAACGCATTTGTTTTGTAACGTCTTCTACATTAACGCCAAAAACTTGTGATGCAGTAACTTTATGTACATCTACCCCATCTATAAAAGCTTGTTGCATAACTCTGTCTTTAGATATATGTGATAACACTCTAAGTTCAATTTGACTATAGTCTGCATCTACTATTTTTTTATTTTCTGGAGCTGTAAAGAAAGTTCTAATTTTACTTCCAAGCTCAAGTCTTATAGGGATATTTTGAAGATTAGGTTCTACACTACTAAGTCTTCCTGTAGATGTTACAGTCTGCATAAATGTAGTATGTATTCTAGAATCTTCTTTTATAGTTGCTTTAAGTCCATCTACATATGTAGATTTTAACTTCATTGTTTGTCTATATTCTATAATTAATGGTATTATTTCATGATATTCTTCTAATGACTCTAAAACATCTTTATCTGTAGAATATCCAGTTTTTGTCTTCTTTTTTGTAGGTAGTTTTAATTTATCAAATAAAATAGTACCTAACTGTTGAGTAGAATTTATATTAAATTCCTCTCCAGCAGTCAAATATATTTCTTTTTCAAGTTCCTCAATTTTCTTACTTATTTCTTTTCCAAACTCTTCTAATTTTTCTTTATCTACATACATTCCAACTGTTTCCATACTCGCAAGAGTTTCGGAAAGTGGCATTTCTATAGAATAGAATAGCTCTAGCATGTTATCATCCTTCAATTTTTTTTCAATTATCTTTCTAGAGTTAAATATCCCCTTTGTAGCTAATGCAATATCTAATAATAATTCATTATCTATTTTTTCTAAATCTTGTTGATTATCGAATAAGGATAATTGTACTTGTTTTTTAGCATCATTTTTTATATTTAAATTTATATTAAATAACTCTTCAAGTATACCTTCAAACTTATAGCTTCTTGTTGAATCTAATAAATAATATGCAATAAGTAAGTCATATTTAAAATTATTTATATTATCGCAAATATTAGTAAAAAGAAAACGCATATCTTGCTTTACATTATATCCTAATTTTTCACAACTAGAATTTGCAAACTTAGTTAATATACTTTTTATATATTCTTTTTCATCTTTCAATGAATCAAAGTTTAAGATATAACATTTGTCATCTACATTTGAATAAATAGATAAAAAGTTTCTATCGTTTATATTTAAAATATTGTTAAATGCTTGGTTGTTATCATTTATATTCAATATATATGAAATTTCTTTATTTTTGAATAAATTATCTAAAATAGATTTATAATTTATATAATTTAATTTATCTATTACTATAATGTTTTTAGTATCCATATTAATTTTAACTTCAACTAATTCATTTTTTTCTATCTCTGTATTATCAAAATCGTACTTTGCTAAAAACTTATTAAATGATAATTTCTTAAATATCTTATAAAGTTCTTCTTTATTTACTTCACACACTTTATTTTCTTCATAATTTAATGCTATAGGCACATTTCTATTTATTGTAGCAAGTGTATAGCTAAGTCTTGCCATTTCTTCATCATTTTTTAATTTTTCTATTATTTTTGCACTTGCATCTAAAGTATCTATATTTTTATATATATTATCTAGTGTAGTATATTTATATATTAAATTATATGCTGTTTTTTCTCCTATCCCTTTTACTCCTGGAATATTGTCTGAAGAGTCTCCCATTAATGATTTTATATCAACTATCTGATGTGGTTCAATTTGCTTTTCTTCTTTTAAAAGTTCAGGTGTATATACTGTATAATCTGTTTTTCCCATTTTACTTGATGGAAAAATTATACTAGTTTTATCTGATATTAGCTGATAAGAGTCTCTATCACCTGTCAAAATATATGTAAAAACATCTTTATCTTTATTTTTCTCATTTAAAGAGGCAATAGTTCCAAGTATGTCATCAGCCTCATAACCCTCCATTTCAAATATATGAATATTCATAGCCTTTAATACTTCTTTTATTATAGGGACCTGTTCTTTTAGCTCATCTGGCATACCTTTTCTTGTTCCCTTATATTCTTCATACATCTTATGTCTAAATGTAGGTGCTTTAAGATCAAACGCTACTGCAACATAATCTGGATTAAATTTATCTATAATCATATAATAAATATTTAAAAATCCAAATACAGCATTAGTATGTATTCCATCTTTTGTAGTCATTCTTGCTCCTGCAAGACCATAAAATGCTCTATTTAATATACTATTACCATCAACTATTAAAAATTTCTCCATTTTCTACTCCTTTATATATCCTTTATTTATCCTTTATTTATCCATTCCATATAATATATTTTTTGTCCAGTTTTAATATCTTCAGCTTCTTTTACTATTTTAAAAGCATTATTTATAAAAAAGTTAACACTACTGGACTCTTTAAATACTTTTACTTTTAATACTTTCTTATCTTTTTTTAATTCATTTATAAGAGCTGTTCCAACGCCCTTATGCTGGTATAAAGTATCAACATAGAGATATGAAATACATTCTTTATCTATCATACCTATAAAACCCAATATATTATCTTTATATTCGCAAACCAAGATATTTTGTAGATCTAAATTATCATAAAGTATTTTACTTTCATTTTTAAAATAATCTATAGGTAGAAAATTATATTCTTTTAAAGCTGCTTGATACCATAAACTTATTACTTTATCCTTTTCATCTTCAGATTTAAAATTTATACCTCTTATCATATAAATCTCTCCCATACAATGTTTGCTACCTCTAAACCTCTATCAGTGAGTTTTATATTGCTATTTTTTCTTTCAAGAAGTCCTTCAGTTATAAGTTCATTTATATCGTCTAGGAATATATCATTTATATCTTTTTTATATCTTAATTTAAAATCATTTACATCTAATCCAGCTGTTTTTCTAAGTGAAAGTATAATATATTCTTTCATGAGTCCAAGTAAATCCATTTCTTCTTTTTCTATAATAATATCTTTATTCGATAATATATCATCTATATATTTTTCAATATTTGTTTCGTTTTTATACCTTGTTCCACCAAAAAAGCTAGAAGCATTTACTCCAAATCCTAAATATTTACCTTGATTCCAATAGTTTAAGTTGTGTTTAGATTCAAATCCTAAAATTGAATAATTAGATATTTCATATCTATTATATCCATGTTTGGGTAAGATTTCATTTAAATATTTATACATTTCGTATTCTTCATCTTCTTCTACTAGACTTAAATATCCTTCTTTAAGTAAAAATGCAAGTTTAGTATTTTCATGTACTTCTAGATTATATATAGATATATGTTTAATATTTTTACTTTTTAAGTTTACTACATAATCCATTGTATTTTTAAACATATCTAAACTTAAATTTGGTAATGGATATATAAGGTCAACAGAGATATTGTCAAAACCTACTTTGTTCATAATATTTAAAGCTTTTTCAAAATCTTCTATACTATGTGCTCTTCCTATTGTTTTTAAAATCTCATTATAATTAGATTGAAGACCTACACTTAATCTATTAATACCACTTTCTTTATATAATTTAAGTTTTTCTTCGGTTATGCTATTAGGATTTAACTCTATTGTTATCTCCTTTATTTTATCTTTGTTTACAAGTAGATAAATAGTATCAAGTATTTGTTTTATATATTTTGCATCTATATATGAAGGTGTACCTCCTCCTATATATATTGTAGACACATCATATTGACTTAGTATTTCTGCATTTTTTAGTATTTCATTACATAATGCATATATATATTTATCAATTAATTCATCTTTATTTTGATATGATATAAAATCACAATAATAACATTTTTTTAAACAAAAAGGTATATGTATATATATTCCTATTTCATTATTCATGTATATTCTCCTCTTAGTCTTTTTTTATTCTATCATAAACATTTTTTCATTTCAAGAATAAAAAACAACTATTAAAGTCAAAGATATAATAATTTTGCAAATATTATATCTAAAAAAAGTAAGTTAAACTTAATAACTTACTTTTTTATTAATTATTTATTTTATTATATCATCTGCTATTTGAATTAACTTATCTAATCTATGCTTTAAACCAGATTTAGATATTTTATTTTTTCCAGATGTTTTAGCTGCAATTTCTTCAAGAGTTGCTGTTGGATATTTTTCTCTTAAAGAGGCAGTATATTTTAGTTTTTCTGATAACATAGAAAATCTACCGCTATTTTTTATTGTCTTAATTGCTTCTAATTGTTTTAATGCAGAATTTACAGACTTTGTCATATTAGCAATTTCACAATTACTCATTCTATTTTTTGTATTATTTACATCTTTTAATACTCGTATTTCTTCAAATTGTAGCATACTTTTATTTGCTTCTAATAAACTTAGCATATATGATATCTGTTCAGATTCTTTAAAATATACTATATATACATTTGCTTTTGGTCTTTTTACTAGTTTTGGTGTAAAGTCTAAAAGTGCCAGCATATCTATAAAATATTCTGCACACGATTTATTTTTAAAGCTTGCTTCAAATCTATAATCACTATTTGGATCTACTATACAGCCACTTGCTAAAAATACACCCTTTATTACCGTTTTTATTTCTTCTTCAGACAAATTTGATATTTCAAAATAATCATTGAAATCTTTTAGTAAATCATTTTTATATTGTGCTTCTGTTAAATATTCTCCAAACTTTTCTGCTTTTATTAAATATGGATCTTTATTTTTATCATAAAATTTTAATATTTCTTCTCTTACTTGCCCTGAAAACGACATATTATCCCCCTATCATTTCCACCATAATCTTTTATATCTTCTAATATTTTATACTCTTTATTTTCATTTATAATCTGCTTTATGTCTTCTAACTGATCATATCCTATTTCTAAAAGTAACAGTCCATTTATTTTTAATACTTCTTTTGCCTCTTTAATAATTCTTCTATATATACTAAGACCATCTTTTCCTCCATCTAAAGCAAGATGTGGTTCTTTTTTTACTTCTTCTTGCAATGTAGGAATAACATCTGTCTTTATATATGGTGGATTTGATATTATCATATCTACTTTTAAATCTTCTAATAATAAATTTTTATTTTCTTTGTCATCAGTATTAATATTTTCATTACTATTTTCTATTTCTTTTACTGCTGTTTTTATTTCTTCTATCTTTTTAGTTAATAAATCTGACTCTATTACCTTTACCTTTTCGTATACTCCATTTGTTGTAATATTTCTTTTAGCAACATTTAATGCATTTTTAGATATATCTATAAGTTCGATAGATGCATTCTCTATATTAACATTTTTTATAATTGATATTCCTATTGCTCCACTACCTGTACACAAATCTATTAGCTTAGTTAACTTTTCATCTTCTATATATTTAATTGCCTTCTCAACTAATACTTCTGTATCTTGTCTTGGAATTAATACATTTTCATCTACATAATACTTTTCTTTATAAAAATACTGCTTATGTGTTATATACTGTAATGGATATTTTTCATTATAATATTTATTTAATAATCTATTTGATTCTATTTCTTGATTTATTCTTAAAAGCATTGTATCTTTATTTAAAAATATCATATTTCTATCTACATTAGTTACATACTCAAGGATTGCATATATATCTTGAACTTCATATTCTCTATTAGACAAATTCTTATGGATATAATTAGTTATGTATTTATTAATCTCTATTCCATTTTTTTCTCTTATAGATGCAATTATTCCGTACATAGCAACTTCCATCATATCATCTGTTGGTTCTTTTGTTGTTACAAGCTGTATTAACGTAGCTGGATAATTTATAACATCAAAAGGCTTTGGAAGAATTGAAAAAATATTTACAATTTCATAAGCTATTCCCATATTTAGTATTGTTAAAAGTATCATAGCAATATCTTTTAATATTAGATTATCTATTGGTATAAATACACTTAATATAGTAAGTATTATAAAATACACAACAAAATTTCCACCACATCTTTTATGAAAACGTGAAGATTTCTTTATATTTTCTATAGTAAGTCCCTCTTCACCTGATCTTTCATATGCATTTACTGCTTTGTGTTCTGCTCCATGATACATAAACAATATATCTAATTCTTTTGCAAATTTCATAGAAATTAAATATATTAGAAATTCAAGTAAAATTATACTTATTTGTACAACGTTTCTTAAATCGTTTTTAAAAAATGCAGATATAATTATAGGTATTGTAATGCATATAATACATATTATTAAATAAAAATATATTATCTTTTTATTACTCTTACTATCATTTTCACCACTAGAATCCATAAATGTAGGAGCCGCATTATTTAGTTGTGATGATATACCAAGTATTCCTCTTATTATAGGAATACTATTTATTATATTTTTGCCACTATTAAATTCGCTTGTTTGACATCTTATATTTTTATTATTTCTTTGAGCAATAACTTGCCTATAATCTGAGCTAAAAATTATTCCATTAAATAAGGCAACTCCTCCTGTATGAACTTTTTTCTTATTCATTTTACAACTTTCTCCTTTGTTAAATTTATATTTTATTAATACAGAATATATTATATCAAAAAATAGAAAAAAAGAGTACCCATAGTAGGCACTCTTTAGTATAATTATATTATTATTTTTGGTTTAAACCATACTTTTCCATAAATTTAGCAGCTCTACCCTTATTAGATATTGCTTGTTTTTGACCAGTGAAAAATGGATGACATGCACTACATGTATCAACTCTCATTTCTTCTTTTACTGAACCTGTTTCAATAACATTGCCACAAGCACATCTAATTGTAGCTTTTCCGTATTTTGGTTGTATATCTTTTTTCATTTTTTTCACCTTCCCCGTTTCAGTTTTAAATAGTTACTTTGTTATTTTAACATAACTAGAATAAAAAAACAAGTTTTTTAATAAAGTTTTTTAAAATATTCTTTATTATCTATTGCTACACCATTTACATATACTGTATTAGGAGGTGATACATATGTTAAATCCAATGATAAATCCTAAAAAAATTTTAAACTCTTTTTTGCGTTCAAGTAATGTAAAACTTCCTTTATCTAACTCTCATTATATTACTGGAAAAAATATATACTTTTTTTCTAATCTAGCATGTGTAGAAAATACGCTATCTTCTTTTACAAATAATATGAAATATTATTTAAATTTATTTACTAAAAAATATAAATAATAAAATTATTGTTTTTTTTACTTTTCTATGATATACTCATTGTTGATTTTTATAATTTAGATTGGAGGAATTGTATATGGAAAAATTTGTAGTCCATGGACCATGTCGCTTAGAAGGTGAAGTTTATATTAGTGGTGCTAAAAACGCTGCTGTTGCTATTTTGCCTGCTACTCTTTTAGTTAAAGGAAAATGTCATCTTGAAAACGTACCTGATATTAGCGATATCAGATCATATTGTAAGATACTTGAGTCACTTGGCTCAAAAATAGAATATATATCTAAAAATGAACTTATTATAGATAATTCTGGTGTAACATCTGCTATTGCATCTTATGAATTAACTAGTAAATTTAGAGCTTCATATTATCTACTTGGAGCTTTAATAGGAAGATTTGATAAAGTACAAATAGGTCTTCCTGGGGGTTGTAAACTTGGCGCTAGACCTATTGATCAACACATAAAAGCATTAAAAAAACTTGGAGCTAAAGTTATTGTACGTAATGGTAATGTATATGCATCTAAAACAGAGCCTTTAAAAGGTGCTAATATCTTCTTTGATGTTGTATCTGTAGGATCAACTATGAATGCGATACTTGCTGCTACTTTATCCGAAGGTACAACAGTAATAGAAAATGTTGCTAAGGAGCCTCACATAGTAGATCTAGCAAACTTTTTAAACTCTATGGGAGCAAAAATAAAAGGTGCTGGTACAGACACAATAAAAATTACTGGTGTAAAAGAATTAATTCAAAAATCTAGTTACTCTATTATTCCTGATCAAATTGAAACTGGTACTTTTATGGTTGCAGCTGCAGCAACAAAAGGTGATGTCTTAATTAAAAATTGTATACCAAAGCATATGGAACCTATAACTGCTAAATTAATTGAAGCTGGTGCTCAAGTAGAAGAATTCGAATCTAGTATTAGAGTTACAATGGATAAAAGACCTACATCAATTAGTATAAAAACAATGCCTTATCCAGGATTTCCAACTGATATGCAACCACAAATGTCAATTTTGCTAGCTCTTGGTGATTCAACTGGTACTATTATAGAGACTATTTGGGAATCAAGATTTCAATATACAGATGAACTTGCAAAAATGGGTGCTGATATTACAGCACATGGCTCTACTGCTATTTTTAGAGGTGTAGATAAACTATATGGTGCTCCTGTAAAGGCACACGACCTTAGAGCTGGTGCTGCAATGATAATAGCAGGTCTTGTTGCTGAGGGAGAAACAGATGTTTCTGACATACATCACATTCAAAGAGGATATGAAAACATAGTTGAGAAATTCTCAAACCTTGGAGCAAAGATAGATTACATCAAAACTGAGGATGAAGATGAATAAAAATTTTATAGTTCATCCACTATATAGTTCTAGTTCGGGCAATATGACACATATTGCCTGTTCTAATACAAATATTCTAATTGATATTGGTGTAAGCTATAAAGCAATAAAAGAAGGACTTGCAAGTATTAATCTTACATTAGATGATATAGATGCTATTTTAATTACTCACGAGCATATAGATCATATAAAAGGTCTTCCCCTTTTATGTAGAAAAAACAATATTCCAATATTTACGTGTAGAAAAACTGCAGAATATATAAAAAGTGAATTAGAAAGTAAAAATATTCAATGTAATAATATATTTTCTATAGAATATAATCAACCATTTATAATAAAAGATATACAAATATCTGCTTTTGAGACATCACATGATGCTATTATGCCTTGCGGATATAAACTTAGAAATACATCTTCATGTATAACTTTTGCTACAGATCTAGGATATATATCTAATGATGTGTTTAATAATTTAGATTGTAGTAATTATACTATTTTAGAATCTAACTATGATGAAACAATGATAGACTTTGGAAAATATCCATATCCTATAAAACAAAGAATTAAAAGTAATATTGGGCATTTATCTAATGATGTTTGTGGACAAACTATTGCAAGACTTGCACAAAATGGACATAATAGATTTCTTCTTGCGCATCTTAGTGAAAACAATAATACACAAGAAATTGCAAAACAAACTATAGAATCAATTTTAGAAGAAAACTCTATTGATATATCTAAAATAGAAATTAATTTTGCATCAAAATCTTTATCTAATGAGGAGTATATAATATGTTAAATATTAAAATAATATGTGTTGGCAAAATAAAAGAAATTTCTCTAAGGGAATTAATTAATGAATATGTTAAAAGATTATCTAAATATACAAAATTAGAAATAATTGAACTAGATGATGAAAAAATACCTCAAAACGCCTCTTCCACTATTGAAGAGCAAATAATAAATGTTGAATCAAATAAAATAATTGAAAAATTATCTAAATATCCTAATTCTAAAATTTTCATTTTGGATTTAAAAGGTAAAGAATATTCCTCTGAACAATTTGCTCAAAAAATAAATCAAACGCAAACATATGGCAATTCTACAATAATTTTTATAATTGGTGGTAGCTTAGGTATATCACAAGAGCTACTAAATATTAGCAAAGATAAAATTTGTTTTTCTAAAATGACATTTCCTCATCAACTTATTAGATTATTTTTAATATAACAAATTTATCGAGCTTTTAAAATATTAAATAACGAAACTTATCATAAATAATAAAAAATGAATAGAGTTTTTTCTCTATTCATTTATTCTTTTTATAGATATTGCTTTTTTAGTTTTATCATCAAATTCTACTTCGATAGCATTAAAAATAGCATCATTGTTTGAGCATTCATAATGTAAATATTCGCCCGTAATAAATCTTTGTATTGCAATTTCTTTTTTTAATCCAAGTACACTATCTTTTGGACCGGTCATTCCGACATCTGTTATATATGCCATTCCACCATCTAGTATTTTTTCATCTGATGTTTGGACATGTGTATGTGTACCATATACACAGTTTACTTTATCGCATAAAAAATATCCCATAGCTATTTTTTCAGCTGTAGCTTCTGCATGAAAATCCACAAAAATATAATCTACTTTTGCTTCATTTAAAATCTTGATTTGTTCTATTACCACATCAAAAGCATTTGTTATATTTTTTTCAATCATTTCTCCCATAGCAAATTTTCCTATCAGATTAATAACACCTATTTTTATACCATTTTTTTCAACTATTACATTTTTATTTCCGATTAAATTAGTAATATTGGCAGGAATTGCGAGCTTTTCTAATTTCTTATATTCATTTGCCATCTCTTTTCTATAATACATATGATTTCCCATAGTTATTACATCAGCACCATCATTTAATATTTCATTATATTCCTTTACTCTTAAGCCCCTTCCACTAGCTGAGTTTTCACCATTAACTATACAAAAATCTACTTCATTTTTTCTTTTTTGAAGCTCATAATTTAATCTGTTAAGTCCTGATCTTCCTACTACATCTCCTATAATTAAAACTTTCAATTAATTTTTCCTCCTGCACATTATTATATACCAAACTTATTTTAAAAGCAAGAAAAAATAGCCTTAACGGCTATTTAAAAAAACATTCGTTCCGTTTGCTACTAAAGCATCAAATAAACTAGTACTATTAGAGTCATATTCTACACCATCAATTTCTATTTTTGCTTCTTCAAATTTACTTCTATCAACATTTTTTCTATCTTCATTTTTAAATAAAGACTCTATATCTATTTCTCTTTCTTCTTGCTTAGAAGAAAAAACTATTTTAAATGGCTGCTTTACAGCAATCAAATATAAAGCTTTTCTTAAATTTCTATCATCCAGATTTCTATCTTTTAAAAAGCTATCGAAAACAAATTTTTGAGTAAATTTTCTACCATCATTAAGTATAATTACTGGTAATTTTGGGATTTCTCTTCTTTCATCATCATCAAATCTATCCAATTTAAGACACCTCCTATTACAAATATTAATTTATAATAAACTTTAATTATTATATTATACAGAGATATTATACACGCAAATGATTTGCATGTCAATTTAAAAATTTGAATTTTTTGTATTTTTAAATTTTATTGTAGTTCACAAATAATGTATATTATATATTGCTTTTGCAATTTTCACATCTATTTCCTATTGTATCTAATAATTCCTCATCTTCATAAATATATACAACTTCACAATTATTACTACATCCCTTACACTCTTTTTCTCTTATCCTATACTCTATATCTTTAATATTCAAACTTATCCTTTCTCCTCTACTTTCAGATTTTGCTATTAGTGCTATTCCAAGTGCTCCTAAAAGATGAGAATCTTTATCTACATGTATGTCTTTATTTAACTTGCTTTTAAAAGATTCTACCACTCCATTATTTCTACTTACCCCACCTTGAAATACAATCTTATCTTCTATTCTTCTTCCTCTTATAAAATTATTTGTATAATTTTCAACAATTGCATTACAAAGTCCTGCTATTAAATCTTCCTTTTTATATCCGATTTGAGCCTTATGTATCATGTCTGATTCAGCAAATACTGTACATCTTGCAGCAATTTTCGCTGGATTATTTGATTTTTCATAATAATTTTGCATTTGTTCTACCTCAATTCCTAGTCTTTTAGCTTGTGATGATAAAAAAGCTCCTGTACCTGCTGCACACAATGTATTCATAGCATAATCTATAACAACACTATTTTTTATTATTATTATTTTAGAATCCTGTCCTCCTATCTCTATTATTGTAGATACATCAGGATATTTAGATATAGTTCCTACTGCATGTGCTGTTATTTCATTTTTTATACTTGTAGCTCCTATAATTTTACCAATGAGCTTTCTTGCAGATCCTGTAGTACCTATTGCATAAATATTTTCTAACCATTCTTTTTTACTCTTTTTTATTAAACTATTAATTAATCTTTTAGATGCGTCTATTGGACTTGCATTAGTCCAAATATAATCACTTGCAACTATATTATTGTTTTCATCTATAACTACACCTTTTGTAGAAATAGAGCCTATATCAATTCCAACATAATATCTCATTTTTTTCTCATCTCCAACATATCTATAAAAGCTTCTACTCTAGTTTGAAAACCAGTATCACTATTTAAAGTATCAAATGTATAAAACATAATAGGAAAAGAATAATCATCGCTAATTTTCTTTAGTATAGGCATTGCATTTATCTCTGGAGTGCATCCAAAAGGCTTAATATGAATTACTCCATCGTATCCTTCATCTATTAATTCTAATGTATGTGCTACAGATTCAGTTCCATCTGCTCCAATTTTATATTTTAAATATTGTTTTGAATCTTTTAATAGTTTTTTTTCTGATTTATTTTTATCTAATAATAAATATGATGCTGTAGTATATCTTTTTATTTTATACCCTTTCTTTAATAAGTCATTTTCTAAAAAACTAGATGAAAATGGATCCATTAAAGAATATAGTTCTCCAACTATCCCTATTTTTAGTACATCATCTTTTTCTACTATTAAAGTATCTATCTCTTCTTCGCACTCTTTTCTTTTTAAATTAATTTCAGATATATTTTTTATTTTTAACATATCGTTTAAAATATTATTTTTTATGCTTTGTAATTTTTCTTTATCTTCAATATAGCATTCATTTTCTCTAATATATGTTAAAATATTATCTGAAAATCTCAGAAGTTTAATTGTAAAATATATTTCCTTTAATAACTTTTGCAAAGACAATCTAGGATTTAGCATTTTAACTTTTTTTACTGCAGTAAAAAATTCCAACTTATTTCCATTATATAAATTTATAAATTCAAACTTATATCCCATATCTTTCTTTAATATTTTTTCTTGAATTTGAGCATAATATCCAAATCTACATCCACCTCCTATTTGTATTATTACATTTGCTCCTTTATTAAGTGAATTTATCATAGAACCAAGTGTATATTTAAATGGTGTACATACATTTGTTGGACTATTTTCTTCTCCAAGTTCTAATATTTTTTTATTATTTTTTTCTGGTCTTAAAATTTTACAATTAGAATTATCAATTATTTTGTTTAAAAAATTATATACTATCCTTTCATATTCACCAATGTTTGGGTATGACACAACAATCATATATATCTTCTCCCTTCGATAATATCACTAAAACTTTCCATTCTAGTTACTATTCCAGTACTTGATGTATTTTCGTCAACCATTATTTCAATATAAGGAATTCCATTTATTCTTTCCTTTATCATTTCATTAACTAAAGAATCTGTAGCACAAGGAAAACCTGTAATAAATATACACGCGTCAGCAAAATCTATATACTCTTCTACTCCATTCATAATATTTATACTATTTGCAAAATACACTTGATCTGATATATTTTTATATCTATTTACTTTATTATTAATACATGCAAATATAATATTTACATTATTTAATGACGATATCACTAGTCTTTTTATGTATTTATCATTTACTATATATTCATTACCTATTACTAAAACGTTTTTCTTTTTAAAATTTATATTTTCAAATTGTTTCATATATCTATTCTTTTCAAATTTATTTTGCTCTTGTAAAGCATAAAAAGCACCCAAAAATCTATTTTTAGAATTAATTCCTAAAGTTATGCCTAAATTTATTAAAGACTTAAAATATGTTATATTTTTTGAATAATCTACATTTACATCTATAAATTTCACATCTCTAAAAATATTATTTAAAATATCATATAAAGCAAGGGCTTTTACACACCCCTCTATATTATTCTTTTGCTTATATACTCTAGGGACAAGTATTGCGTCTAAATAATTATTCCTATATAAATTTACCAGCTCATTTACATGTCCTAAAAATATTTTACTTGCAATACAATCTTCACTTGTCGCAAGTTCTACTCCATCTTCTATAGTCTTTAAAGATGTATCACTACTAATTACAGTATCTATATTATTATAATTTAAAAACTTACTATACATTATTATTTTATCTCGAATAAAAAGTGCATTAGGTATTCCTATTTTCATTTTATCACCTAAATTTATTTTGGGTAAATTTACCAATTTTATACAGTATTTTTTCTTGATTTTATATATTTGTAGTTCACAAATAATGTATATTATATTTTTGCATGTACAAAAAAGACACAGCAATTTTAAACTGTGTCTTTTTTCTTAAATAAATTTCATTGTTTCTTTCTCCTCAATTATCAATATGCTTTATGCACGATATTTTCATATCTTAATGCCCTTATCTCCACTTCATTTTTTACCACTTGACATTCAATATCTAATCTTTGACTTGGTTCAACTAAAAATATATCATATTTCTTACAAGAAATTATAGGACCAGTATACCGATTTGTATCTAGGTCTGCCAACTCTGATTTTATTTTTCTTTTGCCAATTTTATTTATAAAGACAATTTTAAAATCTTGCTGACTAAAAAGTGGATTTTTACTCTTAAAATTATGAAGAGCAATTTCTTTAATAAGCTCTAACCGAGGTATATCTCTTTCTCGCAAGGCATTTTTTAAATCGAGAAGAAATTTTTTCTTTGTAATTGTGCAAGAGTTCTCTCCTACATCAATTAAATAATAGTTTAATTTAAGCATTTTGCTCCCTCCTTTAAATTATTAATTGGATTCCTACATTTAACTTGTTTAAATTATATCATTATATTCTTTTTTATAAGTAATAATATTGTGTCTTTTTTGTGAAAATTGTGTGATTATTATTGTACTTTTTTACTATTTGAGCTACATTTAAAATATTAATTTGTATTTCACATATATTATATTTTATATAAGATTTAATATTTTTCACTTTACATGTTTAACCTTTATAATGTCAAAAAAAGAAGGTCACTTTTTTGTGCCCCTCTTTTTTTAAATCTTTCTATTTTGCAAGCTCTATTGCCCTTGTTTCACGAACAACATTTACTTTTATTTGTCCAGGATATACCATTTCTCTTTCAATTTGATTTGCTATATCATGTGCCATTACCACAATAGCATCATCATCTACTTGATCTGGTTTTACGATTATTCTTACTTCTCTACCTGCTTGAATTGCATAAGATTTTTCTACTCCTTTATATGAGTTGCAAATCTCTTCTAATTTTTGTAATCTCTTGATGTATGTACTAACAGTCTCTCTTCTTGCTCCTGGACGTGCTGCAGATATAGTATCAGCTATTTGGACAAGAACTGCCTCTAATGTTTTAGGATCAACATCACCATGATGTGCTTCCACTGCCCAAATAACTTCATCTCTTTCTTTATACTTTTTAAGAAGTTCAACTCCTAGCGTAACATGTGTTCCTTCCACATCTTGGTCAAAAGATTTACCAATATCATGTAGAAGTCCAGCCCTTTTAGCAATATCTACATTAAGTCCAAGCTCTTCTGCTAGCAATCCACACAAATTTGAAACTTCTATTGAGTGATTTAAAACATTTTGTCCATAACTTGTTCTAAATTTTAATTTACCAAGTAATTTAATTAAATCTGGATGTAAGTTTAATACTCCTGTTTCATATAAAGCTCTTTCTCCTTCTTCTTTGATAGTATTTTCTACTTCAACTTTAGCTTTTTCTATCATTTCTTCGATTTTTCCTGGATGAATTCTTCCGTCTGCAATAAGTCTTTCAATAGCAATTCTTGCTACTTCTCTTCTTATTGGATCAAAGCTTGATAGTACGATTACATCTGGTGTATCGTCGATTATTAAATCAATTCCAGTTAAAGTCTCTATAGTTTTTATATTTCTTCCCTCTCTACCTATTATTCTTCCTTTTAAATCATCATTTGGTAAAGAAACTGTTGTAACTGTAGCTTCTGATGTATGGTCTGTTGCATATCTTTGTATTGTACTAACAATTAGCTCTTTTGCTTTTTTATCTACTTCCTCTTTAGCGTTTTCTTCTTCTTTTCTTATATACTCTGCCATTTCTTTTGTCATGTCATCTTTTAATTCTTTCATAATAGCTTCTTTTGCTTCTTCAACACTCATTTTAGCTATTTTTCCTAGAGCTTCTATCTCTCTTTGCTTAGAATTTTCTAATTCTTTTTCTTTTTTATTTAGTTCTTCATTTCTTTTAGTAATACTATTTTCTTTTTCTTCAATTAGCGCTGCTCTTTTATCTACTAAATCTTGTCTTTGATTTATTCTGTTTTCAAGATCTTGCATTTCTTTTTTTCTAATCTTAGCTTCTGTTTCAAGCTCGTCTTTTCTTTTCATCATTTCATCTTTAGCTTGTAAAACAGCTTCTTTTTTTATTCTTTCAGCGTCTAATTTACTGTCATTAATAATCTTTTCAGCTTGTTCTTCTGCTGAGCCTATTGAAGCTTCTGCAATACTCTTTCTGTACTTCATTCCAACAAAAAAGAAAATTACAGATCCTATAATAAAACTCACAGAACCTACTATTCCTATTAGCATTTAACTATCCTCCTTTATATTTATTTGTCAATGTACATTTTAAATTCAGTTTATATGTAATAAAAAATTATTAATTATATCTACTGATTATTCCCCTTAGAAGCATATTATGTAATTTTAAAAGCATAAAATTTACAAATATACATCCATTTAGATTATACATTAAATTTAAAAATATAGCAATAGTTTAATATAATAAATTGTTTAAAAAATGTGTCAAAAAATAAAAAAACCAGTAAAATTTTACTGATTTTTTATTTTTTTCATCTTTTCTATATATTTTTCAATTCCTAATTCACTAAAATCTGCAATATAGCTTACTATATATAAATTTTCCATACAGCTAAAATCATTTTTATCTGTTATAGTAAAAGATAATACAGGTTTTTTAGTAAGCTCATGTGCCATCTTAACAAGTTTTAGTTGTATTTTATCTGTTAATTTTATTATCCTATACCTACCCTTATATATAGAATTTTCAATTTTATCTAAAAGTTTATCTCGTTTTGTTTTTATCTTTATGCTTTCCTCTTTGGATATAAAAAACCTAGTTGCTTTATGCCACCTTTCATCTTCATGATTTTCCATATTTATAACATCTGTTCTTGCAATAAAGCATATAAGTGATATTATTCTTTCATATGCATAAGCTACTCTTTTAGGAGCTTTAAATGAATCAAGTATTGTTTTACCCCTACAAATAAGTTGTCCTGTTAAAACTCCTTTTAGATGATTTCTCATAGATAACATAAAAAAAGGATTAAAAGATTGTAACATTATTTCACCATCTATTGCGTATTTATTCAAAAGATTAGCTAAATTATCTCGATACTTAGAATAAAATATATGTGCCTCTTTAGCATCAACAATTACGCTTACTCTTGAATTATTATATTTTAAAACATCTTCAAGTTTAGAAGGTGCTTTATCTTCTAGCAATTCCAATAGTTCATTATACGTATGTTTATTTACTTTTACTTTAACGCCATTATTTTCTATTACATTATCATGAGCTAAAACAGCAATATTATCTGATGTATTTCTTATATCACATTCAAATGGAATTCCATTGTCGATTGCAATTTTGCATGATAAAAAGCTATTAGGTTCAATCTTTTTCTTTAGCTTATTTGAATATCCATATATTCCTTTATGTGCTATTAGCTTATTATCTAAAATGGTAAAATCTTTTTTTAATCTCTTAATTACCATATCCATTCCCCCTTACATTTAAAATTTTAAATGAATGTCATATTTTACATTAGTAAATATATCTCTTTTAGAAAACGTAAATAATTATACCATTTTTGCAAAATAAAGTCAAAAGCAAGAAAAAAGAGCCTAAGCTCTTTTTATACAAAGTTTAAATTATTAACATATAATGATTTCATTTTATTTAAAATTTCTTCTAATTGTTCACTATTTATAGCTCCATATTCTTTTAAATTATATTCCATTTGCTGTGTTACAACAATACTTTCCAATTCTTCTATTTCAAAAATCAAAAAATATTTAAGATCAATGTAGCTTTTCTTATTTAGCTTATTAATATTATCAGGAAGTATTTCATAATAATATTGTTCTCCTTTGTCACTCTTTTTTCCACTTAATTTTAACAAGTATACAAATTTCTTGTCAATATTATAAATTAAATATGGTCTTCCACTAAATTTATAGTCTATTTTATTGTCTGGAAAATGCATAAACCTTAAATTTATTATTTTCTTTACAAAAATATCATACATATCATCACTTCTTTCATAAATTATTATTAAAATAAAAAAATATTATATAAAAATTATATCAGATTTCTAAAATTATGTCAACTTTTTAAAAAATAAAAAAATATGGAGTTTTTCTCCATATTTTATTCTACGACTCTATTTGATATTTTTTGATATATCATTTTTGCATAAAGAATAGGAATATAAAATAATAGTAATCCTAATAAAATTACAATTATTAAAAGATAAATCCAATTAAATCCATATAACATAAAATATCCACTTAAAAGTACAACAGCAATTCCACTTAATAAACCTGTAAACGCATTAAGTTTATTAGCTGTTCTCCAAACTTCTTCATTTTCTAAAGTTTCTTTTATTCTAAGTCCTATTTTTGAACCAAATTTATTAATTGGAAATGTACTATATATTGCAACAATAACTATACCCATAAATGCCATAATAACATACCAAATAGGAATTTCTACTTTTATCAAATTAGTACTAGTAAAGCTATATCCTATATATACCAAAATCCAATTTACATATATTAATATTCCATCAATAAAAGTAAACACAGCATCTTCTATTCTCTTTCCATTAGTTACCACCTTGTCCATTGTCTTTAATCTATATATGACCTGAATTATACTTATTACTAAAACTATTATTGGAATAATTAAAAGTAGTTGCTTTGAACACATTTTGTCTATAACATTATCCTCAAAAATATTAATTGGTATATTATTTGAAAGTTTAGAAATAGCAAAAATGGATAAAATTAAATTTAATACTCCTATACAAAGAATAGTAAAATTCTTTTTATTTTTTGTCTTCATATATTTTCCCTCCTACTTTTTTAAACATCTAATATAATTTGAAACTTCATTAAGTGAACTTAAATTTAAATAGTATATTATATTTTTACCATGTTTTTTACATTTTACAAGTCCAGATTCCTTTAAAACAGATAAATGATGACTAAGTGAAGGTTTAGTAATATCAAAAAATTCATATATTTCTCCTGCACTTAATGGCCCTTTTTTTAATATCTTTAATATTTCTCTTCTGGTATAATCTGATAAGGCTTCCCAAACATTTCTCATTTTAAACATCCTTTCATATTAATTAGATGATATTCTCTACTAATAAAAGTATATATTATTTATAAACATTTGTAAAGAGAGAAAAGATTAGAGAATATCTAATCTTTTTAGCTAACTCCCATATTAACATTTACATCATTATTTTGTTGTATCTGATTTACATTCTGTCCATTACTATTTACTTCAAGCTTTAATATATCATTTATACTATCTTCTAAATATTGATCTGCATCCATAATAGTATTATTAAAATATTCCACTGCTTCAAGCTCTACATCTGTTTTATTTTCTGATCCCACTACAAATTCTACAATATGCTCATTGAAAAACTGCTTATCTATTTGATATATATTATACTCTACTAATATTTCATAAGTTTTATTTTCAGTTTCATTTACAGATGGTATTATTTGCACTAAATACCTATTAGATGGATTAGAAAATGCCACGTTTCTAGATTTGTTTATTGCATCTTTATATAAAAATTCAATTGCTTCTTTTACTGGCTCTGAATAATTATTATTTATCAATGTATTATAAGTATCAATAAACATATTATCTTCTACAAGTCCATATAAATCTGTTTCAATAAATTTTTTTGTAGTAAATACATATGGTGTTGCATTATATGTCTTTTCAAACATTTTAGTATTACTATAGAATCTCTTATAAATTGCTACTTGATTTCTATTTTCATATAGACTTATCTTATCTACATTTTCTCCATTTAAAGGAATATAAATAAATTTTGGAGAAATGCTAAATTCAAAATGATCACTATTATATAATACCTTCATATCTTCATTCATAATAGTGTTAATATCTGTAGTATTAATAAATACATCTTTTAATTCTATTTTACTAAAATTATTTAAATTAACATTCAATCCTTTATATTGATACTGTATATTTCCATTTATATCACATACTTCTTTACAATAAAGAGTAGATAAAACATTATTAAAAATATATACATCCGTATAGTTATATATATGATCATACAAAACATTACTATCTTGTACATTTTCTTCAGTATACAGCTCATTTGCTGTTTCCATCAATAAATTATTTATTTTCTCTTCTAATTGATTATCTTTAAGACCTTCTACTTTTATATATGATACTTCTATTTTACTTCCTTCTAGATTTCTAGAATAATCATAGAAGAAACCTGTTTGCTTTATAATAGTCTTTTCTGATAAATAATTTAATCCCTCATATGTATCTGTAACACTCGAAATTAAATTAGATTCATCTTCTATATCTACAATGTCTTCACTACTTTTATTATTATTTAATATGGCATATATTACTACACAAATTACAATCGAAATTATACATATAATGCCAATTAAAATTTTTTTATTTAATCTTTTCTTATCTTTTATCGTTTCTTCATTTCTAGAATCATCTAATATAATTTCTTCACCTGCTACTACACTTTTTTTATTTTTTTCTTCTACTGATTTTATACTTACTTCTTTTGTTTGTTCGTCTTTGCTATCTGAATTATACATCAATTACCTCCCTAGCTATTATTACTATATTATCATTTAATAGAAAAATATTCAATATATTTAAAAATTTTAACAAAACTATTGCTTTTTTATGTAAATAATGATATACTATTAGTCCGAAGCTAAAATATTTAATGCTTTCAAAATTTTGGAGGCACAAAACTCCAAAATAAAAATTATTAAAAAGGAGGATTTTAAAATGGTAAAAGAAAACAAAATAGTTAAAGAGAAAATTGAAAGAAGGAGTCCTGATTATTGCTTTCACAAAAATAGCGTAAACATAACTTACAAAACAGGAAAAGAAATAGGAAATTTATTTAATATTGCAAAATACAATGATATATTCCTATTTATAAGAAATCTAGAAAGCAAAATTAAGGAAAAACTAAAATTTAATGTAGAATTAAATTTCATTACACTTGAAGCATTAAAGATTTATCAAAATGAATATGGAGATTTTTCTAAATTAGAAAATACTTTAGGAACAAATGTCTTTTATTTACTAAATGACATATCGTTATATGATATAACTAATACTGAAAAAATAGTAGATGAATATTTAAATGATTCTATTATAGAAAAATTAAATGATTTTTATAACAATAATGAAGATATAGTTCTATTTGCATTTAGTAGAAATTGTTCTAGTTTCTGTATTTTTAATATTATAGAAAAAAATATGAATTATTCTTTATTAGATAATTTGTATTTTGAAATTAAAAATAATAGTGTTCTTAAAAGAACAATTGCTGCAAAAATAATTATAGATTTTGAAAGTAAGAAAAGAAATATGACTAGTGAAAAAAGCAAGGAAGAATTATATTATCAAATTGAAATAATTAATAAGAGATTTGACTCAATTAATTTTGAAGAAATTAAAAATTATGATATTTCTGTGGATAATGTATTTTATTATTTAGTCTAAGAAGCAAATGCTTCTTAGTTTTTTATTTGTATGGCGATCGCTTAAAACTATATTTTATTTGACATAATATAAAATATTATGATATAATATTATAGCATTAAATTTATACATACCTAAAATAATTATGAAAGGATTGATATAAATGAATAAAAAGCTATTTTATTTTTCTTATGATGGACCTAAACCATTTGGAAAATATTTACCAGTTGGTGAAAAGTTATATGTAAATTTTAATTTTGGACAAGTGTACGGTATTTCTATAATAAAAGGAGAATACTTTAAAGAATTTCCAAAAACAATTATTTTACATATCAAAAATCATGGACAAAATGAAGTAATATTTCGTATAGAAAAAAAATTATATAATAGCAAGAAAACCTTAATTAGTAGTATTTCTCGGTTCTAATACAAGAAAAATTGAAATCAATATTACTGAAAAAGATATCAAAGAATTAACTCTTGCAATTTTTCAAGAAGACCAAGAACTTAACAAACCAATTATTTTGTCTATTGATGAAATACAAGCACAATAAAAGCAGCTAAATTAGCTGCTTTTATTTAATTTATTTTTGCTTTTTGTGTCTTATCATAACAAATACTATTCCTGCTATACATACCACTGCTACTACTGCTATTGCCACTACTGCTATATCTCCTGTGTTTGTTACTTCAAATATTAGTGTATCTGGTGTTTTATCATTTATTGTAAATTCATATCCTTCCATTTCTTGTTCTGCTAGATCATATCCTTCTGGTGCTTCTACTTCGATAAACTTATATGTTCCATATACTGGTTCTTCTACTCTATATTCTCCATTTTCATCTGTTACTGCATCTTTTACTAAGTATACTGTTTCTCCTGCTTCATTTACATATGGTTCTCCATTTTCATCTAGTAATACTATTGAGAATTTACATCCTTGTAATGGCTCTCCTGTCTCTTCATCTGTCTTTTTAACTATTAACTCTTTTATTACTGGTCTATAGTTATCTACCACTTCTTTGTTTTCGTTATTCCATACAATTTCTTCTTTTTCATAGTCTATTGTATAGTCTAGTACAAATTTATGTGGCTCTGTATTTAATTTGTATAATTTTCCATCTTCTTTATATATGTCTGGTGCTTCTATTTCTTGATAGTAATATGTCTCTCCTTGGTCAAACATATCTATTGGTATTTCTGCTTTTCCTTCTTTGTCTGTTGTCATTTCTACTATTTGATTTCCATCTTCATCTGTTATTATAAAGCTACAATCTCCAACTCTATCTCCTGTAAATATATCTGTCTTTTCAAATGTAAATCCTAATGGTTTATCATATAATACTCTACATACTACACCTATGTCTTTATCTTCTGCATCTCCTATAGTTAAATCTACTCTTACTACATCACTAGATAATTCTGCTGTAACTGGTGCCTTTGTTTCTTTTAAATAATATTCATCCAATGGTAAGTCTTTTAATTCTGCCACTCCATATTCTTCTGTTATTATTTTTACTTCTGTTCCGTCTTTATATTTTAATGGTTTTGTACATTCTTCATCTAAATATACTGAATATTCTGCTCCTTTTAATAAATAATTTAAATTTTCAACATATTCATTATCATTATTTTTGAAATATTCTATTATTTCTTCTTTTGACATATTATTAATTTTTTCTAATATTTTTTGTGATACTGAGTCTAAATCTAATTTACTTACATATTCTTCACCATATAATCCTGTTTCATCTTTGATTGCTGCTGATGTGCTTAATTTTATTAATACTAAGTCTGCTTCTTCTATAGGATTCAATAGATCATCACCTTCTATTTCTACAAGTGGTACATCTTGTGAATAATCTATTACAAACTGATATTTATTTTCATCTTTTGTATAAAAAGATGATGCTTCTATTTCTTGATAATAGTATTCACCTGCTGGTAAATTTAGTGTTTCTTCCACTGTTCCTTGCTTATCTACTCTTATTGTTTGTATCAAATCTCCAGTGTATATTACAATTTCTCCTTGATAATTTCTTATATCATGTCCTGCATATACTCCGAATATTGCATATTTTTCTCCTTCTATATCGTATTCTGATTCTTCAAATATTTTATCAAAACTTAATTTAGCATTTTTATTTTCATTTTCTAACTCTAGATTTTCTGTTACCACTTCCACTTCTTGTCCTTCATATTCTAATACCACATCTACTGGTTCATCATTTACTATTACTCTATCATCACTTGTACTTATTTCTTTTACGTAATATTTTCCTAGATCTAGTTCTCTTGACTCTGCATATCCATTATCATCTGTTATTATTGTATCTACTTTTTTATTTGCTTTTACATATACTTGCTTTCCATCTGGTGATACTATATCTTCTTTTGCATATATCTCGTATGTTACCCCTTCAAGTCCTCTATTAGCATATACTGGTGTTTTTTCTGCTCCATATTCACCACTTATAATATTTACATCTGTTAGTACTTCTCCCGTTTTATGTACTATTATTTTTCCTTTTTGTCTCTCATTAGGCATTTCTACTTTATATATTAAGTCTCCTGCATCTAGTCCTGGATATTCTTCATCATTTGCTATTCCTAATGATATTTTATTTATCTCTAAATGTTTTCCACCTTCTCCAACTACTCCTAATCTTTCTTCATCTATTGTCTTTCCATCTTCTTTTGTTGGCATTTTCCATTCTTCATTTAGTACATATCCTTCTGGTGCGTCTACTTCATATACTATATATTCCCCTGCATATAGCTTTTCTGGTGTTATAAAGTATCCATTTTTACCTGTATAGAATGTATCAATTTTTTTATCTTGTTGAGTATCATATAGACTTACAAAACCACCGTCATTTATACTCCAAATCTTAAATCCAGCTCCTTCTAAAGCAACTGTAGTATTATCTTCTAAATCTTTCTTTATAACTTGTAAATACATTGGTACTGGTTCATCTGATTCTATTCTATATTCTTTTTGCATCTGTTTTTCTACTTTTATATCTTCTGGTTGTGTAAACCAATGTGTATGCTCTTCTGGATTACTTTCTGCTATTTCTATTAATTCATAGTCTCCATATGGTATTGTATATGGATAATATTTTTCTCTTGACTTTTCTTCTACAAACTCTCCATATCCATTCTCATTTATTGTTACTTGATAATATATATCTCTATTTGATTTTAATACAAGTCTTAATATTGCTCCTGCTGATGCTACTTCCTCTGTCTGTCCTGGTATATTATTTTGTTTTATTACTTCTACTCTTCCTCTTATTACTTCTTCTCTTGATATATCTTCATGATATGTTCTTTTTACTTCTTGCTCTCCTGGTACTTGCTCAAAATAATATTCTTTTGGATCTGCTAAATATCCCTCTGCATATGAATAATTATATGTTACTCCATCTTTTATCTCTGTATATTTTATCTTTTCTTTTATCATGTATTTTCCTACTAGTAAATCTCCTGTCTCTGCACACCAATATCCGTCTTCATCTTTATGATCTACTGTTATATCATATACATGCGTTGAATAATCACCTTTTTCTTCATTATATTTATATAATTGATATATTGCTCCTTCAAGTGTTGCATCTCCTTGTGTCATATCTGGTTCATCTGTTTCTTCTCTATTTGCATCTACCTTTTTTATTTTTATCTTCATTGTTTTTGGCTCATCTTCCAAATATCCATTTTGATCTAACCAGTCTTTTACTACATCATCTAATGTATTTTTTGGATCTACAAACTCTACATCTGTCATTTGATATTTTCTTCCTAAATCCTCTTCTGTCTTTTCTACAAATAATTTAAAATCACTACATTTTAATGTTATATCTGGCACTGTTGTCTCTTCTATTATATATTCTCCATATGGCAAATCTTCTATTATACAGTATCCATTCTCATCTGTTGGCGCTGTACATTTTCTTGAAAATTCATTTTCTGTTCCCTTACTTGATATTAATGTTGCTGTAAATTCTGCTCCCTTAAGTGGTGATTTCTCACTACTTGTTGTCTCTCCTACTGTTTTTATCATTTCTATACTATTTCTTATTGGTACATTTATTATCTTTATTCCTATTTTTGCTGGCTCTGTTCCTTCACTTGTATCTTCATATGTTACTGTATATACTTTATCTTTATATGATACATCTTCTCCTGGTATTATTGCATTTTCATCTATTCCCTCTGGAAATGTTGTCTCTTTTAAATAATATGTTCCCATTACCATTGTTCCAGATATTGCATATCCATTTTCATCTGTTGGTCCTATTACACACACCTTATCTTCACATGCTTCATCTCTATATACTGTAAAATATGCCCCTTCTGCTTTAGCATCTGTTGCTTCTCCTTCTTCTACTACTACTTCTTTATATACTTCTATTCGCATATCTACTATAGGATCTTCTTTTTCTATTTCTATTGTCTTATTATGCTCTCTAACTTCAACTGTAAAGTTTTCTATTTTTCTTGCTTCTTTTGGATATTTTATTTCTTCTATCTCATATGTACCATACGGAATATGATTAATTTCACATATACCATCTTCTCCTGATACATTTGAATAATATACTTGATCTTCATGCTTTGTTCCACTTTCATCTACATATGTTGCTTTAAATTGTACATCTTTTAATAATTTCTGTGGATCATAATCTGTTGCTTCTAGTTTTTTTACTATTCTTATATTTCCATATATAGGTGACTCGGGTGCTACATTTTCTACTGTTGGTATTACTGGTGTATTTTGATCTATATATTTAATAGTAAAATCTACTCTATCTGGATTTATATTAAATCCCTCTGATGGTTTTATTTCTTTATAATAATAATTTCCTACTGGTAAATTTGTTATCACCTCTGTATTTCCATATTCATCCGTTACTATATTTTCTTTTACGATTTGATTTGCAGTATAAATTGTTTCTTCGCCTTCTTTTATAGTTTCTGCTGCATATAAATTATATATTGCTCCTGCAAGTGTTGCATCTCCTTTTGTATTTCCTGGATTATCTTTATCATATTTTGAAAGTGTTGCACTTCCTCTTGGATAAGGATTAGTACAAGTAAATGTAACAGTTTGTCCAGGTGTTATAGTAACTTCAACTGTTTTTATTTCAGGATTAAGTACTGTACCTTCTGGTGCTTCTATTTCTGTAATTGTATATATACCAGCAACTATATTATTTACATATGCTTTTCCATCTGTTCCTGTTATTGGATAAAATGTTCCACTTGGTCCTTCTACTTTAAATTTTGCTCCTTCCCTAAATTGATTATGTTCATCCTTTTTTTCAATAGTTAAATTTCCTATATCAATAGTTATATTTTTCAAGTCTTCAAAATCTTGTAAAGTCACAACTCTTTGTTGTTCATATACGCCTCCAAATACTGCACTTATTCCACCTGTAAAATACCCCTTAACTTGTATTTTTCCTATAGCTTCATTTACATTTCCTTTAATCACAGAATCTGGTATTCTTAAAACAAACCCATCAGAATCTTGGCTTACAACACTGCACCCACTATCATTTAATAATATTTCATATCTATCCATAGGTACAGTTGCACTTACACTAATTTTATTAGTAACATATGAATTTCCATCAGGATTCAATTGTGTTATCTTCCCTGGAATTACATATATTTCTACAGACTTAGTTCTAGAATCTTCAACTAATTTCATTATATATGGTCTTAATCCTTGAGGATCTGTACAATTTCCATTTTCAATCTCTTTAGATAATAAATTAGTTTCTACAGGCTTACCGCCATTTGAATATCCTCTATCATCCTGAAGTAATATTTGAAGTGCTATATTTGTAATATAATAATCCTTATTGTTATCCCCTGTAAAATGTACATATGGATAACCATTTTTTAAACAATAAGTAACTTCTCTCTTTCCATAGTTCCACCAATTATATCTCCAATTTTCTGTTGGAGTATCAAATATATGGTCAATACAAAAAGCTATAAAAGTTCCTGGCTCTGTATGGCCACTAGGAACTAGTGTCTTATATGTTGTTACATAAGGACTGCCATTTACTGATATGTAATCTAGTTTACTTCCATTATGTACTACATATCCATTATTGCTTCCAAAATCTACTCCTTCATAAGCATAAATTGAAGGAATTGTTGTTAACATTAAAGTAAGAATTATTATAAAAAATATATATTTCATTCTCTTTTTCATATATGTCCCCTCCATGATACTATTATATCATATAAAAATAATTAGTATCTTAAAAATTTTAATATAATTAGAATTTAATAGTTATTATTTCATTTTCATTACATTTCAATAAGCAAAAAGAAAGTTTAGAAAAACTCTAAACTTTCTTAAAATATAACTTATATATTATGCTATTTTTCTTTTATTTCTTAGTACAACAAATACTATTCCTGCTATACATACCACTGCAACTACTGCTATTGCCACTACTGCTATATCTCCTGTGTTTGTTACTTCAAATATTAGTGTATCTGGTGTTTCATCATTTATTGTAAATTCATATCCTTCCATTTCTTGTTCTGCTAGATCATATCCTTCTGGTGCTTCTACTTCGATAAACTTATATGTTCCATATACTGGTTCTTCTACTCTATATTCTCCATTTTCATCTGTTACTGCATCTTTTACTAAGTATACTGTTTCTCCTGCTTCATTTACATATGGTTCTCCATTTTCATCTAGTAATACTATTGAGAATTTACATCCTTGTAATGGCTCTCCTGTCTCTTCATCTGTCTTTTTAACTATTAACTCTTTTATTACTGGTCTATAGTTATCTACCACTTCTTTGTTTTCGTTATTCCATACAATTTCTTCTTTTTCATAGTCTATTGTATAGTCTAGTACAAATTTATGTGGCTCTGTATTTAATTTGTATAATTTTCCATCTTCTTTATATATGTCTGGTGCTTCTATTTCTTGATAGTAATATGTCTCTCCTTGGTCAAGCATATCTAATGGAATTTCTGCTTTTCCTTCTTCATCTGTTGTAAAACTTGCAATTTCTTCCATATTTTTATCTAAAATTACGAACTCGCAATTCTCTACTCTGTCTCCTGTAAACACATCTTTTTTATCAAATGTAAATCCATATACTTTATCAAATAATAGTCTATATGCCAATTCTCCTTCAGTATCTAATGTTGTCAACTCTATTCTTACCACTTCATCTGCAAGTTCTGCCTCTACTGGAGCCTTAGTTTCTTTTAAATAATATACTCCTAATAGTAATCCTTTAACTTCTGCTAATCCATGTTCGTCTGTTACTATTTTTACTTCTGTTCCATCTTTATATTTTAATGGCTTTGTACAATCTTCATCTAAATATATTGAATACTCCGCTCCTTCTAATAAATAATTAGAATTATTTTCTTCTAAATATTCAATTAATTTATCTCTTGACAAATTTCTAATTTGTTCTAATAATTGCTGTGATAAATTTTCTAATTCTTCTGCATCAATATCATTTGATCCATATAAGCCAGTTCTATCTAAAAATGTTGATGTACTTAATTTTAATAGCATTAAATTTGCTTCTTCTAATGGATTTGTTACATCTTTTCCTTCTATTTCTATAACTGGTACATCCTTTTCATAATCTATTATAAAATTATACTTATTTTCGTCTGGTGTATATGATGGTGATGCTTCTATTTCTTGATAATAGTATTCTCCTGCTGGTAAATTTAATGTTTCTTCTATTGTAGTAGTATCATTTACTTTTATTGTTTGTATTAAATCTCCATTATTTATTACTACTTTTCCTTTGTAATCTTTTATATCATGTCCTGCATATACTCCAAATACTGCATATTTTTCTTCTTCTATATCATACTCTGACTCTTCAAATATTTTATCAAAAATTAATTTTGCATTTTTATTTTCATTTTCCAACTCTAAGTTTTCTGTTACTACTGGCACTTCTTGTCCTTCATATTTTAGTTCAACGTCTACTGGTTCATCATTTACTATTACTCTATCGTCGCTTGTACTTACTTCTTTTACATAATATTTTCCTAGATCTAGTTCTTTTGATTCTGCATATCCATTTTCATCTGTTGTTATTGTATCTACTTTTTGATTTGCTTCTTTATATGTTTCTTTTCCATCTGGTGATACTATAGCTTCCTTTGTATATATTTCGTATGTTACTCCTTCAAGTCCTCTATTATCATATACAGGTTTTTTTTCTGTTCCATATTCTCCACTTGTTATTGTCACATCTGTTAGCATTTCACCTGTTTTATATACTACTATTTTTCCTTTTACTCTTTTATCTGGCATTTCTACTTCATATATTAAATCTCCTACATCTATTCCTGGATATTCTGCATTATTTGCTAATCCTAATGCTTGTTTATCTATTTTTACGTATTTACCACCTTCTCCTACCACTCCTAGTTTACTTTCATCTATTGTTTTTCCATCTTCTTTTGTTGGCATCTTCCATTCTTCATTTAAAGCATATCCTTTTGGCGCTTCTACTTCATACACTATATATTCCCCTGCATATAACTTTTCTGGTGTTATAAAGTATCCGTTTTCACCTGTATAGAATGTATCAATTTTCTTGTCATCTGAAGAATCATATAAACTTACAAATCCTCCATCATTGATGCTCCAAATTTTAAATCCTGCTCCTGCTAAAGCAACAGTTCTATTGTCTTCTAGATCCATCTTCATAACTTGTAAATACATTGGTACTGGTTCATCCATAAGAATTCTTTCTTCTGTTTCACCATCTACATTAATATTTACTTTTTCTGGTTGAATTGCATAATATGTATTTTCTCCACTATCACTTGCTTTTATCTCTGTTATTTCATACTCTCCATATGGAATTGTAAACTCTACATCTGGATATTTTTTCTTAAAGTCTTCATCTACAAATGTTGCATATCCATTTTCATCTATTTCAACATCATAGAATTCTGATGGATCTGATATTAAAGCTAGTCTTAATTCAGCACCTGTTGCTGAATTTTTATCTGTATCATTTTCTGAATCATCATTGTCATTATCATTGTCCATCTTAATTACTTGTACTTTTCCTCTAATAATTTTATCTTTTGAAACTTTTGTTAATTCCACATATTCTATATCTTGATCTTCTGGTTCTTGACTATATACATGTATTGTTTCGTCTGGTAAATATCCTTTTGGTGCTTTTGTCTCTTTTACATAATATGTTCCACACTTTAATGTTCCTGACTGTGCACACCAATATCCTTCTTCATCTTGATGATCTACTACTAATACATCTACTACTTGTGTTAAATTTTCATCTCTATATATTGTATATTCTGCACCTTTAAGTTCTGCATCACCTTTTGTATAATCTGGATCATCTGTTTCCTCTCTATCTGAGTCAACTTTTCTTATCTTTATTCCTATTTTCTTTATTGGATTTGTCTTCTCATATTTATATGTATAATCATTTTCTGTTACTTCTACATTAAAATCATCTATTTTTAGTGAATCTACTGGTACCATAGTTTGTTCTACTATATAATCTCCATATGGTACTTTTTCTATTCTACATATACCATCTTCGCCTGATATATTTGAATAGTATACTTGATCTTCATGTCTATTTCCATCTTCATCTATATATGTTGCTTTAAATTGTACTCCACTTTCTAAAGTCTCTGGATCATAATCTGTTCCTTCTAGTTTCTTTACTATTTCTATATTTCCATATATTGGTGGCTCTGGTGCTACATTGTTTACTTTTGGAATTACTGGTGTATTTTGATCTACATATTCTATATCAAAATCTACTCTATCTGGATTTATATTAAATCCTTCTGATGGTTTTATTTCTTTGTAATAATAACTTCCTACTGGTAAATTATCTACTACTGGTGTTTCTCCATTTTCATTTGTTACTAGATTTTCTCTTACTATTGCATTTGCCTCATATATTGTTGTTGGGCCTTCCTTTATCTGTTCTGCAGCATATAAATTATATACTGCTCCAGCAAGTGTTGCAGATCCTTTTGGCTCTCCTTGGGTATCTTCATCATACTTTGTAAGTTGTGCACTTCCATTAGGATAAGGATTTGACCATGTAAATGTAACAGTTTGTCCAGGAGTTACTGTAACTTCAACTGTTTTAACTTCTGGATTAAGTACTGCACCTTCTGGTGCTTCTATCTCTGTTATAGTATATGTTCCCATTAATATATTATCTAATCTTGCTATTCCATCTGCTCCTGTTACTGGATAGAATGTACCACTTGGACCTTCAACTTTAAATTTTGCACCTTCTCTATATTTATCATGCTCATCTTTTTTCTCAATAACTAAGTTTCCTAGTCCTTCTGTACATACTTTTAAATAACCCACTTCTGGTGTTCTAGGAAGTGGAACATTTCTTGCTAAAGGCTGTGTACCTGGAGTAGATTGCCATATTCTTAAAACTCCTATTCCTCCATTAATTACCTTTTCAGCTGTTGCAACAACTGGATTTTCTTTAGTTCCAATTACATCATTAGTCCAAATAATTAATTCATTTCCATTTTTTTCAAAATTAAGTCCTTCATAATGATAGTTAATCTCTACTCTTTCAGCAGTATTCATTTCATTTGTATCTGTTAATCTTGCTTCAAATCTTGTTCCATTCCATTTTAATTCAACTGTTTGTGCAGTATCAGGACTTGAAGATATAAAGCTTGGCATTTTTAAAGCTTTATCGACATTTGTTTTTATTATATTATATTCTGCCATTGCATCTCTAGTTGGATCATTAGGATCATCTAATAAACTGTTTGCTATTCTATCTTGATCTGGTCCACCCCAATTACCTGTAGTAGCAATCCACATTGCGACTTGTGTAGCCCATACTCTTGGTCCATTCCAACTAACATATCCTGGTGTATTTCTAATCTCTAAAGGATCAGATTTTGCACTTGGAGTATCAAAGCCGTATATAAATACTAAGCTTGCAATATTTTTTTCTTCAGCTGTAAGTGGTCTTCCAAAAACTCCAATTGCATCGTTATTTTCATACATTGTATAACCATTGTTAAGTGGCATACCATATCCTACACAATAAAATAAGTAACAATTTCCTGTTGAATTTTCTTTAGCTACATAAAAAGTATGAGTATTTCCACTTAAATTGAAATGTACTTCATTAAATGGTACTGGTAAATCAGTTGTAGTAGGCATGCCTGCACCATAAGCTGGTGTTTTATATGCATAAACCGCACTAGTAAGATTTCCACTTACCATTACATTTAATGGTGCTACAACTCCAAAACCAGGGTATTCATTCATCATCAGTTCAGCATTTACTTCTTGTTTATTTGCAACAAACATTATGCTAACTAATACAAAAATAAACAGAAAATGCTGTAGCTTAATTTTCATTATATTATCACCTCTCCATAATAAGTTTCACATTTTTATTATATCATTTCAAGGCATAATTTCAAATATAAGTATAGAGTTAAATACTAAATATTCTTTTTTTTTACTTTCATGTTACTTTTAAATTACATTTCTATTTCTGCATAAAAAAGTACTAGGTTTTTAAACCTAGTACCAAAAAAATTATTAAAAGAAGAATAGCAAAACTAAACTCAAAAAATATATCCTTATATGTAAGAAAGGATGACACATATAAGTTTTTTTTAAAATATATCTCCTTCGGCATACGGATCCATCTCCTCACCGTACGGGTTGATCTTTGAAGGCTATCTTAAAAAATAATCATTTTTTTAGTTTAATAATTTTACTATGCCTTTATTATATCACTCTTTTTATGTAAAGTCAAGCAAAAAAGCTTTACTTTATTAAATATTAATAGAATTTATACCTTCTTTTATTATTCTACAAGATAAATCATATAATTCTTGTTCGTTTTTATTAAAAGAATAAAGCTTATTTTCTTCTACTCCATATTTTCCTATTCTACTTAATGAACTAATATACACATCATTCTCTTTATCATATGTAGATACTGGAAACTCTACTTTTTCATCATTTATTATAGCTCTTGTAATTCTTGAAAGTGCAGTTGCAATACCAAAACAAGTATATCCTTGTAACTTTGCAACACTAAAACCATCATGTTTTACTTTTTCTTCTATTTCTAACTTTTCTTTTTGAGTTATATAGTCATCTATTGAATAATTTTGTGCTACCTTTACGGATGACCATACTACAAACTGAGAATCTCCATGTTCACCACACACCATTCCACTTATGCTTTTAATTGGAAAACTTAGCTTACTAGATAATTCATATATAAGTCTTGAGCTATCTAAAAGTGTACCAGACCCTATAACTTTGCTATATTGATTATTATATAATTTTGCTATTTTATATGTCATTATGTCTAACGGATTACTTGCAACAAGAATTATTCCACTAAATTTTGTAGAATTTATATTTTTCATTATATCATCTATTATTTTATTTGCACCTGTTATATCTTCCATTCTAGAAGTTTTTGCACTTCCTTGAGGCATACCAGCTGTAATACATAATATATCTGCATCATCTACGCTACTATAATCTCCATAATATATATTAATTATATAGCTTTTTGAAGTCGCTATACTATGACATAGATCTTGTGCTTGACCTTGTGTCCTTTCTTTATTTATATCTATTAAAACAATCTCATACACATCTAATGCTTGATTTATTAATGAATATGCATAACTTATGCCTACATTTCCACATCCGATTATTCCTATTTTATAACTCATATTAATATTCCCCTTATTTAAGTTTTATATTCTTAAGTCTTAACGCATTAAGTATTACAGTTATACTACTAAACATCATTGCAATACTTGCTATCATAGGAGTTATAGTTATTCCAAATCCTGAAAAAACTCCCATAGCAATAGGTATCATTAAAACATTATAAAAGAAAGCCCAAAATAAATTTTGTTTTATATTTCTAACAGTCTTTTTACTAATGCTTATTAAATTTAATATGCCATTTAAATCATTTTTAGTAAGTATTACATCAGATGAATCTATAGCTATGTCTGTACCACTATTTACACTAATACCAATATCAGCACTTGCAAGTGCTGGACTATCATTTATACCATCTCCACACATTATAACAAAATTATTTTCTGATCTTAATTTTTTTATTACCTCTGTTTTTTGAGCTGGTAATACATTTGATATAACTTTTGAAATTCCAATTTCTTTAGCTATTTTTTGAGCTGTATTTTCATTATCTCCTGTTAGCATAATAGTTTCTATTTTTTCTTTATTTAATTTACTTATAACATCTACAACATTTTCTCTTATAATATCATTTACACCAATTAACGCTAATATATTTTCCTCGTCTGCAACATATACTATACTATTTCCTTCATCTGCAAGCTCTTTTTCATCATTTTCATATTTATTTTCTATATTATATTTTTTAAGTATTTTAGAATTTCCAATAATTAATTTTTTATTTTCTACTTTACCTACTATACCAAATCCTGCTATATTTTCAAAATCTTCTACTGTTAATTTTACTATATTTTCTTTTTGTAAATACTCTTCAAAAGCTTTTCCTATAGGATGTGTAGATTTTGATTCAATGCTTGCTACATACCTTAGAATTTCTTTATCTTCTAAATTACTATAATTTTTTATTTTAGATATTTTAAGTTTACCATAAGTTATAGTTCCTGTTTTATCTAAAACTATAGTAGTTGCTTTTCTAGCATTCTCAAGTACTTCACTTTTTTTAACAAGTATTCCATTACTTGCACATAATCCTTCTGAAACTACTATTGCAAGTGGAGTTGCAAGTCCTAAACTACATGGACACGCTACAACTAATACTGTAACAAACCTTATTAAACTATCTGAAAAATTATATCCTAATAATAAATAAACAATAAAAGTTAAAATAGCAATTACAATTACCGCTGGTACAAAATAACTAGATACTGTATCTGCTATTTTGGCAATTGGAGCTTTTGTATTACTTGCTTCAATTACAAGTCTTACTATTTCTGAAATTGTAGATTCTCTGCCTATTTTTTCAGCTTTATATTCTATATATCCATCATAATTTATACTTCCAGCTATAACTTTATCTCCAACTTTTTTTGTAGAAGGTTTACTCTCACCAGTTATAAATGACTCATCAAAATGAGCTGTACCTTCTATTATCTCTCCGTCTACAGCTATCTTCTCTCCTGGTTTACTAACAACAATATTTCCTTTTTTTATTTCATCTAAAGTAACTATCTTCTCTTGTCCATCTACTTTAATTGTTGCTTGATTTGGTGTAATTTTTACTAATTTTTGTATAGCATCTTTAGTTTTATCTTTACTCATTCCATCTAAATATCTTCCAAGTTTTATAAAATATATAACTATAGCTGTAGATTCAAAATATAAACTATGTATATTTTCAGTATTGCCATTAATTATCATTACCATACTATAAATGCTATATAAAAAACTACTTAACACACCTATTCCTACAAGTGTATCCATGTTAGGTGTTAAGTGAATTAGATTTTTATATCCATTTTTTAAAATATCAAAGCCATAGATTAAAAATACAATAGCAAATATAAACAGACAAACTGTATAATTAATCGGATTAATATTTACATCTAAAAATTCTATAATTGGTAGGTTTACCATATGTCCCATTGAAATGTACATAAGTAATATAGCAAGAATTGTAAATACTATAAACTTAATTTTTTCATTTTTACTTTTTTTCTCTAAATTTATCTGCTTAAACTCGCCTAAACTTTTAAATCCTGCCTGCTTTACAAATTCGTTAAGTTTATCTATATTTAATATATTTTCATCATAAATAATACTTGCATTTGCCATTACCAAATTAACATTTGCTTGCATTATTCCATTTTGCTTATTTAAATATTTTTCTAAACCATTAGAACAAGCAGAACATGTCATGCCATCTATTGATAGTATTATCTTTTTCATATTATTATTCCTTTACTACTTCAAATCCAATATCATCTATCTTTTCTTCAAGCATATTTAATTCTACATTATCTTGAGTTACTACTTCTACATCTCCTGTTTTATAATCTGCTATAACTTCTTTTACTCCATCAATTGTAGATAATGCATTTTTTACTCTATTTTCACAGCCTGTACATACCATTCCATTGACTTTTATTTTAAATTCTTTCATATAACTCATCCTTTCTTATTTTTCTAAAAGATTTTCAAATTTACTGCTAAATTGTGGTGCACGTTTTTTAAGATTGATTGGTCTTAAATTCCTATCTGTAAAACAGTGTTTAGTCTCACCCACAAGTACTGTTTTTCCAGTCTTTTTATCTTCCATAGTATATCCTACTGTCATTCTTATTCCAGTATATTCTTTAACATATGGCTTAATTATTACTGTATCCCCAAAAGTAACATGATACTTATATTGACAACTTACTCCAAGTACTGGTATTGTTATACCATTTTCTTCTAAAAGTGAAAATGGCATATCTACACTTTCTAGCCAATCACATCTTGCCTCTTCCATATACTTTATATAATTTGAATGATGAACTACTCCCATTCTATCTGTTTCATGATAATTTATTTTTCTTTCAAAAACAAAATCCATAACTATCTCCTTATTTAGCTATTTTACTATAGTACATATTTATTATATACCTCATTAAAAATTTTGTAAATAAATATAATACAGTAATAAAAATATATTTTGTCATATTTTAATGAATAAAAGCTACATTTAAAAGTAGCTTTTATTTATTATTTTTTACTCTTAAAACTCGTAGTGCATTTATAATTGCTATTACTGATACACCAACATCTGCAAATACTGCCTCCCACATTGTAGAAAGACCTATTGCACTAAGCATTAATATAAGTACTTTTACAAAAATTGCAAAAACTATATTTTCCTTTACAATTCTCATTGTTTTTTTAGAAAGTTTTATAGTATTTACAATTTTTGATGGTTCATCTGTCATTATTACAACATCTGCTGCCTCTATTGCAGCATCTGATCCTAAGCCTCCCATAGCAACACCAATATCTGCTAAAGCAAGTACTGGAGCATCATTTATTCCGTCCCCTACAAATACAAGCTTACCATTTTCACTTTTTTCTTTAAGTAATTTTTCTACTTTTTTTACTTTTCCGTCTGGAAGAAGCTCTGTATATACTTTATCTAGTCCAAGTTTTTGTGCTACATCTTCCCCAACACTTTTTTTATCTCCTGTAAGCATTACAGTCTCTTTTACATTATTTTTCTTTAATTCTTCTATTGCCTTTTTAGCATCATCTTTTATCTTGTCTGCAATTAATATATATCCTACATATTTATTATCTATTGCAACATATAATACAGTGCCTACATCATCTGTTTTTAAAAACTCTATTTCTTTTTCTCTCATTAGTTTTTCATTTCCAACAATTATATCTCTATCCCAAATTTTTGCAACAATTCCCATACCAGATAGTTCCTGTGTACTTTGTATATCTACTTCATTTATTTTTCTACTATATGCATTTTTAACAGATAAAGATATAGGATGATTAGAATAATTTTCTGCATATGCTACTATTTTTAATAATTCTTCCTCTGTAATATTTACAGGCATAATTTTTTGCACTTCAAAGTTTCCCTCTGTAAGAGTGCCTGTTTTATCAAAAACAACAATTTCAGCTTTAGATATTGCTTCTAAATAATTACTTCCTTTAATCAATATTCCCATTTTAGAAGCTCCACCAATTCCACCAAAGAAGCTTAATGGTATTGATATAACTAATGCACATGGGCAAGATACTACTAAAAAGGATAGCGCTCTATAAATCCAATCTGAAAATGTTGCTCCATCTATAACAAGTGGAGGAAATAATGCAAGAAATAATGCTATAATTACAACTATTGGCGTATAATATCTTGCAAATTTAGTTATAAAGTTTTCAGATTTTGATTTTTTGCTACTTGCATTTTCTACTAAATCAAGTATTTTGCTTACTGTAGACTGCCCATATTCTTTTGTAACCTCTACTCTTAATACTCCATTTAAATTTATACAGCCACTTAAAATTTCTTCTCCTTCTGTTACATCTGTAGGTAAAGACTCACCAGTTAATGCTTTAGTGTCAAAACTTGATTTTCCCTCTAATATAACTCCATCAAGTGGTACTTTCTCACCAGGTTTTATTATAATAATATCTCCTATTTCTACATCGTCTGGATCTACTTTTTCAACATTTCCTTCTTTTTCAACATTTGCAAAGTCTGGTCTTATATCCATTAAACTTGATATTGATTTTCTAGATTTATCCACTGCATAACTTTGAAATAATTCACCTACTTGATAAAAAAGCATAACAGCAACAGCTTCTGGATACTCGCCAATACCAAAAGCCCCTATTGTTGCAACTGTCATTAAAAAATTTTCATCAAATACTTTTCCTCTAGTTATATTTCTTAAAGCTTTTCTTATTATCTCAAATCCAACAATAATATATGATATAACATATAAGCCAATATTTATCCATTCATTTTCTGCTTTAAAAATCATAGTTATTAGAAAAAGTATAAATGCTATTATAATTTTAATTAATTTTTTTCTCATATTCTCACCTATGCTTCCTCTATATCTACATCAGGTTCTTCTCTTTTTATTACTTTTTTTATATTTTTTATAATTTCATCTCTTTGTGTTTCATCACATTCAATAACTAATTTTTCTGTCATAAAACTGATACTTGCACTTTGTACTCCTTCAATCTTTTGAATTGCTCTTTCAAGTTCTGCAGCACAATTTGCACAATCTAATCCTTTAATTTTAAATTTATTCTTCATTTTAATTACCTCCTATTACTTTTTATGTTCTATATGTTCCATACCTATTTCAAAAACTTTTTGAACATGATCATCATCTAGCATATAAAAAACTTCTTTTCCTACCTTTCTACATTTAACTATTCCACTTCTTCTTAAAGTTCCAAGTTGATGTGATATTGAAGATTTACTCATTCCAAGTACATTTGCTATATCACATACACACATCTCATTTTGATCAAGTGCAGATAATATCTTAGCTCTTGTAGTATCACCTAAAATTTTAAAAAAATCTGCAAGCTTATTAAATGTATCTGCATCTGGCATATTTTTTATAGTTTTTTCAACTACATATTTATGTATAACATTACAATCACATATAAATTCATTCTTAGACATTTATTACCTCCTTATTAGTTGAATATTCATTCAACTTTAATAATATTATATGTGAATAACTGTTCAACTGTCAATAGTTTATTCAAAAATTATTAAAAATATGATGAATTATTACTTTTTAATTACAAAAAATACCTTACTAATTTACTAGTAAGGTATTTTATTTATATATTATCTTTTCTAATTGTTTCAATTATGTTTTGTTTATTTATTTTTGATAGTGAATATCTCATAATGAAAATTATAAGTAGCATTACAACAACTATAGATATAATTATACTATTTATTGGTAAAATAAATTCCATCTCTATTCCACCAGAGACTGCTTTATATACTAAATATGACAATATAATTCCTATTGGTATTCCTATTAGTAAAGATTTTAGTCCATATAAAATACTTTCAAGTCTTATCATTTTATTAAATTCTTTATTTGTCATTCCAATAGATTTTAACATTGCAAATTCTCTACTTCTTAAATTCATATTAGTAGTTATCGTGTTAAATATATTTGTAATTCCTATTAATGATATAACAGTTATAAAGCCATAAAGGAAAATTTGAATTACAAGATAAACAGATTGCTCTTGTTGCATTTGCTCATCTAAATTATATACTATTAAGTCATCATATTCTTGCATTATCTGGCCTTCAAGTTTATTTGAATTATTACATTTTATATATAACTCCTGAGCATATGTATCTTTTACATTTCTGTTATAAAAATCATCACTTATTACTAAATATCCATATGAACTAGTTACATTTTCAAGTCCCATAGGTCTTGTTGTTCCAACTGCTGCAATCTCTAAAGAAGTATCTTTTACTCCTTCATCTTCAAAACTACCTAAAATAGTATCTCCTTTTTCATAAGTATACACTCTTTTCATAATATACTTACCTTTATTTTCTTCATCAACTATATATTGTGTATAGTCATCTATTAAAATTGCTTTATCTTTAGCATCATTATAATTTAATCCAAGCTCATTTACATATCTTCTATATTCTTCATCTCCTAAAGCAATGATAGAAATAGGAATTTGTGAAGATTCATCTCCTCCTCTTAAATCTTCATTACCTTTTATCGTATTAGTATCTACATAAAAATTTGACAATCTTACTATAGAATACTCTTCAACCCCTGAAAATTTTGCTATCTCTTTATAACTATCTTCTACCCCATCTCTTACATATAAATTATATGATGTATTATTGTAATATACAGAAGATGCATTCATAGCATAATCAATAAAAGATGACATAGCTATAAATATTGATACACTTACAACAATAGAAATTACTGTTGTTCTATATTTCTTCTTATTTCTTTTTAAATTTTTATCTGCTATTTTTCCACCTATACCAAATAATTTTTCTACTATTTTTGAAGATCTAATTTTCTTAGGATTAATCTTTATATCATTATTTCCTCTTATAGCTTCAATTGGTGATACTTTAGATGCTCTTCTTGCTGATGATATAGCAGATAAATATATTGTTATTATAGCAAGTAAAATTACAAATACTAGTGATAACCAAGATATGCTAAATATAAATTTTAAATTATTCAAAGCATCTGCTAAAAGTGTACCAATTACTTTTAATAGAATAAAATCTGCAAATAATCCACATAAAATTCCAATCGGTATTGCAATAAGTGCAAGTATCATAGCTTCATATAACACGTTTTTCTTTATTTGTTTTGGAGTAGTTCCAACAGATGCAAGCATTCCATACTGTCTCATTTTTTCTGTAATAGATATAGCAAAACTATTTCGTATGCAAAAAATACTTGTAACAATTATTATTACTATTACAACTACTGCAAGCGATAATACTGTTGACATTGTAGAGTCACTTACCTCGAAATTTTCATAACGCAATAATCCTTCATTTTTACTATAACTATACTTAATATTGTTATATTCTTCAAGTTCTTTTTCATCTAATTGCTCGTTATTTTCAAGCTTAGTTAATATATTTTTATCTATTCCAGTAATTTGTGATACAAACTCCTCTTGATTTTTTAGTCCATATTCACTTAATAATACATATACATTTAAATTTTGGGTAGCATTATTATCATTTAAATATGTTACTATTGTATATCCTGGAGAAGCAGGATTTTCTATATCATAATTTGGTCTTTCTATTATACCAACCACTTTATATTCTTTAGTATACATACTCTCAAGCTTTTCTTCACCTTCAACATATGCATTACTTTGATCAAGTTCATATTCTCCAGATAAATCTGTTCTTTTTGATACATCTAAACTTAAAGTATCACCTATATTATACTCTACTTCAGCTATATCTTTTATATGCTCTGATATTACAATTTCATTTTCATTTTGTGGCATTCTTCCTTCTACAAGCTTTACAGAAGAATTAATCAATGCTTTCTCATTAAAAGCTAATAAATGTAAATATGGTTTATAGTCATTGTTATTTCCTTCAAGATATGTATATCCTATATCTTCTGTACAATATATTTCTTCTATATTTGTATTATTTTTAAAGTATTTTAAATCTTCATACGGTACATCTTCAAACACATAATGATAATTTCCTGCATCTTCTTTTTCATACTCTATCATAGTTGCCCTAAAACTTACTACCATAGTAATTACTGCAGTTAGAAGTGATGTTGCTAAAATAATACCAATTATAGTAACAATTGTTCTTTTTTTGTTCATTTGAAGGCTTTTTAATGTAAGTTTATTTAATACATTCATATTTACACCTCCGATACTATTTTTCCGTCTTCTATTTTTATAACTCTATCTGCAATTTTTGCAATTTCCAAATTATGTGTAATCATAATTATAGTCTGATTATACTTTTTATTTGAAACTTTTAATAATTCAACTATTTCATCGCTAGATTTAGAATCTAAATTTCCTGTTGGTTCATCTGCAAGTATTATAGCTGGATTATTTATAAGTGCTCTACCAATAGATACTCTTTGCTGTTGACCGCCAGAAAGTTCATTTGGTAAATTATTTTTTCTATTTTCAAGTCCTAATACTTTTAGTATTTCATCTATTCTTGTCTTTTCAACCTTTTTACCATCTAAATCACATGGTAATGTAATATTTTCTACAACATTTAATATAGGTATTAGATTATAAAATTGATAAATAAGCCCTACTTGTCTTCTTCTAAAAATAGCAAGATTTTCCTCGTTTAATGAGTAAACATCTTTACCCTCAATATATACTTTTCCACTTGTAGGTCTGTCAACTCCTCCTATCAAATGAAGTATTGTAGATTTTCCACTACCACTACTTCCAACTATTGCTACAAATTCTCCTCTTTTTACACTAAAAGATACATTGTCTACAGCAACAACTCTATTTTCGCCTTTTCCATATACTTTTGTTAAATTTTCAACTTTTAATATTTCATCCATAATTTTTCCTCCCTTTTGTCTATATTATATATAGCTAAAATGACATTTAAGTGACTATATAAAAAATACTTCATTTTTTTGAAGTATTTTTTTATTTTATATATCTAATTATAAATTTTGTATATTCTCCATCTTTAGAATCCACATATATATGACCATTTTGAGCCTCAACTATACTTTTAGACAATGAAAGACCAATACCTATACTATTTTCATCTGAATTTTGAGATTTATAAAATCTATCAAATATATGTTTCATATCCTTTTTATTTATTCCAACGCCATCATCTTTTATTTCTATTTGTGTGTATACTTTGTTTTCAGTTACTTTAATCGTTACAATATGTTTTGCATGCTCTATAGCATTTTTTAATATATTACTTATAGCCTCTTTATACCAGTTATAATCTGCTTGAATGTATATTGTATCCTTACTTTCAAACATAATTTCTATATTTCTAATTTCTGCCATTATAGATAAATTTTCTATTACCTCTTTTATCATATTACATACATCTATTCTCTCATTTTTAAATTCTACTGCATTAGCATCAAGTTTAGATAATTTAAGTAGTGCTATTATTAGCCAATTCATAGATTCAACTTTTTTAGTTATTTCTATAATAAACTTTCTACGTGTCTGCTCATCCATATATTTACTTTCATTTAAATTATCTAATAATATCTGTATAGATGTAAGTGGTGTTTTTAATTGATGTGATATATCAGATAAAAGCCTATACACATCTTCTTTTTGAGCTTTAGAATCGTCAGCTTTCTCTTTTAACATAACAGTAAGTTTATATAATTCATTTTTTAAACTATTAAGTTCATCTTCCGAGTTATCTTCAATATCTAATAAATACTTGTTATTTTGTATATTATCTATATATGTTATTAAATTATCTATTTTTCTTTTTCTATATGTCAAATATATATATATTATTACTATAATAACTACATTTGAAATAATTAATAAAACAATTATTATTGTAACACTCATACTTTTATATTGATTTATATAAGAAAGTACAGATATATCATCATTTATTCCATATCTTGTTAATATATTAGTATCTGAAGAAAATTTTATATCAGTATTTAGTATTTCTACTATATCCTCTTGATTTATGTCTGGATATCTTTCTTCTATTTTTAAGATAATATTTTCTATAATATTATTTGTTTTACTTACCAAATTTTCATTTAAATACTTAAAAGTAAATATAGAAATTATTATAAAAAAGAATAATATACAAAAAAATAAAATAAATAATCTTTTTATCTCTTTATTTTCAAATATTTTCATACTAATCTCCTACTCTATAACCCATTCCACGTATAGTTTTAATTATATTGCCATTACTGTCTCCAATTTTTTCTCTTATTCTTTTTATATATACAGTAAGTGTATTATCTTCTACAAAATTTCCAGCTGCATCCCATATATCATTTAGAAGTTTTTCTCTACTAATTAATATATTTTGGTTTTGAAATAAACAAAGTAGTATTGTATACTCAAGCTTTGTAAGTAAAACTTCTTGTTCATTTTTATATACTCTGCCAGAATCTACATCTATAGTAATATCTTTGTATTTAATTTGTTTTCCTTTATTATTTCTTCTTAGTACATTATTAATCCTAGATATAAGTTCTCTATTTCTAAATGGTTTTATAACATAATCATCAGCACCTATATCAAATCCATAAACAATATCTTTTTCCTCATCTTTTGCAGTAAGAAAAATAACAGGAGTATTAAATTCTTTCTTTATTTTTTTGCAAATTTCAAATCCATTTCCATCTGGTAAAAACACATCTAAAAGTACAATATCATATTTATTTTTAGTTATTAGTTTATCTGCCTCATTACAGGTCCTAGCAACATCAAAGTTATATCCTTCTTCTTTAAATAAAAAATCTAATCCCATTATAATTGCATTATTATCTTCTACAAGTAAAAGTTTTACCATAATATAAATTCCTTTCCATTTTTTAAATTATACCATATTAAACGTAAAAAAAACACCTTAAAATTTAAGGTGCTTACTTATATATTGTTTTCTATCCAATATCTTAAATGATTATATCCATCCTCACAATCATAAATAGTATTTTCATATATTCCATTATTTTTCTCTATTACCTTTTTAGAAGCAATGTTAAAATCTTTACATGTCATAAGTATTTTTTGTTTTTTAGAAACTTTAAATAGTATCTCAAGTGCAAGTCTTAGCCTTTCATTTGCATATCCTTGTCCTCTTTTTGAAGGACGTATACTGTAACCTATCATTCCACCATAACTCATTAAAACTGGTACTTCTTTCCATCTTATATTTACCATTCCAACAATTTCATCTTTTTCATCTACTAAAATATACGTAGTCTGAGGAGAAAATTCTTTTGGAAGCTTATTTTCGTCTTTTTTTATTTCTAAATCATTTAACCATTCTAAAAAGCTCATATTTTTTAGATCTTCAAAATTTCTTATCCCTTCATATCTATCAATTCCTTCAATAAGTTCACTCTTTTCGTATTCTTCCAACATTTCCAATATTTTTTCCTCATCTTGGTTATTTATCTCTCTAATTGATAAATTCATTCCTTCCCCCTTTTTACTTACTTAAATATTCTTTTAATTTTTCTAAACTATTTATAGCATCATTTTTACCCAAATTATACATTTCTTTAATTTTATTTTCATCCTTTTCAAGTCTTTTAATTTTTACAAACTTTGATGGTCTAATAACAAAAATATCGTTATTTTTTTCTAATCTTTCTATATTTTTTAGTTCATTATTATATCTTAAATATCTAGTATTAATAGTATCAACTAATTTAGGATATTTTTTATAAAAAAGCTTTGCTACATTTTGATCTGTTTTCTTTTTCGTATAATTTTTAGGTCTTGTAAGTACTACTATTATTTTATCATAGCCCATATCTATCATTTTTTCAACTGGAATACTATCTGAAATTCCACCATCTAAGTATTTTTTTCCATTAATTTCTACAAGCTTAGATACAAAAGGCATTGAACCTGAAGCTCTTAAATACTCCATAGATTTATTCAAATCTTTTATATGTATATATTCTGGAGCCCCAGTATCTACATTAGTTACAACAGCATAAAATTCTTCTTTTGTTTTATTAAAAGTATCAAAATCAAAAACGTCTAATTTGTTTGGTATTTCATCAAAACAAAATTCTTTATTTACTATATTTCCAGTTCTTATCAAAGACTTAAATCCCATATATCTATTATCTTTTGCATATTTAATATTATATCTAAGTGTTCTACCTGGTTGTCTTGACTTAAAATTTACTCCAAATAATGCCCCAGCAGAAACTCCAATTATGCAGTCAACCTCTATACTCTTATCTAAAAATACATCAAGTACTCCAGCAGTATACATTCCTCGCATTGCTCCACCTTCTAATACTAGTCCAATTTTCATAAATTTTCCTCCTTCAGAGCACCTCTTTTTAAAATAATTAACTCTCTTTTAAATCTTTTTAATCCTTCTTCTTTAGAAATAAAATCATTTAAAATATCCATTTTTGTTATTTGTAGCCCCATTGCAATTACTCTAAGCAATATTTTTAAATCATAATTACTTGTAAAATTTAAAATAGTTAAATCTAAATACTTCTTTATTTCTTCTACATCAAGTAAATCAAATAGCCAAATATTATTTTCTTTTAAAAACTCAGATACATGTAGATAATAATTTGTTCTACTTTTTTCTTCTTCCACCGCATGATCTAAATATTCATATGACATGTCAAAAATATTACCATTATTTTTTTCAAGTAATTTTATAATTGTATTTTTAACATTAAAGAAATCTTCTTTCAATACATATTCTATAAGATCTTCTTTACTCAAGAAATACTGATAGAAACTTCCTCTTGCAATATATGAGCCCTCTACAATTCTTTTAACAGATAATTTAGATAATGGTACTCTTTCAAATTCTTTTTTTACAACTGATATTATTGTTTCTCTTTTTTCATCTTTTAAATTAAAAAATGTTGATGTAGGCATATAATCACCTCATTTTAAATATTATATATGACACGGTGTCATTTTGTCAATCTTTACTATGTGAAAATTTATTACATATTTTTATAATTTAAAAAATATAATGTATAAAGGAGGTTTTATGGCATATATTAATGAAAATTATCTAAATTTAAATAAAAACTATTTATTTGCAAAAATATCTGAAGAAAAACAAAAATATATAAAAAATAACCATGAAAAAAAACTTATAGATTTAAGTATTGGAGATGTAACTTTGCCACTTACTGATTCGGCAATTAAAGGCATACATATAGCAAGCAGTAATTTGTCAAAAAAAGAAACTTTTACAGGATATCCCCCATCTAGTGGTCATGATTTTCTAAAAAAAGAAATTATAAAAAATGATTATCTAAAAAGAAATATATCAATAGACAATAACGAATTATTTATTGGAGATAGCTCAAAATCTGATATAAGTAATATATTAGATATATTTGATAAAAATTTGACAGTTGCACTTCAAGATCCAGTATATCCTGTGTATGTAGATTCAAATATAATACGTGGAAATAAAATAATATATATAAATGATATAAAAACTTTTCTTCCTCAAAAAGAACATATTGACATTATTTATCTTTGTTTTCCTAATAATCCCACAGGAGCAATTATATCAAAAGAATTATTAAAAAAATATGTAGATTATGCTATAGAAAATGATACTATTATATTTTTTGATAGTGCATATGAGGCTTTTATACAAGATAAAAATACTGTTCACAGTATATATGAAATTGAAAACGCTAAAAAGGTGGCAGTAGAATTTAGAAGCTTTTCTAAAACTGCTGGCTTTACTTCTATAAGACTTGCTTACACAATAGTACCAAATGCTATAATGCTACATTCAAAATCCAATAAAAATATATCTTTAAATAGTATGTTTAAGAGATTAAAAGATACTAAATATAACGGTCCAAGTTACATTAGTGAATATGCTATTTATAATGTATATGAATCTGATAAACTTAACGAATTACAAAAAAATATAAATTACTACTTAAGAAATACTACATTATTAGCTGAATTTTTTAAATCTAAAGGAATGATTGATGTTTCGTCTATAAATTCTCCATATGTTTGGATAAAATGTAAAGATAATATAAACTCATGGGATTTTTTCTATTACATGCTAAATAATTTTTCAATAATTGGAACACCTGGTATAGGTTTTGGAGCAAATGGTGAAGGACATTTTAGACTTACAGGATTTGGCACTTATGAAGATACTATAGAAGCAATTAATAGAATGGATAAAAAATTATAAAAGAGCACAATGTGCTCTTTATAAATTATTAAAATTTTCAAGTATTTTATCTGCAAGTTCATTATCCATAATTAAAACAACTAAATCGCCTTTACTTGCAACCTTAACATTTTGTCTATCTACTTCAACGCAAACCCATTTTGCTGGATTAATATTTGTTTCAATTTTTTCTTTTACTAAACTTGCATCAGCTTGAGAATTAAGTCTTACGAGTACTACAGAATGAGCTATAGAACTCATCAATGGTTCAGATGCCAAAGCTTCTTTATACTCAATATCTGATGTTCCCAAGTAATACTCTACATTTTCTGGAGTAACAACAGTATTAGCTAAATATGGTTTTTGATCATCTGGAATTCCATCATATAATTTTACCATTATTTCTTCAAGTGTTCCTTCGACATTTTTCTGTGTGCTATCATCTTTATTACCTGCAAATTTTACACCTACTATAATTGCAACGATTAATATAACAATAGCTACAACAACTATAACTAAATTCTTTTTCATATAACACCTCCGCTATCTATATTCTATCATAATAAATACTTTTAGTAAATATCTGTCATATTTTTTGTAAAAATGTTGAAAATAATTATATAGTGGCATATAATTTAAGAGAAAATATTATTTATAAAAGAGGTTTTATATATGAGAAATGGCGTTAAAAATTATTATAATAAAAATAAAATTTTATATCCAATTTTAGTAATACTTTTTATAGTATTTTTTGGATTTTTTATATCATTTATACTTAATTCTAAAAAAACATCTATAAGTCTTGATATTACTTCGTATGATGCCTTAAAAGACTTAAATTTTAAAAATGAAGAAATAATTAAAGCTGAGTTTTATGAAGAAAAACAGGAGCCTCCCCAAAATTCTAACTCTACTTTTTATGGGGACTGTGCAAATGAATTTATAAATGCTAGGGCAATGGTAATTGGAGATTCTACTGCAGAAGGGCTATCTGCATATGGCGTTTTAGATCCATCTAGTGTAATATGGACAAGAGGACAAACAATTCAACACATGAAAGATTCAATATCATCTGCAATTTCATATAATCCAAATATTTTATTTCTTTCCTATGGTGCAAATGATTTATTAAGCTGGAATGGAAATGTAGAAGGTTATATAAATGCATACTCTAATGCTATAGACTATATTTATTCTGTCTTACCTAATACAAGGGTATGTGTAAATTCAATTTTGCCTGTAAGTGACCAAGCAAGAGAGAAAAATAGTGTCTATGAATATCAAGAAGAATTTAACACAAGACTTAAAGAACTTTGTAACTCAAAAAATGTAACTTTTATTGATAATTCTTCTGTATTAAATAATAGCTCAGATGGTAAAATATACGAAAGTGATGGCGTTCATCCAAGACCATTTTATTATAAACAATGGGCATATAATATGATTATAGTATCAGGTATATAAAAAATAGAGAGGGTTCCCTCTCTATTTTAATGCACCACTTTCATTTATTACTAATGTACTATATAAAAATAATACATCTTGATTACTGTTAAAACTTATATAATTTGAAATTAAATCTGTACTTATATATCTAATATCTACAAGTATTATTTTACTATAAGCTTGTGTAAATAATGGTGCTAAACTACTACCAAATGAATCTCTAAATATAATAAGCTCTTTATCTGTTTTGGCATCATTATTTCTAATTTCAATAATTGGTGTTGCACCAGATAAAAACAAATCATATTTATCCATAGATAAATCAGCTTTTTGTATATCATATATTCTTGCCTCTTTATTTGTCTCATAATTATAAGTTATAGCGTTTTCTATATAACTATTTGTTAAATACTCTATATTATCTGGATTAATTTTTTTTCCAAGCTGTCCATAATATGTTCCATAGAATTCATCTGTATATTCCTTAGTTTCAAATTCTTCTGTTATTCTATCAGAAAATCCGATTTCTTTTGATATTTTATTTGCTATTTTAACAATATTTTGCTGTTTCCAATGAGTATCTGTATTGTAATAATCATTAGCTGCTAATTCATTATAAATATCTATATATTTTATATTAGAATTAATATTTTCATGCATAATATCGTTTAGTTTTTTATAATCTAATTTTAAATATATAGAATTATCGTCTAAAAAGTAGTTTTTATCTGGTACAATTGAATAAAAAACATTAAAATCTTCATTTAAATATTTATTATATATATTATCTATTTTTTGAGTTACATTTAAAACAGACTTTTCATCTAATGGATATTCAATTTTATGTATATTTCCATCTATAACAAATAATTCATTATTATCTTTTTGTCTTAGTATATCTAATTTAACAAAAGTTTTAATACTTCTAAATTCATCTCTTAATAGGAATTGATCCATAGCATACTCTTCTACTTCATCTGTTAAGCTTTTCGAAAATATACTACTATTAATTGTAGGAAACTTTGCAAGTTTTCTTCTTTCTGAAATAGATATATCATTATCTTTTAAAACTAAATTAGCAATAAAAACTCCTATTATAATTACTATAAACAGTATAGATACTACAATATCTTTTAATCTTTCACTCATAATTTATGCCTCCTAAAACCTAAAGTATAAAAATGGATTAAAAGATCCATCTACTAAATAACTAACACATACTACTAATAGCAAAAGTAAAGTAATAGGTTCTAATATATTTATAGCTTTTGGCACTTTTTTCTTTAATTTTAAAATTATATTTTTTATAATTGGTGTTGAGGCAATAATAGCAATAATAAATATTGATGCATAATTTAGCAAATAATATATGCTCTCTTTATTTATAATTTTGTCTACTCCAATTCCAAATAATCCACCTATACATTCTTTAATTTGTGACATGCCACTTACACTAAATATTACAAAGCCAATCATTACTACAAACATTACATATATTCTTGATAAAAATGCTGGTATCTTTTCTAAAATTTTTAAAAGCCCCAACTTTTCTATTATAAGCAATACACCGTAAAGCAGTCCCCACAAAATAAAATTCCATGCTGCTCCATGCCAAAGACCAGTTAAGATCCATACAACTAATATATTTCTTAACCATTTTAGCTTTCCAACTCTATTTCCTCCTAATGGAATATATACATAATCTCTAAACCATGTTCCAAGTGTAATATGCCATCTTCTCCAAAACTCTGTAACACTTTTTGAAATATATGGATAATTAAAGTTTTCAGGGAAATTAAAGCCAAACATTTTTCCAAGACCTATTGCCATATCTGAATAACCAGAAAAATCAAAATAAATCTGTAATGTTATAGATATAGCATAAATCCAGTAAAATAATACTGTTTTTTCTGTTACTGTACTAAAACTATTTACTACGTCTGACAAAACATCAGCAATAAGTATTTTTTTACAAAGTCCTATTATAAATCTTCTTACACCATTTGAAAAAACAGCAAAACTATACTTTCTTTCATCTAGCTCCTTTTCTATTGTAGAATATCTAACAATAGGTCCTGCCATTAATTGTGGAAATAATGATACATATGTTGCAAGTTTTAAGAAATTTTTTTGCACTTTTACTTTCTTTGTATATACATCCACTATATAACTTATCATTTTAAACGTATAAAATGAAATTCCTATTGGTAAAGCTAAATTTAATAAATCAAAACTTCCATTAAAAATTGCATTTACATTTTCAATTATAAAATCTGTATACTTAAAGAATACTAAGAAAGATAAACTTATAACTATAGATGAAATTAAAAATTTCTTTTTATGTTTTTCATATTTTTCAATTAATATTCCATGTATATAAGTTGACAGTATAGACACTATCATTAAAATAACATATTTAGGCTCTCCTATAAAATAAAAAATTAAAGATGTTATAAATAGCACTAAATTTTTTACTTTATTTGGTACTATATAATATATTATTAAGGCAATTGGTAAAAAATAAAATAAAAATGTTAAGCTTGAAAATACCATAAACTCCTCCTATAATAATTTTTTCCTTTTAAAAAATATAACACACGCTATAACAATAAGTATAGATATTACAAATACTCCTAAATAACCATATTTCCATGAAATCTCTGGCATATATTTAAAATTCATACCATACCATCCTGTTATTAATGTAAGTGGTAAAAATAATACTGTTACTATAGTAAATACGTTCATAGTGTTATTTTGCTCGTACTCCAACGTAGATCTATATAAATCTTGTATATGTGTAATCTCTTGTAACAAATATTCTACATCTCCAACTAGTCTATCTATCCTATATTCAAAAATATTTAAATACTTAAAGTTTTCTCCTTCTAAAATATCATTATCATTTTCCATAAGCATATCTGTAAACCTTATTAGTGATTTGTAGTATTTAAAATAAGCTGTTAATGATCTTTTTAATTTAAATATTTCTTTATTAGTATTTTTACTAGTTTTTCCATTTACAATCATATCTTCCATCTTTATTATATTATCTTCATACTTATCTAATAGTTCAATACTTCCATCTACAATACGATTTAACATATATGAAATAAACTTTTCAAGAGTAATTTTACTATTAGCTTTTCTTATTGAATCACTTATAATACCTAATACATAATCTATACTATCATCTAAGATAACAACAATAAAGGTATTCTTTCTTATATAAAATGCTACTTTACTTAACTTTTTAGTTGAAACTTGCAAATTCATAATATTAAAAATTGCAAAACTAAAATCTTCATATACTTCATATTTTGACCTAAATTTTCCTTTTGCATTACACAATTGTAAGTCTTCTTTTTTTAATCCAACATTATTATAATTTTCTTGTAACTCTTTTAAAGTTAAAATTGCAATATTAATAATATTACTTCTATTGTCAAAATTAGATGTCTCACTTAATATTCCATTTTCTATTTTGTAATACAATTAATTCACCTCACAAAAAATATGAGTCTAAATGTAAAATACACAAAGACTCATTTATTTTTAATTTACTTTCTCTTTTTTTGTAGTAGCTTTTTTGGCTTTCCCATTTTTTATAATTTCTTTCTTAGTGGTGCTTTTAGATGTAGTCTTTTTTGTACCAGATTTTGTTGCTGTATTTTCCTTTTCTTGCTTTTTATCTTTTTTTACTTCACTACTATTATTCTCATCATTTTGAATTTCAATTAATTTATTATATATATTAGCAATTTCTTCATCAGAAGTCATAGCATAATCATTTTGAAGTAATGTTTTAGCTTGTTCTATTAGTCCATTATTAATAAGATCTGATGTTATCTCTCTTTGTGCTTTAATTATTTTGTTATTTGCTCCAATTAATACATCATTGTCTTCTGCAAGATTTAATATATCATCAGCATTCATTTCTTTTAATGTAGGGTCTAACTTTTCAAATGTCGAAATCAAATTTGCAACATTATCATTATTATAATAGCTATAACTTAATCTATACATCGCATATGCTGATTTTATATCTTTAAGCTCATTAAATACATATCCATATTTATTATAACAATCTGCCATATCTTGCGGTGTATATGAAATCATTTGCAATAATTTAACATTCTCTAAATATTTCACTATCTCTTTTCTAGATAAATATATATCGAGCTTTCTTTCCCTTGCTTCTCTACTTAGAAAATTCCAATATATTGCTCTATCAAGTGCATTCATAGCATCTGTTTTTCTTTTCCTTTTTAACAATAAATCTGCATATATTATATAAATTGTATCATTTGCATATGGAGTTTGCTCTACTTTCTTTTCTCCTGCAAATATTTTTGTAAATATTATCTTTTCAAGTTCAGACTTAAAACTACAATAAAGTACATCTTCATCACTCTTAGTAAGAGATTCTATTTTTGGAATTATTTCCTCTATACTCTTTATAGCTTCATCATCACTTTCATTATCTAAATGTTCAAACAGTTCATCAATCATTTTATCTATTTCCTGTTCTTCCACTGTTTGTTCTTGAACTTCTTCTACATTATTTTCATCTTCTGTCTTAAATCTATTATCATTATTATTAATCTCTTCTACTACTATATTTATTGCATCGATTGTTGCTTTAGCATCTTCTATTATCTTATTTTCTTGATCATATAAGGAATTTAAAAATTCTACATCCTTTTTATAATCACCTGTTAAATTTTTTTTAATTACTTGAATTTTATTTTCCATACTAATATCAACACTCTTTCACAAATATATACTATATTTTATATTTTACCATATAGAAAAATAAAAAGAAATATTTTAAATAAAATATTTCCTCTTTTTAATACCTATATTACATTTTTATTAAGTTTATATTTCTAATTTAGTTGTTATAAGACTTGCAACAAATTTTAATAGCTCATATTCTTTATCTTTCACTACTCTTTCTACATCATCACTAAATAATATTATAGATCCAATACTTTTTGAATCAACTATAAGTGGCATTATAATCTTAGGATATAAGTTTTCACCTGTCTTTAATACCTTAATATCACTTGCCATATTAACATTACATATCATTCTTTTTTCAATTATATCAATCAATTTTTCAGATATTTCTTCCCCTACAAATAAAGATGTGTTTTTTCCTTTACATACTGTAACTTTATCTTTATCTGTAAACATCACCTTAAAGTCTGTTTCCTTATTTAAAATAGTTGCATAAAGAATACATTCTTTTTTTAAATCTTTCATAGTAGAATATTTTTTAAGTAAAATTGTTTCTTCACTATCTAAAAATATCTCGAGCTCGTCATTTTCCCTTATCTTTAACTTTCTTCTTATTTCTTTAGGAAGTACTATTCTTCCTAAATTATCTATCTTTTTAATTATTCCTGTAGGATACATATTACCACCTCAAACACTAATCTTATTGTTTGAGAAAATTTTAAAAAATATACCTTTAAGATCTACTTATCATTACTTTTTTTATTATCGTATAATAAATTAATTAATTTTTCTTCAAGACCTGTTTTTCTATTTTTAGAATCTAAATTATCTACCATATAATTTACTACATTTCTATTGCCAACTATTACAAGCATCTTTTTAGCTCTTGTCATAGCTGTATAAAGTAAATTTCTTGTTAGTAATTTTTTATATCCAGTAAATATTGGCAAAATAACATAATCGAACTCACTTCCTTGAGATTTATGTATTGTTATAGCATAAGAATGTTCAAGTTGCTCAAGTTCATCAAATTCGTATTCAACAAGTCTATTATCATCAAATTCTACATATAACTTTTCTTCTTTTTTGTCTATATTCCTAATATATCCTATATCTCCATTATAGATTCCTTCAAAAAATTTTCCTTCTATTGAATATTTCTTATCATAATTATTTACAATTTGCATCACCTTATCTCCCTCTCTAAAAATTTTTGATGCATATTCTATTTGGTTTCTATCCATACTTTCTGGATTAAGTATATTCTGAATTTTTTCATTTAATTCAATAGTTCCAAGTTCTGTCTTTTTCATTGGAGTAAGTATTTGTAAATCTTTTAATACATCTATATCTGTAAAGTTTTTTAACCTATATAATACTAAAGACTCTATTTGGTCTATTGTTTCTTCTACAGATGTGGTAGAAATAAAAAATAAATCTGTATCTTTATTTCTAAATTCTGGATATAATCCATCATTTACTCTGTGGGCATTTACTATAATATCACTTTTTGCACTTTGTCTATATATTTGTTTAAGCTCAACTGTAGGTACTACATCTGAAGCTATTATGTCTTTAAGTATACTTCCTGGTCCTACGGATGGGAGTTGATTTACATCTCCTACTATTATTAGCTGTGTTGTAGGTTTTATTCCTTTAACTAAATTATTCATCATCATAAGATCTATCATAGATGCTTCATCAATAATTACTACATCATCTTCTACCTGTTTTACTTTATATTCATAAAACATGTCTATATCACTATCGTCTACTTTAGATATTTCAAGTAGTCTATGTAGAGTTTTTGCCTCTTTACCTGTTGTCTGCGTAATACGCTTTGCAGCTCTTCCTGTTGGTGCACATAAAACATAATTTTTCTTTTTCTCTTCTAAAATATCTATTATACATTTTATTATTGTAGTTTTACCAGTACCAGGTCCACCAGTTACAATAGCTATCATATTATTTAAACACGTATCTACTGCTTTTTTTTGTTCATCAGATAAAATTATATCTGTATTTTTACACACTTTATTTATTAACTTTTCTGTATCTGTCTTTTCTACATTAAATCTTGTATGCTCAATCACACTTTTGGCAATATTTTCTTCTGCTAAATACATACTTTGTCTAAAAACATAATCTTGCATACTAATCTTTTCAATAAACAGCTTTTCAGATAATACAAGCCTTGTTATAGCTTGTGATATGTCTGCATCATCTACTTTTAAAAGTTCAACACAATAATTTAATAAATTTTCTTTTTCAACGCATGTATGCCCAAATTCTGTTATTTTATTAATAGCATAGATTATTCCATTATCTAATCTATCTGGATTATTTAAAGAAATTCCAGTCTTTTTCCCAATTTCATCTACAACTTTAAAATCTAATGACTTTACAAATCCAAGTAAGCTATATGGATTTTCCTTTATAATATCTATTGTATCTTTTCCTACTGCTTGATATATTCTATTTGCAATGACTGTAGATATTTGAAACTGACTTAAATATTCTATGGTATTCCATTTTTCCCACTCAGTATTAAAGAATTCATTAAGTCTTTCTATTTTTTCTGTATTAAGTCCTTTTATACCATATAATCTATCCATAGAAAATCTAATTACATTAACAGTATCATCTCCAAATTCATCAACAATATTTTTAGCAGTTTTCTTACCAACTCCTGAAATATTATCTGCAATATATGATATAAGTGCTGATGTAGTTTGCGGTAGCACTTTTTTATATGATATAAATTTAAATTGCTCACCATATACTTTATGCGATACCATATCTCCCTCAAGCTCTATTTCATCATCTACTTCTATTTCATCCGTTTCACCAACACAAGTAATAAAATCTTTATTTTGTTTTAATAATAATACTGTCCAATTATTTTTGTCATTTTTAAAAATTATAGTTGCAACTTTTCCAATTATTTTCATAATAACACCCTTCAAATATAATTATTATATTATAGTATAACTAAAATTTCAAGTTGTATTTTTTATGTCCACTATATAATTGAATTTGACTTTTAGAATCTTATCTGATATAATTTTCCAAGGAGGTAAAAATGACAAAATTTCTTGAGCAGTTAAGTAATGATGAAAAGCAAAAATACATAAAAGAAATTAAAAAAACAATAGATACAGATTACTATACAAAAATAATTAATTTCTTTGAAAAAAACACATTATATATCACAAACATAAAAACAAATCCAATAAAAATAAAAGAAAAAAATAGTATTTTAATACTGGATAATTCAGATAATAAATGGTTTTTCTTTTGTATAGATGGAAAAATTGCTCTTATTAACAAAAAAAATATATTAATACATACAAATATTTTTAACTATAAAAAAAGAGATGCAAGTTTTAATAAGCTATATAAAATAAAAAAAGTTGATTATTTAATAGAAAATGTTCAAAATATTGGAGCAAATGTATCTTTAAATATATTAAATTATAATGGACTAATTGGGAAAAATAAGTGGAATGATGATATAAGTGAAATTAGTGAAATGACATTATCCACTTCAAAAGAAACACTAAATGGATATACTTATAACGGTGAATATTTTTCTTTATGTAATATTGGTAAAAATTGTGATAAGAAAAAAAATATATTAATTTAAAGGCTCACTTAAATTAAAGTGACCCTCTTTTTTATTTTAAATTATACATTTTTAATTGTGCATTTTTTTGACCTATATCAAAAATATCTCCTCTTTTAGGGAATCCATTAAAATATGTATTTATAATTCTGCATATTCCGTTATGAGTAACTATTAAAATATTTTTTCCATCATACTCTTTTTTTAATTCATCTAGAAATTCATATACTCTTTTTTTACACTCTTCAATTGTTTCACTATCCTTGTATTCGTCTTTTCCTAAAGTCCAATAAGCTCTATAATCAAAATCATCTACATTAATTCCTTCTATGCTTTTAGCATCTCTTTCTATAAGTCTTTTATCATATATTATTGGCTTATTTTGAACATTTACAATTTGAGCAGTATGTTTTGTTCTAAGTTTTGGTGAACAAAAAACAAAATCATAACCTAAATTTTCAACCAACTTTTTTGCTGCTTCACACTGTTCTATACCTATATCATTTAGATCTACATCTGTTACAGATAATAATTTTCTTTGAATATTCCAATCAGTTAAACCATGTCTTAAAACATATATATACATATTTCTTCCTCCTACTACATTCATATTTTAGCATAAATAATTATAATTAACAATTATATTAGAATTAAATATAATATTTTATTTTCTTTTTAATATAATTAACTAAGGTGATAAAATGTATTATATTATAACAAAAAAGAACTTATTTTTATCTTTAATGATTATTACTTTAATATCTATATTTACTATATCTTGCATTGTCTTTGCATCATCTAACACTTCATGGGGATTATCATTTCAAGCTGAAAATGAGCCACCAATAGGAAACGCATCTAGTGAAGAGCTAAGTAAATATAATGCATATTTTATGGGAGATAAAACTAAAAAAGAAATATATCTTACTTTTGATGTTGGATATGAAGCTGGATATACAGAAAATATTTTAGATACTTTAAAAAAGCATAATGTAAAGGCCGCCTTTTTTATTGTAGGTAATTATTTTTCTTCTAACCCAGATACTGTAAAAAGAATGTATGAAGAAGGTCATATAGTTGGAAATCACACCAAAACGCATCCAGATATGTCAAAGATGTCTACTTTAGAAGAATTTAAGAGTCAGATACAACCAGTAGAAGAACAATATAAACAAATAACAGGTCAAGACATGAAAAAATTCTATAGACCTCCACAAGGAGTATATAATACTCAAAATTTGCAAGATGCACAAAATCTTGGATATAAGACAATATTTTGGTCTGTTGCTTATGTAGACTGGGAAAGAGATAATCAACCATCACACGAAAAAGCTTTATCCACTTTGTTTAAAAGAGTGCATAATGGTGCAATTATACTTCTTCACTCAACATCCAAAACTAACATGGAAATACTAGATGAATTTTTAACTACATTAGAAAATCAAGGGTACACATTTAATACATTAGATAATTTATGACAATAATAAAGTCCAAATTTTTTAAAAACTTTTTATTACTAACTTTCTCTACTCTTATTATTAATGTAGTTGAAATGCTTACAAATATATATATTACAAATAAAATAGGAACAACAGTACTTGGTTCTTACTCATTAATTATGAATTTTTTTAATTTTTTAGTTACTGTATCTTTATTTGGTATACCTCTTGCAATAACCAAAATAGTATCTGAAAATGATATTTTAAAAAAAGATTCATCTATTGCCTGCTCTTCAAAACTTGCTTGTAAGTTTTGTGCAATTATATCTGTGAGTGTATGTATTTTTACTATACTATTTAAAGATAAATTAGCATCCATATTACTAAACAATATAATTGATCCTAATGTAATAATTATTCTTGCATTATCATTACCATTTATAGCATTAACATCTTGCTTTTGTGGTTATTTTAATGCTTTAAGAGAAACAAATAAACCAATTATAACAGAATTTTTGACTCATATAGTAAAAACATTTTCAATAGTAACCCTTTTATATATTAATTTTCCCACATATAAATGTTTAACATTAAGTATATTCTTATCAGAATTTACTTCTTTTATTTATGCATTTATATTATATAAAAAAGATGTAAAATCATATACAATAGATAAAAATGAAAATAAGCTAAAAATAATAAAAAATATATTTAGAATAAGTGCTCCAATATCTTTTACATCATTTATACGTTCTGGACTTTCCACACTCAAACATACTCTTATACCAATAAGATTACAATCATATGGTTACTCATATGAATATGCACTTTCAAGATATGGAATTATTCATGGAATATCACTTCCATTTATACTCATGCCAAGTATTTTTATTAATAGTTTTTCGTCCCTTATTTTGCCAGAGTATTCAAGATATTTTGCATCTAATAATGTAGAAAAAATAAAAAATATAACTCAAAAAATATTTAAGATTACTATATTTTTATCACTATATATATCTTTTATAATATATATATCTGCTGATATTATATGTTTTAAGCTATATAGCAATCATGAAGTTGCATATTATGTAAAAATTCTAACTCCAATTATCTGCATTATGTATATAGATTCTATTGCAGATAGTATGCTTAAAGGACTTGATCTTCAAGTTGGCGTAATGAAAATAAATATAATAGACCTTTTGATATCAATTACTCTAATATATTTTGGTATACCTTTTCTTGGCACATTTGGATATATATTAGTATTGTATGTAAGTGAATACATAAATGGCCTTATGAGTATAGATAAAATATTAAAAAAAGCAAACATACAGTTTAGATATTTAGAATGGGTTATAAAACCACTTATATGCTTATTTACATCTTTATTCATAATTAATTTATTACCATTTCAAATTATTAATCTTCAAAGTTTGCTATTTGTTTTGATCATATTTAGTACCATTTTTATTTTTTTAACAAGTCTAATGAATTTAATACCAAAATTATTAAAATAGGTCTTAATAATCTAAATATTATTAAGACCTAAATATTAAGTATTATTCTTATACATGTCTATTATAATAGATGCATCTACAGAGTTTACAGTTCTATCATAGTTCATATCTATAACATATCGATCATCTTCTACTATAGTATTGTTTTTATACCTATCTATTACTAAAGATGCATCTATAGAATTTACTGCACCGTCATTATTAGCATCACCAAATAAAGTAGATATTACTTTATCCATTGGCCAATTATTTTCATCAGTATATCCCTCTGATATATTAGGTGTTCTTATTTTTAAATTTCTGCATCTATAAAAAGTATTTTCTTTTATCTCAGGTGCATTTTTTGAATTAAATATAATTAAATCAATGCTTGTACTTGCAAAGACATTATTTCCTATACTTTCTACACTCTCTGGTATTTGCATATATGCTCCGTTAAAGCCTCTGCAATTTTCAAAAACATTATCTCCTATATACTTTAGCTTGTCATTATATGTTATTGAATTTAAGTTAGTGCAATTACTAAAACATGAATTTCCAATTTCTTCTAAATTTTCTCCAAACCTTACTCTAACTAAACTTGTACATCCTGAAAAAGCTTCTTCTCCAATATATACTATTGAATCTGGTAATTTTACCTGCCCAGCTATTTGTTTTAAATCTTTAAAAGCTCCATCTGCTATTCTAGTTATAATTTTTCCATCAATTTCTCCAGGAATAATATTAGTGTATACTGGACTATCATATCCTGTTATAGTATATGTATTGTTACCATCATTATTTTTTTCGATTATATAATTTTCAATTACTCCTGCTCTTTCATCATCATACTCTTCATATTCTTCATCAACAGCTATGTATACATTTAACGGTAGAAAAACAATACTGAATATAGTTAAAAATACTAAAATTTTTTTAATTTTTCCCATAACATCTCCTCCTACATATTATTATTTTTATACATATCAATAATTAAGGATGAATCAAGTGAGTTTACAGCTCCGTCTTTATTGACGTCTGCCAAAATCCTAAGCAAAACATCGTTAGAGTTGTTTTTATATAAATCAATAACCATGGAAGCATCAATTGAATTTACTGCTTTATCTTGGTTTACATCACCTATAATATAACTTCCATCACTAACAAAAACTTCTATACTTGCTGATATATCTTTATATGATGCTGTAATACTTACTTCTCCTTGTGCCAATGCTATTAAATGTCCATTACTATCTACGTATACAATATCTTCATTTGACGATTTAAACTCTATTTTAGGATCTTCTTCTCCATAAATATAATAATCATAGCTCAAATCTAATTCATCATTAATATTTAAAATATATCCAATATCTTTAAATGATATATGATCTTCATCTATAATCTCAATACTAATTGTATCTTCTAAATCTTTATACTTTGCTGTAATATTTGCTTTTCCTATTCCCTTTTGTATAAGTTTATTATTTTCTACTTTTATAACTGATAAATTATCACTTATATATTCTATATCATCCTGTTGTGATCCGTCTTTAAAATAATAACTTATATCTAAATTAATCTCTTCATTCTGTTTAAATCTAATAATTTCATAATCTGAATTAAATTCTAAAGTATCTGGTAGAGTCACTTTCAATATTATAGTATCGCTTGCTTGACCACATCTTACAGTTATTATAGTTTCTCCAACAGATTTTATGTTTAATATTCCATTTTCTACTGTTGCTACATCTTCATTTGCGCTTGACCATACAAAATCTTCTTGTGTATTGTTATATGAATACCATTTGTATAAAAATTCATACCCACTTTGATTTAAATCTAATTCTAATATATCATCATAAAATTCTATTTCATCTGGTTTTACCACATGAACTTCGACACTTGCAGATACATCTTTATATTTTGCAGTTATTGTAGTATCTCCATCAAGTTTTGCAATAACTCTACCATTTTCAACTCTTGCCACATTTGTATTAGAGGATGTCCATATGATATCATCACTTGTCGCACCATCATTGAAGTAATAACCATATGTTATATCTAATGTGTTTCCTACTTGCAATACTAATTCAGTAACTTGAATATCTAAGCTATTTTTCTTTAATACTGTTACTTCTATACTATCGCTTGCATCTTGGTAAGATGCTGCAATAGTTGCCACTCCATCACTTATAGCAATTACATTTCCATGATTATCTACTGTTACAACGTCTTCATTTGAACTTGACCACACTATATCATCTTGTGTTGCATCATTTAATAAATGATAAGTATAATTTAATTTATATGTATCATCTATTACTAAACTTAATGTTTCATTTTCTATATTAATTTTATTTTCATCTTTCCAAACAATTACTTTCATAGTAGCTGTATAATTCTTACAAGTAGCTGTAACTAAAGCTTCTCCTTTATCAATAGCAGTAATTTTTCCATTACTATCTACCTTTACAACATTTTCATCTGAGCTCTTCCATGCTATATCATTTACTGTTAGTCCTTCTTCTAAATCATATGTAAATTCAATCTGTTCACTTTTCCCTTTTTCTATAATCGTTTCATCTTTAGAAAATAATATAGTATTTCTAGATGTATATTTAGCATATAAATTTGTATCTTTCATTATAATATCACTAAAGTCATATTTTTCGTTAAATGCTCTATCATAATACCATCCTTCAAATTCATATCCATCCTTTTGTAACTCCTCAAATTCTGATACACTTAATCCATAACTATCTAACATTACAGACTTATATACTTCATCATCTATTATATAATTCACAATTGGTTTTAGATTATATACACTAATATCTTTTCCATCTAAAGCCTCTTCAAAGCCATTCTTATCACTTAAATAATAATATTTTACGTCTGGTTTTAAAAAACTATTTTCAGTAATATATGGTAACTCTCCTTTAAATATAATTCCCTTTACATTTTCTGCCTTATAAAAAGAACTTTCACCTACTCTTTTTACATTATCACCTATAATTATATAACCATCTAATGAGTTACAATTAAAAAATGCTGCATCTCCTATAGAAAGTACACTGTCTGGTATGATTAAATCTCCTTCTAAAGAAAGTAAATAATCAAAAGCCCAATTTGATATAGTTTGTATGCCCTCTCCTAAATCTAAAGATCTAACATTTATACAATAAAAAAAGGCATTTTCATCTATAGTTTCTACACTATCAGGAATTACTATATCTTGTAATGATTCGCAATAAGCAAAGCAAAAATTAGGAATTGTTTCCAAACCTTCATTTAATTTTATACTTCTTAAACTTTTACAACCATAAAAAGCACGTTGCTCTATTGTATCTAAAGTATCTGGAAATTCTAGATCAGTATCTAAAGATTCACAATTGAAAAAAGCATATTCTCCTATAAATTTCAAATTATCTGGTAATTTTAACGGTCCTTTTAACTCATTACATTCATAAAAGGCAAATTTAGCTATATTTACAACAGTATTTGGAATTGTTACTGATGTATCTTTTGTATCTACACATTTTACAAGTGTTGTTTTAGCTTTATTATATACAACTCCATCTTCTTCCACATAGTATTTATTATATGGAGAAATATTAATATTTTCTAATGAATCTGTCTCGTAAAAACACCCTAATCCTAAATCTTCAACTGATTCAGGAATATTTATATCTGTAACATTAGTACAAGTAAAAAAAGAATAATCACAAACATATATTGTATTCTCGTTTACATTTACAACACCATTTTTTCCAGGTGGACATACAACTAAATATTTATAGTCTTTACTATACAAAACTCCATCTTCTGATGCATATACTTGGTTATTGACATCCACATCTATTTCTTCTAATTTTCTACAGCCACGAAACGCATCATCATATATAGATATTATCCCCTCTGGAATAACTACCTTTCTTATATCAGGTGAAAAAGCAAAAGTTTCAGTATATATACCAACAACATTTATACCATCAAGCTTTGATGGAACATAAACTGTATCTTCATTTCCGTGATATTCAACCAAATATAATCCAGATGTGTCTTTAATATATACATAGTCTCCAGACGTAAATGTTTCTGTCGGCATTTGATTTCCATAATTATCATCTTCACCATCTGGTAAAACTTCTACACCAGAGTTTCCAAATCCTCCATCATAAGTTTGTGCATTTATACTAAACAAAAATAAATTTAAAACAAAAAAATAAACAAATGTTATTAAAACCTTATTTAATAATCTCATATTCATACCTCTACTTAAAATAATTGTATAATAACATATAAAATTATTCAACCAAAAATGCAAAAAAAGTAGATATTTAAAATATCTACCTATTCATCAATTTTTAATACTGTAATAAATGCATCTTGTGGAAGCTCTACAGTGCCTACCTTTCTCATTTTCTTTTTACCCTCTTTTTGCTTTTCAAGAAGCTTTTTCTTTCTTGTTATATCACCACCATAGCATTTTGCTAAAACATCTTTTCTCATAGCCTTTACTGTTTCTCTTGCTATAACTTTTCCACCAATAGCTGCTTGAATTGGAACTTCAAATAATTGCCTTGGTATAATTTCCTTTAACTTTTCAGCCATTTTTCTTCCTCTTGATTCAGCATTTTGTCTATTAACAATAAAAGATAATGCATCTACTATTTGTCCATTTAAAAGTATATCTAGTTTTACTAAATTAGATTTTTTATAACAAGTTACTTCATAATCAAATGAAGCATATCCTCTAGTTCTAGACTTTAAACTATTGAAAAAATCATATATTATCTCATTTAATGGCATATTATATTCAAGCATTACACGATTTTGATCTATATATTTCATATTTATATAATCGCCTCTACGACTTTGACATAGTTCCATTACATTTCCAACATATTCTTTAGGTGTTATTATTTCTGTTTTTGCAACAGGCTCCTCAATATAACTTATTTCTTGAGGAGAAGGAAGATCAGATGGATTATATAACTCAATTATCTCACCATTTGTTTTATATACCTTATATATAACTGATGGAGCTGTAGTTATAATATCTAAATTATATTCTCTTTCTAATCTTTCGACTATTATCTCCATATGTAAAAGTCCTAAGAAGCCACATCTAAATCCATGTCCAAGTGCCGATGAAGATTCAAGCTCATATTGAAGTGAAGCATCATTTAGTTTTAATTTATTAATTGCCTCTTTAAGCTCCTCGTAATCCGAGCCATCAGCTGGAAATATTCCAGCATATACCATTGACTTTACTTCTTTATACCCATGAAGTGGTTTATCTGCCATATTTTCCTTTGTAGTAATTGTATCTCCAACTCTTATATCTGATAAATTTTTTATACTAGCTGCAATAAAACCAACTTCTCCTGCACATAATCTATCTGCTTTTACATACCCACCAGGCTTAAAGTATCCAATATTTACAACATCATATTCTTTTCCATTAGACATCGTAATTATTTTATCTCCTCTATTTACCACACCATCCATAACTCTTACAAAAGCTATAGCTCCCTCATAATTATCATAAACAGAATCAAATATTAAACATTTTACTGGTGCATTATCATCACCTTTTGGAGCGGGTATTTTAGTTACAATTTGTTCTAAAACTTCTTCTACATTAAGTCCTGTTTTAGCAGATATACAAGGAATGCCCTCAGTATCAAGTCCTATTACATCTTCTATTTCTTTTTTTACTTCATCTACTCTTGCATTAGGTAAATCTATTTTATTTATAACTGGCAATATTTCCAAATTATTATCTAAAGCTAAATATACATTAGCTAATGTTTGAGCTTCAACACCTTGAGCTGCATCTACAACAAGAACTGCTCCCTCACATGCAGCAAGACTCCTTGATACTTCATAGTTAAAATCTACATGCCCTGGCGTATCAATTAAGTTTAGTACATATTCTTTTCCATCTTTTGCCTTATATTTCATCCTAACAGCTTGAGATTTTATAGTAATACCTCTTTCTCGCTCGATATCCATATTATCTAAAAGTTGCTCTTGCATTTTTCTACTATCTACAGAACCTGTAAGTTGTAAAAGTCTATCTGCAAGTGTAGACTTACCATGATCTATATGCGCTATTATACTAAAATTTCTTATATTTTCTTTATTTACCATATTTCATCCTTCCATACTCATAAATTATATCAAAAAAAAGCTATATATTCAATATATTTTGTATATCGTAATATTTAAAATATTCAAAATTTATGATATAATTATTATGTTTTGTGGAGGTAAAAATGTATACTCTAAATGATTACGTAAAAATAAATAATACAAATATTGAAGGAAAAATAATAAAATTAGAAAGTAAAAAAGTAATTATATATGCAAATGATAAATATATAAAAACAAATATAACAAATATTACTAAAACAAATAAAAAAGTAGAAATTGTGCCTAAAACAACAGTTAATTTAAAAGTATTCTCTCCTCCAATAGATGAAATAATGATAAGACATCAAACTGTGGATGAAGCTCTAGAAAACTTAGATAAATTTATAGACAATGCTATTTGTAATAATGTAAAAATAGTTAAAATAATACATGGAAAAAGAGGTGGCATTTTAAGAAAAGAAGTACATAAATATTTAGAAAATAATCCTTATATAAAAGAGCATAGACTTGGTGGTTACTATGAAGGAAGTTATGGTGTTACAATTGCCTTTTTAAAGTAAAAAAAAGAATCCCAACAATTTTGGGATTTTTTTAGTTCTACTTAATAGTAAAATAATAATAATAATAATAACTTTTAATTACTTTTTATTTATTAAAATATATAATTATAATATAATAATTATATTATATTATATTTAGATAATAGTAATAATTAATCAACTATTAATAATCTCTATATTAATAGAAAAATGTACATATATTAATCATTATTAAACTATTTTCATAGTTTAATATCAAACCACTTTATAACTAATATATATACATTTAATATATATTGCCATTACCATCATTTTATTTAGTTGCAACTAATTATATAAATAATAATGATAATTTTTACTAATAATTTTATCTAGCTTATGAATAAAACTTTATCATATCTCTAATTTCAAAAGATTTATTCAAAGTTTAAAACTGTTATTGTTACACTTGTCATTGCAGTTGAACCATTTTCACCAATTACTTTAGGTGTTATAACAGTTGCTTCATCTTTAGCTGTATTAATGGTTAAACATCCATTTTTCAAAGTGTAATTTAATCCCTCCAAGCCTTCAACACTTTTTATATCTCCAGATATTCTAAATTGTACAGTGTCTCCAGCATATGCAGTATCACCAGATAAAGATGTTATTTTTACATCTTCTTTTGGAAGATCTTCTTCTATTTGGTCTTCATCATTTTCTTCTTCGTCTTTAGAAGGATTTTGTTCTTCTTGAGGTTTATCTTCTTCTGGTTTGCTTTCTTCAGGCTTACTTTCCTCAGGCTTTTCTTCTTTATCTGTGTCTAAAGAAGTATTTCCTTCCTCTTCTTTATCATTATCATCTACTGGTGTTTGAGTATCATTATTATTATCATTTGGCTTATCCTCTTTTGGTGGATCTTCCTCTTCTACTTCTGAAGGCTTCTCGTCATCACTTTGAGGTTTATCTGTGTCTTCCTCCTTTGGTGGAAGCATTTGACTCCAATCTGCATCTGTATTTCCATCCGTATCATTTACTTCGTCTTTTTCTTCCTCTGTTGCAGTATCAGTTACAGAATCAACACCTTCATTTTCATCTACTACATCCTTTCCTGTAGTATCTATTGGATCTTTAGGTTGAGTAGGCTCACCTGTAAAATCACTAGTATTCCCAGCATCATTGTCATTATCATTTTGAGGATTTGATGTCATATCATGGCTAGTATTTTCGCCACCTCCATAACTTACTTGTAAAGTACCACCTTTTTGAGGATCTGCCTTTGGTTTACTATATGATGATGTTTTTGATACAGTAGTTTGATCTGTCTTTTCTTCTTGCTTTTCTTCTGGTTGAGTTTCCTCTTCTTGAGGTTCTTCTTGTTGAGTTTCTTGCTGAGTTGGTAAATCAGCATACTCTTCTGGTTTTTTACTGTTGCAAACAAATAATGTTACTAGTATAACTAACATTACTATTGCTGTTACTATTTTTGTAAATCCTTTTAATGCTTTTGAATAAAGTATTAAAAAACCTACAAATAGAACTTGTAATAACAATAAAAGTACTATAGTATTACTTAAGAATGCTGAACATATCATAGTTACAACATTAGCTGATAAGAAACTAAAAAGTAGACTTTTAGTTGTTACTAAGTCCTGCCAAAATTCTTGAACAGTTTTCATAACCATTCCTCCTTTTCATAAAAATTTTTTGAAAAAAAGCATGAACATTAAATCTGCCAATAAATTTTTATTGACACACATAAGCTAGATATTTATCTAACATTCATCCTTTTTATATACATATATGATTATAGCATATAAGAATATATTTTGCAACATATTTTTAACAATTATGTAAATCACTTGTAATATTTTATGTAAACAAAAAAATAAAAAAGGATAAATTTTCCTTTTCTACTTTATTTTCTTTATTTCTATTATTACATTTTTAGGTGTAACTTTTACTTGAACATCTTCCAAATACATAAAATAATTATTTAAGGATCTCATATTTTCCCTATCAAAGTCTATATTATCAATATTAATTAAAAAATACCATTTATTTTCATCTTCTTTAATACATAGCTTAATCTTACTATTTCCCTTTGAAGCAATCTGCTTAATAGTATTACATACTATAAATATTACATCATTTAAAGGACCACAAATATAAGTTCCCCTTTTAATTTTTACTTCTATATTAAAATCTATGTTATTTGACTTTATATATTCGTCAAGTATTAGATTTATAAGAGTAATAACATCTTCATATTGCATTATTGACTCATTTGAAATGTTAGTTGCATCTGACATAAGCTGTAAAAGCATATTAGCCTTTTGAAGTGCTTTATTGTTTTTTTGATATAAGCTTTCTAATACATCTTTTTTCTCTTCACTTCTAGTTATTTTCTCATCTTCTGCAATCATTTTTATTACATCCAAACTTGCTCCTATAATAAGTAAATTAGATTGAACTTTATGAGATATACTGTCTACTAAGCTTGCAACAATATCTGATTTAAAATTTTGAAACTTTACCTTTTCTTCTTGATATATTAAGTGCAAATATTTCATAAGCTCAAAATTTATGTCATCAATATCTGTAATATTTTGTATATCGAGCTCACTTCTTATAGTCTTACTATATCTTCTTATTTTATTACAAACTGCTATTATTATAATTTTATTGTTTTTTTCTCTAACTCTTCGCACTATATCAATATTACAATCTATTAAAATAACAATCTTTAGCTTTTGTATATTTTTTAAGAGCTTATCCAATTCAATATATTCTTCTGTGTTAAAATTTTCATTTAATAATAATTCTACTATTTCTTTTAATATATCAAGCTGTTCAGAAAAAATTGCTACTTTAGTATTTTTCTTTACATCATCATATATTATCATATACTTTACCTCTAAATTGATTATATAATAAATAAAAAAAATAATAAAGTATAATTTGAAATTTAATTATACTTTATTTAGATAAATTATATATTATTTTTATACATGTCGATAATTATAGAAGCATCTAATGAATTTATCGCTCCATCATTATTCATATCTGCTATATTTAATTTATCATAAATTTTTAATGACTTTCTTTCCACATTAAACTTTGTATTTGCATATACATTTGAATTTGCAATGCAAATAAGAAAAAAAAACTAATCATAATTAATATTTTATTTTTCATAACAATCTCCTTTTTATATGATAATATTACACCCTCAAATATAAAAAGTCAACAAAAAGACCCAAAACATAAAGTCTTGAGTCTCTAAACATTATATAATTCCCACAAAACCTGCTACTAATACTAATATACCTAATACTATTCTATATATACCAAATGATTTGAAATCGTTTTTCTTAATATAATTCATTAAGAATTTTATTGCAAGTATTGAAACTATAAATGCTGTTATCATACCAACTGCAAGTATTATATATTCATTTGCAGCAATTATTGCTCCACTCATAACAAATTTTAATAATTTATATAAACTTGCACCTACCATAACTGGTATTGCTAAGAAAAATGTAAATTCAGCAGCTATGTTTCTTGATGTACCTATCAATATTGCACCAAGTATTGTAGCACCAGATCTTGAAGTTCCAGGTATTAATGCAAGTACTTGGAATACCCCAATTATTAGTGCAGTTTTAAAAGTTATCTCTTTTAGAGAATTGATTTTTGATTCTTTTCCTTTATTTTTATTTTCAACTATTATAAATAATATACCATAAATAATAAGCATTAAAGCAACAGTCAAAGGATTATATAAATATTGATCTAATAAATCATCAAATAATAATCCTATTATACCTGCAGGAACACAAGCAACTAAAACTTTTCCCCATAAAATCCATGTGTCCTTATTAGATACTATTTTATTTTTTCCATCTATTTTTTTAAGTTCAAATGGAAATAACTTTTTAAAATATAACACAACTACTGCAAGTATCGCTCCAAGTTGTATTACAACCAAGAAAAATTCTTTAAATTCTTCTGATATATTCATTTTTATAAATGCATCCACCAATATCATATGTCCTGTACTACTTATTGGTAGCCATTCAGTTATTCCTTCTACAATTCCTAAAAATATTACTTTAAGTATTTCTATAAACTCTATCATTTCTTTCTCCTTTAATTATCTAGTAACGGTGTTGTTATAATTTTATTATTTGTTGTTCTTAAATATACTGTATCTCCTTTAATTGCTTCAAAAGTTACATATTTTGATAGTTTAGCTACTCTTTTATATGGATTTTCCCCAGTTAAATTTAATATATATGTAGGATAAACTAAATATACATCATTATATTCATTATATGATGTTACAACATCTGTATCACTTAAATATATAGTGTCTACAAGTCTTGATCCACTTACGACATATACTCTATCATATGTTTCTGTATCTAGATAATAGAAAGTCTCATAATCATCTTCATCCTCAAGCCTTGAATCTATTCCTATAAGTTCTACATCTGCATATCCAAATAAGTAATTTACAGAAGCACCAGATGTATATACTCCTCCATCTGTATCTTCATAATATAATCTATCTATATGTTGCATCATTCTTATTTTATTTAAAATTACACCAGATCTAACTCTTGACATAGAATTAAAAAGGTCTATTTTATATACAATGTTGTTTGTTGATACGCCACTCTTTGTCTCTACATTTATATAAATTATATTAATAAGTGGAGACATTGTTATATCTTTTATTCTTGAGAAATTAGTGACATTAAAATCATTATAATCTGTTGTTCTTTGAGTTGCAATCTCAAATGTTCTTAATGTCAAAGTAGTATATGATCCACTTGTATCTTCAATAAAATACATTATTAAGTTTTTGTCGTATAACATATAATAATAACATATAGGATCGTCTTCTTTTATTGTACAATATTCACTTTTATCATCTATATTATTTATATGTATTACTCCATCTTCTAAATATGCATAATATTTATTATTATATGAAAACTGTAATTGTGTAGCATTTTCTGGTATAGATATTAAATCTGTACTTTTTATTTCTGATTGACTACTAGTTCTATATGTTTGAACTTCTAAATAACTTGACTGTGTAACCTTATATAAAAAGTTTTCAACAACATTTAAAACACCAACAGTAATAAAAGTTCCCACAACTATGCATACAAATAGTCTTAGCAAAATTTTTTTCATAATTATTATTCTCCTCTTTTCATATGTATAATTAGTTAACTATAAATGCAGTTGGAACATAACGCTCACCTAATATATCACTAGGCTTATTCACAAGTTTAGAATCAAATACCATTGTTGAAGATGCTCCACCATCAAGATTAAATGCATTGTATGCATCATAATTTAATAATATATCTTGTGCATGTTTTAAAGTAGCACCGACACTATCTGTTTGTCTTCCATCTATTACTAAGAATAAAACTGTACCATCTTGCCTTTGAGCAATGCAAGTACGTGGCTGTATTCCCCAACCACCGCCACCACTTATTCTAGGCTCACCATTTACAATAAGTACTGGTCCAAAAGAAACTGCACATCTTAAATTTAATTGATCAATTGATGCTTTATTTATAGAATCTGAAACGTATAAAACATTATCTTGAGTAAAGCCACACATACTAAAATAATCATATGGATTTACATCTGAATAATATTCGCCATTTGTTATAAGAAGTCCTGTAGGCTCTCCACCATTTCCAGCAGCATCGTCTGCCATACCGCCAGCATTTATTCCTGCTATTGCTCCATAATCCTCTACAATTTGTGAAGTTGTAGATCCAACTGTTCCTACATCTTTTGCAGTAACAAGATCAACTCTTGATGGATCATCTATAATCATCAAATACGCTTTAAAAGTATCTGTACTTACATCTACAATTTCTATTCCTTCAGTAGATCCTTTATCCTTACCATCAGATTCTGTAGTATCTACTTTTTGTAAATCTTGTTCCTGATTATTTGAAGTAATTCTATTTGAAGCTAATATTTCATCTATTTTTTCTTGACTTAAAAACCAAGTTGCAAAATACTGATGACTCATAGTAGTCATAGATGTAGTTACAATCATATCTCTAGTAGTAGTAAAAAACTCAGTATAGTATATTAAATATATACCCAATCCTAGAATGTATACTAATTCAAAAAGTATAACACCTAACGCTTTCCCAAGTCTTTTAAAAAACTTTTTCATTTTATTCCCCCATTTTATGTTATATAAATAACTTTACTTTTTTTATTGTATCAGATTATATATTTTTTTTCAACATATATTTTCTTTTTTCACTAAATATTCACACGCATTAATATCAAAGTAAATAATAGCAGTAAATTTTACATAACATTTACTGCTATTATTTTCATTTTACTGTGCAACTCCATTTCTATATATTATAATATTTCCTCCACCGCTACATGTTGTACATGTTTCTGTTGGTTTCATATATACCCAATCTGAAGGATATACTCCTTGAGATGGTGTATATGGTCTTGTTATTACAGATTTTCTTGTAGTACTTCTACAAGAACTTGATGCAAGCTTTCCAGATGCATTACAAACATTTGCAAATTCATGTACTGTACATGTTTCTGTTGGTATTGAATCAACAGCAACTAAATCTCTTGTTACTCTCGAACCTCTAGGATCTGCTTTACATGCATCTGTAGGTACTTTTCCAGAATCTCTACATAATTCTACAGTTGTAACAGAAGATGGTTGTGTAAATGTTGCTGCAGGTTTATCTGCACAAATAGCATTCATTACAGTGTTAAATAATCTAGTAGATGGATATGGAGATCCCCTACCTATAGTTTTATTTTGATCATAACCAGTCCAACAAGCTATAGTATAGTATGGTGTAAATCCACAAAACCATTTATCATAATCATCATCTGTATTTCCTGTTTTACCAGCACATTCTATAGTTCCGTTTTTAATGCTTACAGCACCATATGCTGTTCCACCAGGAGTTCCAACAACACTAGATAAGCAACTAGCTAACATATATGCTGTTGAATCTTTCATTACTTGTTTTGGCTCTACTTTTGTATTATCTAAAATAACTTCTCCATTTCTATCTACAACTGTTGTATATAATTTTGGATCTATATGATACCCTTGATTTGCAATAGTTGCATAAGCATTAGCAACTTCTAATACTGTAAATCCTCTTGTTACACCACCTAGCGCTAAAGATGCAGGATTTTTATCTGCCTCTACAAGTGATGTTAAGCCACAATTATATGCAAAATTCCAAGCAAAGTCTTCATCATTAACAGCTAAATTTGCTCTTACTGCAGGAATATTATCTGAATTCATTATTGCCTCTCTTACTGTAACATATCCATAAAAATATCCATACCAGTTTACAGGAGTCCAATTTCCCATTGTAAGTTGTGTATCATCTACACCAGCACCAGGAGATAATACTCCTTTTTCAAATGCTGGACCATATGCTCCAAATGGTTTCATACAAGATCCTGGCTGTCTATGAGTCTGAGTAGCTCTATTTAATGTTAACACACCGTCTTTTTCACCAGCTCCCCCAATAAGTCCTCTAACCTCACCAGTAGTATGATCTATTACGACCATAGCTCCTTGCATGAAATCGCCATCCCAATCAGTATAGAATATGTTTGGATTATCGAAGGCAGAATCTATGGCAGCTTGTACTGACTGATCTTGAGTAGTATTTATTTTGTATCCATCAGTATAAATCATCTTTATAGCTATACCTCTTGACACATTTTTCTGATCCATTAAATCAGCTATAACAGCTTCTACAACAGCATCAACAAAATATGTTTGATCTCCACCAATAGATTGATCATTTGCTTGGAATACTAACTCATATGCCTTTGCATCGTCATGTTCTTGTTGAGATATCATTCCAAGTTCTAACATTTTATCTAAAACAATATCTTTTCTTTCTAATAGTTTTTGTTTTGCTTCTTCACTTTTATATGCATTTGTAACTTCTGGAGATTGAATCATTGCAGCTATAGCAGCTGACTCAGCTAAATTTAAATCTGTTACAGACTTACCAAAGAAGTGATTTGAAGCAACTTCTATGCCATAACTACCATCTCCATAATAGATAGTATTTACATATGACTCAAATATTTTTTCTTTAGACAATTTTGTTTCAAGAGTAATAGCTCTATACCATTCTCTTATCTTTCTTTGCCATGCAAATTCATCATCATCTGTAATATTTTTAACTAACTGTTGAGTTATTGTACTTCCACCAAAAGAAGAATTTCCACCATTAGCAATATATGTAACAATAGCTCCTAAAGTTCTTTTAATATCTATACCATGATGTGATAAAAATCTTTCATCTTCTATTGCAACTATTGCATTTACTGTATTTTTAGGTATATCTTCATAATTTACTATTATTCTATTTTCTCGATCATATAAAGATGTTATTTCATTTCCATCCTTATCATATAAAAATGTAGCTTGTGGTAAAAGCTCTAAGTCTTCTAGGCTTATGCTCTCAGTGTCATCTACTATACCTGAAATAACACCTAAAACTACACCAGCACCTATTATACATAGTGCAATGCCTACAAAAAGACAAACTCTAAATATTTTCCACCCAAGTTTTTTATTCTTCTTTTTCTTAGGATCTTTAGAATTATTACTTGCACTTGTTGAAGCACTTCTTGATGAAGTCTTTTTTATGGTGCTTGGTTTATTATTCTTTTGTGAATTTGCCCTTAATCTAACATTTAAAGGTTTATTATTATTATCCATTTTTTCCTCCTAATATATTCTATTGTTAAAATATATCTATTCCTCTTATGTTTAAATTTTTCTTTATCGCTTCTTTCACTTTTTCAAGATCTAGAGAAGAAATACTAGTAATTTTATTTATTAGTCTTCTTTTATCCAAAGTTCTTATTTGCTCGATTAGAGCTATTGATTTTTTCTCCAAACCTTTAGTATTTTCTAAAACTACATGTATAGGTAAATCATTTTTGGTTAAACTAGAGGTAATAGGTACTATAACAACAGTTGGACTAAATTTATTTCCTTTATTGTTTTGAACAACTAATACAGGTCTTATACCATCTTGTTCACTTCCAATAGTAGGATTTAAATTAGCATAAAATATGTCACCTAATTTTATTTTCAAATATACTTTACCTCCTTTATTATACACTATTTAACAATTTTAGTAAATAGTTTTATGTTATTTTTTGACTATGAAACTTTCAAATACTATTAAATACTGTTCCTTTCCATCTAAATTATATATTTTAATTTGATTGATTTTATCTTCATTTTTCGACATTTCTACATCAATATCTTTAATATTTGAGACAACCTCATTATCAGTATGAATTTTATATACAACATTTCCATCATTTTCTATCTTTTTTATATTTCCTGATATTGAATTATTTCTTATACTATTTATAATGTTTATAACTGTAGAAAAAGACATAAAATTAGAATTTCCATAATCTGACATCTTTTCAATTGCATATTTATAATCTATATTTTCCTTTGATATATTTATTTGATTATTTGTTATATTGATATTTAATATGTCATCTATGATATATGTGTATTCATTTTGTAAAATATTTGTGATTTCTTTAACTTTATATGTATTAGTATTTTTATTGCTGTTTATTGTAATAGTATATTGCGCCTCATATTCTTCTACGTTAAAGAGATTTTCTTTATTAGATATACTCTCACTTTTTATTCCATTTTCTATACATATGTTATAAAAAGAATACATAATTATTACTACAGATATTAGTATAGAACACACCATTATTATTTTTACTTTAGTATCAAAATTAAAAGCAAATATTTTAATTTTTTTCATTACATCTCCTCTTTTAATAAATTATATTAAAAAAGCAAAAAAAAATAACTAATGCAAAAATTTGCATTAATTATTTTTATTTATTCTTGTTCGTTGACAGAATCTATTGCACTTTGTACATCTTTAAGTTTTAAGACTATGTTTTGTAAATATTCGTCTGTTACACTACTTTTTAAGTTTCTCTTTACATTGTTAGTCATTCCATCAATTTCTTCTTTTAATGATGCCATAAGCTCTAATATGTTAAATCTCGTAGCTTTATATGAATTCTTTCTATCAGCAATTAGTGTTCCATTTATATCATAGCATTCTTCATATGATGGGATTACACAATTTATCCTAAATCCTTGCTCTATATACTCTTTTAAAACAGTTTGCGCTTCTACTTCACCATGAACTATAAATATCTGATTAGGTTTATTTTTCATTGCTCCTATCCAATTTAAAAGTCCATCTCTGTCCGCATGACCAGAAAAAGCATCTAAATACTTTATTTCAGCTACTACTGCTATTTCTTCGCCAAAAATCTTTACTAATTTTTCACCATTTAATATTTTTCTACCTAAAGTACCTTCTGCTTGATATCCAACAAACAAAACTGTACATTCAGGTCTATATAAATTATGTTTTAAATGATGCTTTATCCTACCAACCTCACACATTCCACTTGCAGATATTATTATTTTTGGAGTCATATCATCATTTAAAGCTTGTGATTCTTCAGATGTTTCTACAAAATGTAAATTATCAAAAGTTAAAGGATTATCTCCTCTTTTTAAATATTCAATTGTCTCTTGATCATAATACTCAAATTGAGATGCAAATATCTTTGTTGCATTAACTGCTAAAGGACTATCAACATATACTGGGATTGTAGCTAAAAATTCCTTTTGTGGATGGTGTGCTAATGCTTTATTAATTTCATATAATACCTCTTGTGTTCTTTCAACAGCAAAAGAAGGTATAACTACATTTCCTCCTCTTTTTATAGTATCAATTACTATATTTATAAACTTATCTGATTGATCTTCCATACTGCTATGTAGTCTATCTCCATAAGTAGATTCTGTAACAAGTATATCCGCTCCATCAATTGTTACTGGATCATTTATTATTGGTAAATTAGTATTACCTAAATCTCCTGTAAATACTAATTTTTTCTCTTCACCATTTTCAGTAAGATATAATTCAACTATGGCAGATCCTAACATATGTCCTGCATCTTTTAATACAAACGATATATTATCATTTATTTTTATTTTATTGTTATAGTCAATTCCTGTAATTATATCTATACAATCTATTGCATCTTGCTCAGTATAAATTGGATCATTTGGTTTTTTACCAGCACGCATTCTTTTTCTATTTACCCACTCAATTTCTTTTTCTTGAATATGTCCACTATCTGGTAGCATAATTTTACAAAGATCTCTCGTTGCATTAGTACAATATACTGTATTTCTAAATCCATCTTTATATAATTTAGGTATTCTTCCACTGTGATCTATATGTGCATGCGTAAGAATTACAAATTCAATTTCATTTAAATCAAAAGGAAAATCTTCATAATTTAACATTTGATTTGTCAAATTTCCTTGAAAAAGACCACAATCAATTAAAAATTTATGTCCTTCTACTTCTACTAAATGACAAGAACCAGTTACCTCTTTTGCAGCTCCATAAAATGTTATGTTCATATTATCTCCAACCTCTCATAATATTACTTATATTATAAAAAATAACTTTTTTCAATATATTATCATATAAATATTGGATTTTTTGTTACAGACATTGATACGGTACTTTTCTTTTTAGTATTATATATTTTTATTTTATTATAAATAATACTATAAATTTTCGAATTTAATCTTGCTTTTATCATTACATTAATTCTAAATCTATTATTTAATCTTTGAATATATGGAGATTTGGGTGAAAATACTCTATATTCATTTTGATTATCAAAATTTAAAATATTATATAATTTTTCAGCTTCTGCTTTTACTTCTTTAAAATCTTTTCCACTTATCTCAAATAATAATATATCAATAAATGGTGGATATCCAAATGTCTTTCTATAATCTATTTCCATTTTGTAAAAATCAGTATAACTGTTATTTTTTACTGCCTGTATTATATAATTTTCACTATCACTTGTTTGTATTAGTACTCTTCCTGCCTTTTTTCCTCTTCCTGCTCTTCCTGATACTTGATAAATATTTTGAAAAGCTCGCTCAGATGATGAAAAATCATTCATTGCAAGAAGTGCATCAGCACCTATTATCCCAACAAGTGTTACATTAGGCATATCATGTCCTTTACTTATCATCTGAGTTCCAATTAATATATCAATACTTTCATTTTTAAACTTATCTAATATTTTTTGTTGCGAATCTCGAGCAACAGTAGTATCTGCATCCATTCTTAAAATTGATGCACTTGGAAATAGCTCTTTTAGCTCTTCCTCTAATTTCTCAGTTCCAAGTTCATAGCTTGAAATTTCTTCTCCTCCACATTTTGGACAAATTCTTATATTTTTTTCTACATGAGAACAATAATGACAAAGTAACAAACCATTTGCTTTATGATAAGTCATTGCTACATCACAATTTGGACAATTAAATACATATCCACAACTCTTACATGTAAGATATGAATTATATCCTCTTTTATTTAAAAATAATATTGTTTGTTCTTTATTTTTTATATTTTCACTAATAGCTTCTTTAAGTTTTATAGAAATATTAGAAGTGTTTCCAAGCACCCTATCTTCTTTTAAATCAACAATTTCTACATCTGGAAGTTTAGCGGAAGCTGCCCTATTTTTCATTTCAAAAAGTTCTATTGTTCCGTTTAAAGCTTTTGTATAGGTACCAATTTCAGGAGTAGCACTTCCAAGTACTAATACAGCATTATTTTCTTTACAAATATATGCTGCAATATCTTTTGTAGAATATTTAGGCTTTGTTTGTGAATAGTAACTTGTATCATGTTCCTCATCAATTATTATTAGTCCAATATCATCAATTGGTGCAAAAATTGCAGATCTTGCTCCAACTACTATATTTACTTCTCCTCTTTTTATTCTTTTATATTCATCTTTTCTTTGAGAAATTGTCATTTTACTATGTAAAATTGCTATATCATTTCCAAATCTTGAAACAAATCTTTCAACTGTTTGATATGTAAGCGATATTTCAGGAACAAGTACAATAGCTTTTCTTCCTTGAATAAGTACTCTATCAATAAGTTGTAAATATACCTCTGTTTTTCCACTTCCAGTAACTCCATGAATTAAACATTGCTTATACTCTTCATCATATATATATTTACTAATATTGTCTATAACATATTTTTGCTCATCAGTAGGTCTTAGAGGCTCTGTTCTTTTTATATTTAGTTCATTTAAAAAATCTATTTGTTTATCTACTTTTTCTATTTTTACATATCCATTTTTTTGTGCAGTATTTATCACACTTCTTGAAATTGAAAGGCCATCAATAATATCATTTACTAAAACATATTCATTATACATTAAAAAAGTTAAAAGTTGTATTTGCTTTGCACTTTTAATAATATTTGATTGAATATCTTGCATTATTTCATCATGAGACTTTGTAAGAATAATTACATTATCCTTTCTAGTGTCAATACTTTTACTACTATTTTTAGATTTTGTACCTGGCGGTAACATTAATTTTAATGCATCATATACATTACAAAAATATATATAAGCTATGTATTTTGCAAGTTTTAATCTTTTTTCATCTATATATGATATATCATCTAATATAGATGATATATACTTTAATTTATATTTCGGATTTTCAATACTTTCTTCAAGTTTTACTACAATTCCTTCTTCTAAATTTTTACCTCTTCCAAAGCTTACGCTTACTCTTTTCCCTACTTCTATATCATTTAACATATCATCTGGTACTAAATAATCATATACTTTATTTAGTGAATTTACAGATGTATTTATTAATATTTTAGCTATCATTTCACACCTCTAGTTAATATTATATAGTAGTTATTTTTTAGTGTCAAGAAAAAAACATCTGTTTTTTAGGTCAAAAAAAATACTTCAAAAAAGTGAAGTATTTTTATTTATTTTCTAACCATTTATTATACTCTTTTAATATTTTTTCAGCCACTTTCTCAGGTGTTATATTTGTAGTATCAATTACCAAATCATAATTGGACATATCATCTCTTTTTACACCATATGTTTTTAAATATCTCGTATTTTCCTGTTCATATCTATACTTAATATCTTCTTTTGCCTTTTGTATTGACTCATATTTTTCAGTATCTTCTCTTAAAGAGTCGTTATACGCTCTTTTAGCAGCTTCATCTAAATCTACTTTTAAATATATTTTAAAAGATTGTGGTACTGCATAAAAACCAAGTCTTGCATCAATAATTAAATTATCATGAGTTTTAGAATATTCAGCTGCACTTTTTTCAACTTGTCTATCTATTTCTTCATGTTGATTCAAATATTCTTGAAATTCTACTATAGACATATTCATTTCTTTTGCAAGTTTTCTAACATATTCACCGTTTCTATATATAGTATATCCTAACTCTTTTTGAAGTAATTTTGTTACAGTTCCTTTACCACTTGCTATATCTCCTGCTATAGTTATAATATGTATATTCATAAAATTACTCCTTATCTTTTTCTTGCATAGCTTCTTGAGCTTCTTTTATCTCTCTTTCCATTTCTGATTCTGGAGTAACAGCATATTCTCCTTTTATTTTTACATATACTTTTCCTTCTGCAATCTCCTTTGCAGCAATATCTACAGCATCTGACATATCCTCAGTAAATTCTGTATTTTTTTCTTTGCATTCTTTTCTTTTAGCAGATCTTGCAGATTCAATTTGTCTTGCTCTTTTTGCTAAAGCAAGTACAGACTCATATCTATTTCCAACTTTAGGTACTACTTCTTTTACATTTGGCTTTGATAACATTTTTATTTCCCCTTTCAAACTATAATATATATTATATAATATTTTACGTAATTTGTAAATATCTAATGTAAACTAAAATTCACATATTGTTGTAATTCCACATGGTAAAAATAAATTTTGACTTTTTACTTTCAGTCCTATCTCATCAAAACTAATATTATATTTTCTGTCTGTAATTGCATAATTTATAACATTAGATATAATTGTACCAGATAATCCTCCTGTATATGTATTCACAATCATAAATAATGGATTATCAGATAAAAGTTTAGAGCATAACTCAATTAATTCAAAAATATTTTTCTCGATACTCCATACTTCTCCATTTTTTCCTCTACCATATGAAGGAGGATCCATTATTATACAGTCATACTTATTTCCTCTTCTTATTTCTCTTTTTACAAATTTTATTACATCATCAACTAAAAATCTTACAGGTCTGTCTTTTAGTCCACTAGATATTAAATTTTCTTTTGCCCAGTTTGTCATACCTTGAGAGGAGTCTACATGACATACCTTAGCTCCTGCATATGCACAAGCAATACTTGCACCACCAGTATAAGCAAATAAATTTAATACATTTATTTCTCTTCCTTTTTTTGTTTCTTTAGAAATTTTATCTATCATATAGTCCCAGTTTACACTTTGCTCAGGGAAAAGTCCAGTATGCTTAAATCCCATTGGTTTTAAGTTAAATATTAAATCTTTATACTTTACCAACCAACTATCTTCCATCTTTTTAAGCCTTTCCCAATGTCCTCCACCACTAGAGCTTCTAATATATCTTGCATGAGCCATGCTCCATAGTTTTTCATCCTTTTTCTTAGTCCATACAATTTGTGGATCCGGACGTATTAAAATGTATTTTCCCCATCTTTCAAGTTTTTCACCATCAGACATATCTAATAGTTCATAATCTTTTAAATCCTTGCTATAACGCATATTATTTTCTCCTCTTTCATAAATATTACTATGATTACATTAAACAAAAAATATATAAAAATATCTATATTTATAATATGTTTAGTTTTATTGTTTGCCTTTCAAAAAACAAATTATTTATCTGTTAAAAGCACAGTAGAAATATTCTTAAGCTCAGTTTTACCATCTCTTTTTCCATTTATATTATTTACAAATATTATTACAAAAAGTAATATTATAAACTTGATTACCAGCATATTTAAAAAATTTAATAATATAATGTCAGTAATTATAATTGGTTTTTTGTGTGGATATCCAATGGGTGCTAAAACCACATATGAATACTATGAAAATAATAAGATAACAAAAAAACAAGCATATTTTTTAATGTCATTTGCTAATAACTGCAATCCAATATTTATATTATCCACTATAGGTATTTGTGTATTTAATAATTTATCTATAGGAATAATACTATGTATAAGTCATTATTTAAGTGCATTACTTATTGGAATTATATATTTTTTGCATAATAATATTATACACGAAAATGTAGGAAAATCAAATATAATTAATAAAAATAAAGGTAAAATACTACATAAAAATGTTTTTGAAATAGTAGATGAATCTATAAAATCAACATTAATAGTTCTTGGAAATATATTTTCGTTTATACTTATATTTAACCTACTATTTAGTATTATAGAGACAATTTTGCTAAAACTTAATATTCAAAATAGTATAATATATACTTTATCTGCACTTTTTGAAGTTACAAATGGATGTAGACTTATTTATTTAAATAGTGGTCTTTTACTAAATATGATAATTTGTATAACATCATTTATGCTAGGTTTTAGTGGACTTTCTATAATATTTCAAGTATTTTCTTGTATATATAAAGCTAATATACAATTGTCTCATATTGTTAAATATAAATTAATTCAGGGAATATTATCATTTATAATTACATATTTTATTGTTAATATCAAAAATATACCAAATAAATGTACAATAAATTTAAGTAATTTTTCTACTACCTCTTATTTTATAATAATTGTTTCTTTATTATTTATATTTGTATATTCATTAAAAAAAGTAACTCAAAAATAATTAAATTTTCAAGTTACTCTATATAAATTAAAGAAGGGGGGTAAACTTAAAGTTTACATTAATATTATATACAATTAGATTTTTTTTATTCATAATTTTTTAGGAGGTGATTAAATGGATAAAAATCAGCCATTTTTCGATCCATATAACTTTAGTATGCAAAATCAAATGGCACAACAAAATCAAATTGATCCAGCACTAAATGGAATAGATAATATAGGCAATCCAATGATGTACTATGAACAACAATACATGTATTATAGATATTTAACACAAATGTTAGAATATAAAATAAAGTTAAAGGAATATGAAAACTTAAATAAGCAAAATTAAAAAGAGCATAAAGCTCTTTTTTTAAATATATAAATTAATTAAAAAAATACATTTGAAATTTTATCTATTATTTCACCAGTATTTGCACTAACAATATATTCATCCTCAAAATTAAATGCATCTTCTCCTTTATCATATTTACAATAATATGCAAGTTCACAAGTATTATCCTCATGACAAAATACAATAAGTTCTGGCTTTATATATTCAACATCATATCCATAGTTATCTACTAATATATTTTTTATTTTCTCTTGTGAATATTTAGGCTTTATAGATAAATCTTCTATAATCATACAATTATTTACAATTCCTTTAGCATTTCCATCTATATCACTACGTACAATTATTCCACCATCATATACCTTTATTCCTTTATATAGTTGATCAAAATAAAAATAATTGTTTGTTTCAATTAAATCAACATTATTTCTATCACTTGCCATAAGTTCATTTTGAACAGACTCTATTCCTATTTGATCTTTTACATCTTCTAAAGAACTTAAAGCTGACTCAATACTATTTATTTTGACATCTGAAAATTTACCTTCAATATATTTATTTTTTAAAGTCCACTTTCCATAATAATTAGAATTATTAAAGTTTGAATATACTACAAACAATATTATTACTAAAATTATAATACATACTGGTATTAAAATTTTAAATATTTTTTTCATATATATCACCCACTAAATTACAAGTCCACCATTAGGACTTATTACTTGCCCTGTTATATACCTTGCCTCATACGAAGCTAAAAATTTAACTGATGCTGCAACATCTTCTACATTTCCAATCTTACCAAGAGGTATTTCTTCTTTTAAAACTTCTAAATCCTCCTTAGAAAGTGAGCTTATCATATCTGTTGATATTGCACCTGGAGCTACAACATTTACTGTAATATTTGATGGTGCAAGCTCTTTAGCAAGTGCTTTACTCATTCCAATTATAGCTGCCTTTGTTGTAGAATATGCTACTTCTAAAGATGCACCTACCATTCCCCATATTGATGATATGTTTATTATAGTACCATCTTTTCTTGGAAGCATAGATTTTCTCAAAACAGATTGTGTAGTATTAAATACACCTAAGATATTTACATTTACCATTTTTTCCATATCTTCTTGTGTTATGTCTGTAAAAAGTTTATATTCACTAATTCCTGCATTATTTATTAACACATCAATATTTCCAAAAGTTCCAATGACATAATCTACCATTTTATCTACTTCTTGTCTATTAGTTACATCTGCCTTATATATTATTATATTGCATCCATCTTTTGCAAGTTCTTGGCATAACTCCTTTGCTTGTTCTTCTGATGTATTGTAGTTTATACATACATTATATCCACTATATGCAAAATCCTTTGCTATTGCTCTTCCTATTCCTTTTGCCGCACCTGTTATAATAACTGTTTTATTCATACTATCTCTCCTTTATATAACCTATTTTAACATATATTTATAAAAAAAGTACATACCTTTTTAGTATGCACTTTAAAATTTTATCTACCTTGTGTTCTATCTTGTTTTCTATCTTCTTTTCCAACTTGCTTATTATTACCACTAGTAATTTCATTAATATCTTTATCTAGAACTGCATCTTTATCCTTAACACCACTTCTCAAATAACTTATATCATTTAAATCTCTATTACTTTGGCTCTTATTTTCTATGATTGGATTATTATTTGTAGTTTTCATGTTACTATCAGTTCTTGCACCAGTAATTGTTTTGGTTTTACTATAATCAAGATTGTCTGCTATTCTATTTTTTATTTTATTAAGCTCTTTACTAGTCATATCTCTAAATTCATTTGCTCCAGATATTGAGCTATATTTTTTATCTAAATCAGCTAATTCCACTTGTAATTTTTTCTTTTCTTCTCCATCTTCCATGGAATTTATCTTTTCTTCTATACCAGATCTTTCATCTTGATATTTTTTAAATTCTTCATCGAAAGCTTTACCAAGTTCTTCTTTATCTAGATTTTTTGTATCTATTCCAATTGTTTCTAATGATTTTCTAAGCATTGAATCATTTGCCATATTTAAAAGAGCATTTCTTGTTTTATTAAATTTTAAAGCAAAAACAGGTGTCATTCTGCCATTTGCCTTTTTTACAGCATTAAATATAGCTTCTTGTGAATCTTTATCTGTAATGATTTTTAATTGCTTTTTAGGATCTTCATTTACAAAAGCATCTAGTACTTTTTTAGAATCTTTGGCATTTAAATTACTACCATTATATCCTAATGCAAATAAATAATCCATGCCAGTAGGTTCCTTTTCGCCTTTTTGCTCTTGTGCAACATTTCCTGCCACATTTTTTCCGTTATTGACAACTTGATTTTTTGGAGCATTTTCTGCAATATTCTGTTTTCCTTGAGAATCCTGTACTCTACCATCACTAGAATTTTCTTTAATATTATTAATCCTTTGACTAACATTTTCTAATCTATCATTTACTTTGTCATATTTTCCAAGACTAGATTCTATTTTTTTATCTGAAAATACAACATCTTTTCCATTTATAGCATATGGCTCCATTGCAGTAGCTAAATCTTTAATTATTATCTTTTTTATATCTTGAGTTTTAGGAGCGACAGCAGCACAATAAAGACTTAATCCTGGTATAGTATCGAAATCATATTCTTTTTGTTTATTACCATCTCTATCTTCAACTTCTCTAGTACCGTCTCCACTTGTTATTCCATCCAAATAAGATTCATCATCAAGTAATTTCTCTTTTTCTTTATTAAGTTTATTCAACTGTTCTTGTTCATCCTTAGATAATTCTTTTTTACTTTGCAACTCTTCTATTTCTTTATTTTTATTATCTATATCTTGTCTTGTTTTTTCCAAAGTCTTTCTAGCTTCATCTAATAAATTCTCAAGCTTACCTTTTTGAGAATTATTATTTTTTTCATGATACAATTCATTTAAAGCCTTATCTCTATCTACAAGTCTTGTAATCGCTCTATCTCTAATTGCATTATACGGAGAATCTGGTGCCCAAATTTGTTCATTAGATAATTTAAAATTACTATATTCTCCTTGTAATTCAGAAGGTAATTCTTTTGCAGAATTTACCCTTGATAAGTCAAAACCATCTCTTTTAAAAGTAGATTTAAATACTTTAAATTTATATTCTTCCATTTGTTTAGGAAGCTCATTTTTAAATGTATCCTGAATACCAGATTTTGCACTTTTTATATCATCATTTACCCTTTCTTTATATCCTTTTTCATTTTCACTTCCGTTCATTTTGTTTTCTATTTCTTCACGAGTTTTTACTCCACTTATATTTTCATTTTCTGCCATTTTATTACCCTCCTATTAATATTTATTTACATATTGTTTCAAATAATTAATAAAATCAATATGTGCATCTGCTTCAATCTCATTTTTTACCTCTTTTACTTCTTGCTGCAATTGATCAAATTGTTGTTTTATTTCCTCAACAGTCATATATATCTCCCCCTATACAAACCCTATAATTAAATTATATAGCATAAAAAAAATAAAGTCAACTATGTTAACTTTATTTAATTAATTTTACATAATGTTTGTATTATCATAAAATAAAAGCTCAAAATATAATATGTTTTGTACTATATTTTAAGCCAATATTATTTTATTCGTGATTTTTTTCAAAATTCCAAGAATCTCTACACATATCTTCAAGTGTCCTTGTTGCTTCAAATCCTAATTCTTCTTTTGCCTTTTTGGGATCTGAATAGCACATTGCAATATCTCCTGCTCTTCTTGGAGCTATTTTATATGGTACTTTTATATTATTTGCTTTTTCAAATGCATTAACCATATCCAATACACTGTATCCAACACCAGTTCCTAAATTATATATATGCATTCCCATTTTATCTTTTCTAAGCTTATCTAATGCTTTTATGTGACCTATTGCAAGATCTACAACATGAATATAATCTCTTACTCCAGTTCCATCCTTTGTATCATAGTCATTTCCAAATACAGACAATTCTTTTAGCTTTCCTGCTGCAACTTTCTGAATATATGGCATTAAATTTGCTGGTATTCCTTTTGGATCTTCTCCTATAAGACCACTCTCATGTGCTCCTACAGGATTAAAGTATCTAAGAATAGCTATATTCCATTCATTATCTGACTTATATAAATCTTTAAGTATTTGTTCTACCATAAGTTTAGATGTTCCATATGGATTTGTAGTACCACCAACTTTACATTCTTCTGTAATTGGAACTACTTCAGGATCACCATAAACAGTTGCAGATGATGAAAATACTAAAGTTTTTACATTATGTTTTTTCATTTCATCTAATAGTACTAAAACAGTTGAAACATTATTTGTATAATATTCTACTGGTTTTTGTACTGATTCTCCTACAGCTTTATATGCTGCAAAGTCTATTACAGCCTCAATTTCATTTTCTGTAAATATTTTTTCTAATATATTTCTATCTATCATATCTCCTTGATAGAATTTCAAATCTTTTCCAGTTATTCTTTTTACATTTTCTAGAGCTTGTGGATTACTATTTGAAAAGTTATCTAATACTACAACTTCTTCTCCTTTATTTAAAAGCTCAACACATGTGTGAGTACCGATATATCCAGCTCCACCTGTTACTAATATTTTTGACATAATTTATCATCCTTTCTTTATTTTATAGTATTATAACATTGTGTATATTATATAATAGCAATGTGAAAAAATCAATAAAGATATTAATAATATACTCTAGATTGTGCTAAATAGCTAGCAAAAGTAGAAAGAGACATACTTCTATTTGCATATATTCTAGGTATTTGATATGGGTTAGTATCAACATCAGAATCATATACTCCACCAAGCATTTCAAGTCCAAAATCATAATAATCTTTTATTATATCAAGTGTTGTTTGATTATATCTTCCAGTAGGATAACAATATACACTAACCTCTTGACCTGTTATTGATTCTAATCTTTCTTTGGATTCAACAGCTTGCTCTAATTGCTCTTCGTATGTCATCTCATCTAAATAATCATGTGTCTTTGTATGTGATTCTATTTTTACAAGACCACTATCTGCAATTTCTTTAAGTTGATCTTCTGTTAAATAATTTTCTCCATTTATATAATCTGTTATTATAAATATTGTAGCTTTTTGATTATATTTTTTTAAAAGCGGAAAGGCATTGTCATAAAAGTATACAAAGCAATCGTCAAAAGTAAGTGCTACAGGTTTATCATATTTATATAAATCATCTAACTCATCTATATATATGGTATCATACCCATTTTCAGAAATATATTTTAATTGTTCTTCAAGTGTTTCAGGCTTTAAGAAATTTTCTGTATCTGGGAAATTACCATAATCATCTAGTATAAAATGATACATAAATATTGGTACTGTTGCAGATATATGTTCTGGTATTTCAAATTTTTCTGCCTTGACTAATTGTAATTCCTCATCTGATTGAATACTTATATCGATCTTTTTTTCTCCAATATTAGTTACTATATCTTCTTCAAATACTGAATTTAATATAAAATATCCAGCTATATTAATTAATATTATAATTAGCAAACATAAAATAATATATTTTAAATTATTACTTTTTTTAACCTTATTTTCCATAATTCCTCCAAATTAATGAAATAATTTTTTCCATTCATTAACAACATTTGTACTATAATATTTTTTTACACTTTTAATAGAATTTTGAGATATCTTATTCCATTCATCTTCATCTGTTAATAAATTTTCAATACAACTTGCCATATTCTCTATATTTCTATTGTTTATTAAATATCCATTAATTCCATTTTGTATAATTTCTTTTGGTCCAACATCTATATTAAAGCTAACACATGGAAGCCCTATCTCCATTGCCTCGCATAAAACTAAAGAAAAGCTTTCACATAAAGATGTTAAAACAAATACTGAAGACGTACTCATTTCTTCTTGAACTTTTTGAGAAGACACTCTACCAGTTAAGATAACTTTATCTTTTAAATTTAGCTTTTCTATTTTTTCTTCTATTTCCTTTCTTTGTAATCCTTCTCCAACTATTTTTAATTTTACATCACTTTGTTTTTCATTAATAATTTTAAATACATCTAAAAGTGTTAAAAAATCTTTTTCTTTTTCGAGTCTACCTACACTTATTATTGTTTTGTTTTTAAACTTTGCAAAATTATTAATATTAGTTTCTTCAAGCATATTAGGAATAACAAATACTTTTGCATTACTATTAGAATTTTTAAGCCATTTTTGATATTCCTCTTTTGCTTTATTTGTCATTACTATAATTTTATCTATATTCTTAAAGTTTTTCCTTACTTTATTTATATATTTTTTAGAATTTATGTATGAATGCTCTTGCGATATATTTAAAGTATCTCTTCTTTTTATTAGTTTTGAAAATTCTATTCTAGATGAAATTATAATATCTGTATCTAATTTTTTTATATATTTTTTAAGTACAAAATTTTTATATATACCACATTTAATCATAAAAAAAGATTCTTTTAATAGTTTAATTAATCTAAAATGTTTTAAAGCATAATAAAAAGCTTTATGATTAGGTCCAAAATCTGCCAAAAATTTTACATCAACACTTTTATCTAGCTTATAAAAAGACTTACCTTTTAACATATTATAAACAGATATTACTTCTATTTTATATTCTTTAGTTTTTGCAAGCTCATTAATAAGTGTAACTGTCTGCTTCTCAAGTCCACCATAGTTTAAATGTAATAGCAAGAAAGTTATTTTTTTCAATTTTTTCCTCCACAATTTAAAATAATTATACAACAAAGGTCAAATTAGCGCAAGTAAATACGAAATTTGACCCTATATTTAATAAATTATATTATTTTTTTATTATTATTAATAGAACACCAATAAGTATTAAAGATGAACCTAATAATTTTGTAAAAGTAATTTGCTCTTTAAAAAATATAAATGCTGTAATCATTAACAATACATATACTAACCCCACTGTAATAGGTGAAATAGTTGATAGCTCAAATTTTCCAAGTAATATTGTGTAAACAACAAAACTAAATCCATAAAACAAAAAGCCAATAATAGAAAATAATGATACATTCATATTAATAAAAGGTACTGTAAATAAAGCTTTAACATTTTCTGCTTGACCATACTTTAATAATGTTGATCCTGTTACAGAACATAATAAATATACAATTACATAAATCCAATTCATCATTTCTTATTAGCCCTTTCTACTATTCTATTCATATAATCTACTGTTTTTAACCCAAATTCTCCTGTCATATATTCATCTGATTTTCTAGTTTCAACAGCATTTATAAATTTTTCTAGAATAGCTTCATGACCATATAAAAGATTTCCAAATATTCTTTTAAATCCATTCTTTATAAATCCACCCCAATACTGAGAAGATCTTTTTATATCATTAGATAAAACTTCTTTTGCTAGATGTTCACCATCAGTTGGCAAATCTATTACTATATCTTTAAATAAATCATAATATATTATCCTCTTTTTAAAGTTAATTATATAATACCATTCACATACTGGTGAATTAAAATTTAAATACATATGTACTGGTACTTTTCCAGCTAATAAATTGGCAGATAAAATTTTAGGAGTTTCATCTTTCTTATCATCATTATATATAGCATGAACATTTTCTATTGACAAATCTCCACCATGTCTAATTAAAAGATAAATAAAATGAGCAGCTTCATCATAAAAAAGTCCCATAGGTAAATCATTATACCACGTTGGTAATCTTCTATCTCTATTAGTAAATTGTACTTCTGTTATAGATTCTACGTTACCATATTTTTTTTCTTCGATAATCTTATTTATTTTTATCATTCCGGATGTAAAGTTAAAATTATGTACAACATTAAAAATCAAATTTTTCTCTCTAGCAAGATCAATAAGTTCTTGTGCCTCTTTAACATTCATTGTCATTGGCTTTTCAACTAAAACATCTTTATTTAGCAACAAACACATTCTAGCTAGAGGGTAATGTTGATTGGGTGGTGTACCTATTACAACTGCATCTACATTTTTAAACCACTCACACTTTTCTACCTTTTGTATATCATTTTTAGGATCATTTACTAATAATCCATTTTGTATTTTATGTGTTTTGCATGTAGAATCAATTTTATTTTGATCACTACCAATAACACCAATAATATTTACATTTTTTATTTTTCTTAATGCAGGAATATGTCTTGTATTACTTATATTCCCACCGCCTATTATACACACATTTATTTCTTTCATAATTTTCTTAACTCCTTATCTACAACTATTGCTGTTTGCTTCCAAGTAAATTTATTTATTACTTGTTTATGAATATTTTCTTTATATTTTTCTATCATATCTGGATTAGATATTAATTTTTTCAGTTTAGCATATAAATCTTCTACGTTTTCTTCCACTATTATTCCAAGAGAATCATTTGAAATTACTTCTTTTGTACCACCTCTATCAGTAGCAACAATAGCTGTTTTCATTATTCCTGCTTCAAGTATTGATGTTGGTAAACCTTCAGGATACATAGAAGGATGCACAAAGATATCTGTTCTTACACATAATTTCATTACTTCTTCATGATTAATTTTTCCTAAAAATGTAATATTATCAGCTGTGTATTTTTTCTTCAGACTATCTAGCAGTGGACCATCACCAGCTATTACTAATTCAATATTGTTATAATCATTACATAGTTTTTTAAATGCTTCCATAAGATTAATTACACCTTTTTCTTGTATAATTCTTCCTATATAGCTAATAACTATTTTATCATTTGTAACCTTTTTATAATACTTTTCATATTCTGAATCATCTATGGAATTATAAAATACACCTTTTGCATTTATTTTAAAGTGCTTTAACCATTCATTACATTTTTTAGACACACCATAAAAACTAGGATTATATCTTTTTATTATATTAGTTAAATAATGTTCGTATATTGCACCAAGTTTATCTAAAATTCCAATACCTATAGATATATGATTACTAGAATGATCTAACACTAATAATTTTGCATTTAACTTTTTACTCATTTTAGCACCCAATATACTTGTATTATAATATCTTGTATTGCAAAAAATATAATCAATTTTTTCATTTTCTATTTGCTTTATTATTTTTTTATACTCTGAATTTTTCTTTAACAAAGGAAACCTATTTTTAAATACAGAATATACAGGTAATCTATAAATTTTTACTCCATCTAAGTCTTCAATAGTAGCATAATTATTATCATTTGAAGTTACTATTATTATCTCATATTTCTTCTTCAATTCTTTTATCAAATTACTAGTATATCTTTCTACACCACCCAAATGTGGTAAATAAAAACCACAGAAAAAAGCTATTTTCTTCATATTACTTCTCCTTAGAATTTTTCTTTTCTTTATTTTCTTTTAAAGCAATATAGTGATTTAAATTTTTAATCTTTTCATTTAACTCAGATAATCTAATATTATCAACAAAGACTTGTATTAATAAAAATACAATTATCATAAAAAACACAAAATTAACAGGCGCCATAAATCCTAATTTATTAGATATCCAACCAACAGCATTTGAAAATATGCTCATTAAAATCAATATAAAACTTCCTATCATCCAAATTATGGAATTTTCTACTTTTAATTTAGCCTGTTTTATTCTCCTAATGCATAAAATAAAAGATACTACTGAACCAATTAATAAAATAATTCTAAGTGTAACTGACATGTACTTTACCTCCTATTTTTTCTTGTTATAGATCTGATGAATAAAATAGATAACATCATATTCATCATATACTTAATAGATTTAAAAGCATTTAAATAACTTTCCCCAAATTCTCTTTCAGTCATTTCTACTTGTACTTCTTTAATATTAAGTCCTTTTTTTATCATATATACAATAGTATCTGGTTCAGGTGTTAAACTTGCATTATTATTAAATAGCTCAATAGCTTTTTTATCATATGCACGCATTCCTGATGTTGGATCTATTATTTTCTTCCAAGTAGTAAGTTTTATTGCAAAACTAATAAGTCTACTTCCAAGCATTCTAGCTGAAAATGGCTTTTTTTCAGTTACAAATCTAGATCCGATTGCCACATTAATATTATTTTTTTCTATTTCTTTTACCAAATCTTTTAAATATTTAGCTTTATGCTGTCCATCACCATCAAATTGAATTGCAATATCATAATTATTTTCTTTAGCATATTTCATTCCAACTTGTATTGCACTTGTAAGTCCAAAATTTATCGGTAAAGATAACATATTAAAATTATTTTTTTCACATACTTCTTTCGTATTGTCTTTTGAGCAATCGTTGATTACTATATAATCATAATCTGTATTTTTAGTGATATCTTTTATTGTTTTTTCTATATTTAACGCCTCATTATATGCTGGCACTATAACTAAAACTTTAATTTTTATCGCCTCCCAAACCTTCTATCATATACTTTACTAAATTATTTTAATATTGTCAATTTTTTTAAGCAAAAAACATTATAATTGTAAAAAAAATCAACGAATATATAATTGATAAAAAATAACAATACACTTTTTTTGGATTTTTTACTTCAATTTTTAATCCAATCTTAGACATTCCAATATATAACGGAATAATAACTGGCAAAAAATATCTTGGTTGAATTCCCCAGATAACATTTTGATCCCTAGTTGTCCATTGCGTAAAAGCAATAACATAAATAAGACTTATAACTAAAATAGGAATAATTAAAAATATTATTCTCTCTTTTAAGTTTATCTTTTTACAACATTCGGATTCCATAAATATAAATAAGAAATATATGATTAACAATATAAATTTTACTAATGGTCTATAATAAATAGTATAATATCCTAAACCTTCATAGAATCCTTTTAAAATATCTTGATCAATTCTAAAAAATAAAGTTCTAAAAAATATTATTATAGAATCAAAGAAATTAGTAAATAAATATTTTATTCCATATAAATTATTGTAAGAATTACTATCGGTTGAAATAGAAATATTATTACAAAAAGAAACTATAAAAGTTACTATAATATAACCACTCTTCGTTACTAGTTCTTGTTTTTTACTTTCAAATTTATTTTTTGGAATTAATAATAGCAATAATAAGATTGGAAAATATCCAAATTTGCAAAATGATAATATTAGCGACAAAACGCCTAATATAATATATTGAGTCTTATTAATTTTTTCTATCTTACCATATGCTAAATATAAAATAAAAGCTATTATTAAAATACTTATTGAGTTTGTCAAGTAATCCATATTAACAGCAGCTGCTTGTTGTAAGAAACCAGGAAAAAGACACACAATAAAGAATATTTTTTTAAAATATGGTACTATTTTGATTGCTAAATAGCATAATAATACAGTAATCATAAGATTAATAAATCTTGATATTAATAAAATAATTAATGGCGATAATGAAAATTTTACTCCCAAAAACATAACTATTGAAGAGCTAATATATGGTAAAGGACTAGAATTTTTTACATTTTTATAATCAACAAAATTATCATTCATTACATTATAGTCACAATTTTTAAAAATATCTGAAATATATGCTCTTGCAATCAGCTTATTTTCAGCCTCATGCACATTAGATGCAAACTTATCTATTGAATTTATAATATCTAATGGTACTTCTATAAACCCATTATCATTTTTAAAAGCCAATAAAGATTGCTTATACGCTTTACAAAAATGTGAAGCTTCATCAGGTACATTAAACGGAGGAATTGCAAATACAATTATAATTCCTAAAAAAGCTACAAATGCTATATATAATCTTTCTAGACCTATATTGCTTAAGTCTTTCAAACAACACAATATATAAATAATAATTAAAATTATAGGTATTATTATATATATATCTAACAGCAAATATAATATATAATATACAAAAAAACATAATATAAATATAGACATCATTAATATTATTATATCTTTATATGTTATATTACTTTTAATTTTTTTTGTATAAAAATTCTGAACATTCTTAAGCAAAAAATATTCAATTATAAACAAAACAAAAAACGCTATATAAGTATTTGAATTTATACTATTAGACACTATGTCTTTTATATTCATATTATATATAAATACATTATTTTCTATTGTATAGTTATTTTGATTTATATTCACAATAATTTCGTTACTATTTTCAAATTTTATATCTATTTTATCTATAACAGATTGTTTAAGATATAAACTTGTACCATTTTTTGCAAACAAAAGTACATTATCATTAATAGCCAAATCCTCATTTAAAATTTTTTCAAACACAATATTATTGTCATTTATTTTTATATATTCTATTATTGAATCTTTTGGCAATATAACCTCATATTCATTAAAATTTCTACTATAATTATATACACTCATTCCTATTGAAGAAATCAAACTAAAAAAAGTTAAAAATGTGACAAAAACAATTTTCTTAAAATTCATATATTATCCCACCATATTATTAAATAAACATATAAAATTATATAAATTTACTGATACTATTATAAATGCAAAATCCGAATGTAATTAGCATTAAGCATATATATAAAGCTCTTTTATTTTTAATTTTCATATCAAATATATTAGAGCTAATAGCAAGTAAAAGCAAAGGTAAAGTAGGTATAAAATATCTTCCTTGTATACCCATTATATAAGTTTGTTTAGCTGTAGACCATACAACCCACATTGCTGCAAAAACAGCAAGAATTTGTAAAACAGAAAATACTCCTAATAGAATCTTGTCTTTCTTTTCAAATCTTAAATCATTATTATCATTTTCAAATATAACTAATAATAATGCAATAAATATTATTATTGATAAAATAGTTGGAGCATTAAAACCTCCTACCATCTGGCATAAATAATCTGTTGAATAATCTGCTATCGTTTTAACAAATATATTAATAGCTGTAAATGGATTAGCTAAACAATATGATAACTGCTCTATTGAATTTTTTTCTATAGAAACTTGACCTTCTCCACGTAATAAATTGCAAAAAATATAATATCCTATAAATGCAATTATAATTTGGAAAATAAAATATATTATTCTACTATATTTATTCTTAAATTTTTCTTTTGGAATTAAGAATATTAAGCCAAATAAAAATAGATAAACTACTTTGCAAATTGTTGGTACTAAAGCAAATAAAGTAAATAATAATATATGCTTTATATTAATTTCTTTTATACTTTCATCAAACTTTAGCTTTAATACATAAGCAAGCGTAAGCATAGTAAAGCTTATTATTATAGCATCTGGAGAATAAGATGCTGCAAGTGTTAAACACATAGGAAAAATAGATATTAACCCCATAATTTTCTTTATTTTTCCATTTGGAACTATTCTTAAAGCAAAATATATAACTGTTATATATGAAATTAAATTTGCAAGCCTTCCAATATAAAATATTATCATTGGATTAAGCTCTAATATTCTTGCGATAAATACTCCTATAACAGATGGAAAATAATTTATTAAACTATAAGAGGCCGTAGCTCCTACAGGAAAACTTCTTTCATCTTCGGGATTTAATGGTAATTTTAACTTTTCAAGTAAATTTGCGTAATCAAAATCTCTATTTGGATATGTTCCTTCTTCAGTAAATAATATGTCTATAACAGAATTTGGTAATTTATTTTGTGGATCACTTTTTATATTTCCTAATGATAATTCATATGCTCTCCAAAAATGCCCATGTTCATCATATCCATCTAATGGTGTATTCATAAAATTAAATATAAGCCCAAACGTAATTAATAAAATCAAAATTAAATTTTCAAATTTTAATTTATTAATCTTTTCAAAAATATTTTTTCTATATTCTACTATAAAATATATAAGCAAACAGATAACATAATAAATAAGTATTCTAAATAATGATATATTCGCCTGATTTACAAAATTTACATTAGAATTAACAATAATTTTTTCAATCCCTTCTATTGTTAATTGATTTTTTTGTAATATAACACTTAAATTTTGACTATCTATTCCACTTAAATAGTATGAATTAAATTCTGTACCCGCTGGATTGCTTTTAAATAGAATGTCATAACTATTATCTGTTTTAACCCTTAAATATACATTTTCCGGGTGTTCTTCTTTACACACAAGTAAAACATTATATATTTTTCCAGTAATTTCAGGACTAATATTTAAATTATAATATATATATTCTGGTTCATCTTTTTCAACCGTCATATTTTCAGTACTTATTTCAACTGGATTATTTCCTATAAAATGTAACTTAGTATAAATCTTATCTATACAAATGTTATATCCAAAATACAATAATTCAATTAAAATAGATATAATTAATAAAATGCCACACCATTTAATATTCTTTTTCATAATACCTCTCCTAATCGTTTTTTATACCTCTTATCCTATTTGATATTCTTTTTGCTCTTATTTTAGCACTTACACATATATCTACCACTCTAAGCATAAATTTCATATTATGTCTTCTAAAAAATAATTTTGCTTTTTCTGGTTTACTAGCCCATGTAGCATCAAATTTATGTATCATGCAAGTATTTTCGGAAAATCTATTATCCTGATAATCGTAACTTAAAGGATAAAAATAATCTCTAGGATATACAGTTATTTTTCCACCATTCAAATATTGAACTTCTCTAGAATCTTTATCAAATCCATACTCCTTTAATTTTTTTGTAACAAGTGCAGGAATCGTATAATTATATATATTTTCAATATCAAATTTTTCTAAAGAATCATATATTTCTATCATATTATCTATAAATTCATTATGAGGTCTTTTAGCACCTATTACAGCAGCATTAACAAGTCCTGAATCCTCTATTCCCATAAACACATCATTTTTTAAAATATGATGTATATCCTTAGTTATTTCCATATCTGTATCAAAATAAATGCCACCATATTCTGATAGTGCTTTAAGCCTAGCATAATCTGCAACAAAAGCCCACTTTTTATTTTCATAAGCTTCTTTTACAAACTTATTCTGATTAAAATCAAAATTATCCTCATTCCAAAGTTTTACTTCATAATCTGGTAAAAATTTTGCCCATGTTCTCATACACTTTTTAGCTACCTTAGACAAAGGTCTTGGTCCAAACCAACAGTAATGAATTATTTTTACGGGTTCATTGTTACTCATACATCATTCTCCTTATTAAAAAAATCTATAACATCTTTTCCACCATATCTAATGGCAAATAAACTATAATAAATTCTCTTTTTTAAAATTAAATATAAAATTCTATAGTGTTTCTTATTTAAGCAAAAATGCAACATTTTATTAGATACTTTTTTTAAAAACTTACTTTTACCATACACATTTTCTATAAAATATTTATTTTTACACATATAGCTATTTAAATCAGATATTTTATCGCAAAATTTTTTACATAATTCAAATTTTATCTTACCATTTTTACCTATAGCAATAGGCTCTATCAACTCTTCATACAGTCTTCTTGTATAGACCATATACTCATACACTTCTTTTTCTTCCTTATTAAGATTCATATTATCAAGTCGCTCAAAAAGAATTTTAAAAACATCAATCATTTGAAATTTCTTTTCATCAAAATCACTTCTCATAATTGATCCTTCTGATAAGTAATATTTATAATATGGCTTATTTAAATAAACTATTTTTTTAGCTTTTAATAACATTATAAGCGTTGTAGCTAAATCTTCATATCTTAGTTTATTTGGAAAATATAAATTTTCAAATAATTCTTTCTTAGCTATTTTATTACAAGAAGATGGCATTATTTGAACATCAATACAACCTAGTTTATCACTACTATATCTTGTATCTTTAGCAGGTACTATAAATCTGTTATCTTTAGAAATAGTTTCCCAATCACAAATAACAACATCAGCCTTTCTCTCATTTATAATATTAAACGCATCTTTATAAAAGTTTTCATCAATAAAATCATCTGAATCAATAAAACTTATATACTCACCTGTTGAGTTTTCTATTCCAATATTTTTAGTTTGTGCTAGTCCACTATTTTCCTGTTTTATATACTTTATCAAATTTTTATACTTTTCTATATATTCTAATACAATATCATCACAGTTTCCTTTAGAACCATCATTTATTAATATGATTTCTACTTCAAAAGTAACATTATTTATAGCACTTATTATACTATCTATACATCTATTAAGATACTGTTCAGTATTATATATAGGTACAATTATCGACAATCTTTTCTCTTTCATATTATACCTCTAACTATTACAAAAATCCTCAAAATATTTCTCTACTTCAATATCATATTTTGCCTTCCATTCTCTATATAATTTTATTATTTCATCCCTATTTTTTAAAGCTATATCTATTTTATTTCTTATCTCATTTATATCATCTTCAGCTTCCACTACTAAATACTTCTCCAAATTTGTCCCTCTAAAATAATGATGATTATTTCCTGTAAGACAAGGTACTCCGAGCTCCAAGCTTTCAAGAGGAGTTACTGGTGAACACTCGGTAAAAGTAACATATAAATTAATATCATTTTGAGCCATTCTTAAAAGTAAATCTTCTCTTTTTAAATATCCCAAATTCTCATCTTTTATATTAATATTCATCATATTACAAAACTGTTTAATAAGTGGTGTTACTGGCAAAATATCTACTACAGAATTTTCTATCATTGAAGCTGCACTAAGCTGATTAAAAGTATTTTTTTCCCATCTATTTCCTGCAGAATAAATGCCAATATTGACTTTTCCTTTTTCCCTTACATCTATATTTTTATCTATACTTATACCATTTAACTTTAAAGTATTAGGTAAAAAATATGAATTATATCCCTTTTCCTTATAATATTTAGCCATACTTTCCTTTACAAAAGCTATAGAACTAGCAATTCCTTTATCTAGCATATCAAGTATATTATATAGAAAATATGTTTCATCTCTTTGTACTAACATAGCATGTGAACCATGCCAAAAAAATTTAATTTTAATATTTTTATTCATAGTTTTTAAATATTCAATTAAACTTATCCAGCCAAGTGCAATAGAAGAAAACATTACTTGAGATATATTAGATTCTACAATCGTTCTAGCAATTTCTTTAGCCTCCTTTTTTGAAAATATTTCTCCTATTCCGACATTATTTTTAAATAAGTCTTTAGTGGAATTCATAATTCCAATACATTCTGGATTATATATTGCTAAAATATCAGCATTTTTATTTCTAATAATATCCTTTTTTATATTTTCAACTTCCTTTTTATCATAACCTTTTTTTAAAATAATTTTTACTATTTTTTTTGTGTGTCTTGACATAATCTTATACCATCCTAAATTTTAAGAAATTCTTTTACACTTTCAATACTTTCAATATCATAATTCTTTTTCCATTCTTTATATAATCTAAATATTTCATCTTTATTATCTAAAGCATATTTGATTTTATTTGTTATTGCAATTACATCATCTTCTCTTTTTACAACTAAATACTTTTCAAGTGGTGTATTTTTAAAATAATGATGATTATCTCCGGTAATACATAATGTGCCAACCTCCATACTTTCAATCGGAAGCATCGGAGCACACTCAGAAAAAGTAACATATAAGTTAATATCGTTTTGAGCCATTTGACAAAGCAATTCTTCTCTTGGAACACTTTTTTTTGTACCAGTTATATCTTGATCTACTTTTGAGCAAAAAACTTCTGCATCGAAATTTAATGGTATACTGTAGATTTTAGAATTTTTAATTAAGGATGCTGCAGCTAACTGATTAAACATATTTTTTCTCCAATCCATATTAGCACTATACATTCCTATTTTTATAGTATCATCATTTTCTTTTTTTATATTTTCAACTTTTAATTTAATATCTTTATCTAATACGACAGTATTTTTTAAGAAAAAAGTTTTATATCCATGATACTCATAAAATTTTAACAAGCTTTCTTTACACGTAGCAAAGACATCGACAACTCCCTCTTTTTGTAAATTTAAAGCCAAAACATTAGTATTCCAATTTTGCTCATCAATAACTTGAGAATTACTACCGTGCCAAAAAACTTTTATTTTTATATTGCTATTAATTTGCTTGATTTTTTTTGCAAGTTTATCCCATCCATTATTAAAAGCACTAAAAATAACTTGATGTACATTAATATAACAAATCTTTTCTGCTAATCTTTCTATGTCATCTTTATCATACAATTCTTCAAGTGGTAATAGATTTGTAAATAATTCCTTTGTGGCACTTGTAACTCCAAGCCAGCAAGGATTATGTATAATGATATATTCTTTATCTTTATATTCATCTAATTTACCCAAAGCTTGTGCCACTCTTGATTTTATTATATTTTTATCTATTCCTATTCCAAATTTTAATTGCTTTTTATATTTTTCTCTTGCAAAATTAAATTTAATAGTAGAAAATATAGTACTTAAATATTTAGCACTTGCAGGACCATATTTTTTAAATACTCTATATTTTGTTTTTTGATTAATACCTAATTTTCTATTTTTATATACTATAACTTTTGTGTTTTCAGAAAACTGCTTTCCATTTTTTTCATAATCCATTGGATAAAAATAATCATATGAATATATATTAATGTCATTAGAAATATAACTTGTATTCATTTTTTTACTTAAATCTTTATCAAGTATAATGGATAATATATCTATAATATTTTTTTTATCATCTTTACTCTTTACTATTTCTTCTAATATTTTTCTTATTAACTCATTTTTTTTATTTTTTGAATATATTATTTGAGTTGATATAGTATTAGTATTGTCGTATCCCAAAAACATTTTATCATCTAATAATTTATTAAAACAATCTGATACAATTTTAAAATTTCCATCAACTAATAATCCACCATTTTTATATACTATATAAAATCTTAAATAGTCTATATATAAATTGCTATCTTCTGTTACATTTTTATTTACTTCAGATTTATATTTTACTAGCTTACTATCATCTATATAGTTTACATTATATGTTTTATATTTTTTAAGATTATTAAGCGTTTTAATATTACAATTCATAACATAAATATCTATCATATGATTTTTCCTTCCAATCAAATATTATAATAATTTTATTTATCTTTATTTTTTCTACTAACTAATTTTAATACTTTCATTATTCCTGTTAATTGTAAAACTTTTATAAAGCCTCTATAAATTTTAAAATTCCAAAGAATATCTTTTAACCTTCTTTTTTGATATACAACTCTTTCACCATCTACTTTAGGAGGATAAAAAGATGGATTTGAAAATCTATAACTTGGTCCATTAGCCTGTAATATATTAAATACTTCATCACCATATTGTAAATACAAATTCTTATGGTTTTTAGTTATAAGTTGTGTTAAATATAATATATTATTTTTATTAAATCCTCTCGCCATAGAATCCTTTCTTACTCTGTAAAAAAAATCATATTTAGGTATACATACACCAAAACAATTATTTTCAGCAAGAGATAACCACATATCGTAATCTTCCATACCAAATTCCATTTCTGGTTTATTTTGTCCATATCTCATAAAATCATTTTTTCTTATTACAAAACATGTTCCTGACATATTATGGCACAATAGATATGGTAATTGTGTATCAAATTGATTCCATGCTCCTTCATCACCTTCAAAATATTTTATAAAACTAAATACATATGATACATTATTAAATCTTTTTAATATATCAACAGCTTCAGTATAAAAATCCGGACCAACAACATCATCTGAATCTAAAAATGCAAGATATCCACCTTTAGCATATGTAGCACCCACATTTCTTGCATTTGCAAGGCCTCCATTTTTTATATTAACTACAGTAATCATTGGATCAGATTCATATTTTTTTATAGCTTCAATACTTGTTTTATCTGTTGAACCATCATTTAATAATATTATTTCTTTATTTTTATATTTAGAATTTTTAATACTTTCTATAGCTTCATCTATATATTTTGCCATATTATAATATGGTATAACAACAGATATCATATCATTTTCTATCTTGTTATTATTACTATTATATTTAGACGTATCATTTAAAAATGGATATTCTACTTTAGGTTCATATTCTGATATTACCTTTTTGAAAAAGTCTATTCTAAGTTTTACATTATCTTCCATATTGCATAAAGAATTTATTCTTTTTTTAGCATTTTTTCCTATTTTTTCTAACTCTTCATCACTTGTATTAAGAACTTGTATTATTTTTCTTTCTAAATCCCCTTCTTTTTCATGATCAAATATAAATCCATTTATGCCATCTGTTTGTACCATCTCAGCTTGACCACCTTGTTTAGATACTATAGCAACTTTTTCCAGCCACATAGATAAAATACAAGTATTAGGAAAATTCTCATATAAAGATGGAATAATTGTCGCTCTAGCTTTTCTTATTTCAGCTCTTAAAGGCTTTGGAGCTGTATTACCCTGAAATATAAGTAATCCCTGTTCTACCCTATTTTTGTATTTTTTTTGTAAAAGCTTTCCTAAATATTCATTTTTAGGATAATATTTTACATCTCCACCTATTAGCTTTAATTTACAATCATATCCTTTTTCCCATAAATGTTCAAACGCTTCAACAAGTTGCATAACACCCTTTCTATATTCAGTTCTACCAAAATATACAAATAGTTTTTTATCTATATCTACCTTAATATCGTCTTCTTCCTTTGGAGTTGCAAAAGGTAAATTAATAACTTTAATTTTCTTTTCAGGATTAACATACTTTAACTTGTCTGCTAAAAATTGACTTGGACAAAGTATAGCATCAGCAGCCTTTATACAAAATCTCTCCATTTGTCCGATCCAATAATCTGGTAATTGATATTTAGAATATTTATTTACATCAAAAAGAGCAAACTGCGGTGTATGTAAATGTACTACCACCGGTACATCTTTTAAAAAATTAGAATCTATTAATTTTTGTTGAAATATATAATATCCAATAGCATTATACTCTTGTATCTCAACAATGTCTGGCTTTTCACCTTTTTTTAATAATCCCTTTACATATTGTAGATATTGATATGACATAGATTGCATGTCACCCATATAATTAGTATATTCGTTATTATTGTCTAAAACAAATCTATGAACCTCTAAATTCTCATTAAATTCTTCAATTTTTTCTTCATCATCTCTTAAAATAATCTTTACCTTATTTCCATTTTTTGAATACATATCAGCAACATTTTCTACATATGTACCTATACCACCCCCAAAATGTGGTGGAAATTCAGTAGTTAAAATCCATATTTTCATTTTATCCTCCTTATAATTTACTATATTCCTTGTTCTTTCATGTACTCATTTAATACTGTATCTGTATTGCCATCCATTTTTAACTTACCATCTTTTATCCATAACGCTCTATCACAAAAACTTTTTACCTGATCAACACTATGTGATACAAAGACCATTGTTTTTCCTTGTGCTTTAAGCTCTTTCATCTTACTTAAACATTTTGCCTGAAAATGAGCATCACCTACTGCTAATATTTCATCTATCAAAAGAATATCTGCTTGTACATTTACCGCTATAGAAAAAGCAAGTCTCATATACATTCCAGATGAATATGTTCTTACTGGAGTTTCTATAAAACTTCCAAGCTCTGAAAAATCTATAATTTTATCTATAATTGGATCTACATCTTTTTTTCCAAGACCATACATTGAAGCATTAAAATAAATATTCTCACGTCCTGTAAAATCTGTATTAAATCCTGCTCCAAGTTCTATCATACTAGAAACTTTTCCATTTATTTCTATAGTTCCCTTTTCAGGATATATTATTTTATTTAGCAATTTCAATAGTGTGGATTTTCCTGAACCATTTACACCAATTAATGCTACCGATTCACCTTTTTTTATATTGCATGATATATTGTCTAATACTAAGTGTTTAGATTTTTTATTTCTACCTAAATGTCCTAATCTTTCTTTTAAAAAATACGACTTATCCTCCCACACAGTAAATTCTTTTGTAACATTTTTTACAGAAATCGCTATATCATCACTTTTATTCTTTTTTTTAGCCATTTTAAACCTCCTCTGCAAAACGTCTTTGTAGTTTATTAAATATTAAATATCCAATTATACAAATAACTATAGATACTGCAAATACAATACCAAGACTTTTAAAATCTGGTAATGTTTTATTATATAATAATGCTTGATATCCCTCAAGAATAGATACCATAGGGTTTAATCTATAAATATTTTGCCATTTTTCTGGTACCATCGATACACTATATAATATAGGACATGCATACATCCATATCATCATAATAGGACTCATCATATATTGAATATCTCTTACATATACATTTGCCGCAGATAATATTAAAACTATTCCAAAGGCAAATACTACTTGAACAAGAATTACTATCGGCAACAACAACGCATACCATGAAATTCCAACACCAGATACTAAAAGTGCTATAAATATAATTACTAAACTAAAAAAATACTGTATAACATTACTAATAATAACAGAAAGTGGCAATACTTCTCTTGGAAAATATACCTTTTTCAATATGCTAGCATTATTTGATACACACACTGTTCCAGTTGCTATCATATTACTAAATGCATTCCATGGCATTAAACAAATAAATAAATATATTGGATAATTTTCTATATCAGATTTAAATACAAATTGAAAAACAATTGCATATACAAGTAACATAAATAACGGATTTAATAAAGTCCATAAAAACCCAAAAAACGATCCTTTATATCTTCCTTTTATATCTTGCTTAACTAATGTAGCAAGCATATGTCTATAATTATAAATTTCCTTAATTTTGTTTATAAATCCCATATTCTCTTCCCTTCTTTATAAAATCATTTTAAAACAAAGTTATTATACCATAAATCGCCTTATTTTTAAAGTATATAATTTTTTAATTATTTTCTTTTTATCATATCTTTAAATTTTTGTATTAAATTCTTTTCAGTATTACTACTTTCATCATCCATTATACTTTTACCTTCTAAATACTGTTCTGACTTTAATGACTTATTTTCATATTCATTAATATATAATAATTTATCTATATTTTGTTGGTTATGTGTATTTCTTTCTTTAGTTATTATATCAACTATATTAATATTTTCTCCATCTTTTACTGAATCTTCAAATGAAATACATTCTAGCATCTTCATATCTATATTTCTTGAAGAATGTATATATACTTCTAATGGTAAAACAGCATATAATTTTTGATAATATAAATTTTTTATCTCATCTCCAAAAATATCTACCATATCTTTTATAAAATCTAAGGAATATTCTTGAAGTTTAGACAAAATAAAACTTTCTTGATATGAAATTTTAAAATTATTATAAACTGGTTCTATTTTTCCATCTGCATAATTATACCCTATACATGACGGTCCAATTTCAGATATAATTGACTCTCTTAATGTTCCTGTAACTGACGGCTTGTAATCATAAAAAGTATTTAATTTAAATCCACCAATTTTAGAATGCTCATATGCCATATCACTAGCTATGTTTTCAAAATACGTGTCAATTTTTTTATTACATAAATTTGATATATATAACTCTGGTCTTGCACTATATCCTATATCAAAAGTACAAGCTTTTCCATTATATATCTTTCCAAAATATTCTTTTAAAGCATTTAGCTTTATTTGATGCTTTTGTTTATTATATAACTTGTCAATAACTATAGTTATAAAAGAATTAAATTCGGAAATACTTTTAAATTTTTCATCTAATTTTATTCTATTTTCACTGCATACTTTATCAATAAAATCTGTATTAAGTATATCATAAATATACTTTATAACTTGTCTAGGTGTATGCTGTTTTACACTAATAATCTCAGCCAACTTATAAAAATCCATTTTATCTACTAAAATAACTTGAATTAATGATTTTCTAGATACTGGTAAATATTTAGCATTAGGTGCATCTTTATATACCCTTTTTAATATTTCAAACGCTCTCATTGGACAGTAACCATCTCTTGCCATAAATACTATTGTATCGTATTTTTTCTCAATTATATCTTCCATTATCCATTTTACAAGTGCAAAAAGATGCATTCCAAGTACATGATATCCAACCAAAAAAGGATCTCCATTAAAATCAGATTGCTCATTAAAATATCTGTACGGATTATCAAAATATTTATTTACCATAACAGCTATCATACACCTTATTCCCAAAAAATTAGCGGAATTAGCATTATCCATATATCCAGGTAAACTTCCATAAAAAATACTACTTAGATTATTAGTTAATTCCTTTTTCCAATAAAGATTTGTTGCTTTTGGAAAAAAAACACCTGTTAATCCATTCTCATTTGCTTTTACAACATCAGAATCAAAATTATCCCCTATATGAATTATTTTGTTAGGACTAACATTTAACTGCGCCAAAACATCCTTATATAAATTACCATTTGATTTAGTAGTTCTATACTCAGATGATAAATATATTTTTTCTATTTCATTATATCCATTATTTTTTAATATATTGCTAATTACAGATAACGGTAAATACATATCAGATATGCAAATTACCTTTTTTCCAGCATTTAAGGCCAATTTATATAATAAATATGCAGTTTCTCTTCTTGAGCAAAATCTTGTTTCAAATTCTATTTCTTTTTCTTTTATTTTTTGTACAACTTTTTCATCTAATTCGTATTTTTCTCTTATCAAATCATATATTTCATCTAATGTTATCTCTGTTAAATTTTGATCTTTATTCCATCTTCTTTCTCTTGCTTCTTCTTCTGAAATAACTCTTATTTTACTAAACTCTACACCAACTTTTATATTAGCAATTTTTCTAAAATAATTGTCTAGCAATTTAAATAGATCTTTTGGATTCATAAATGGTCTTACTATTAATGTATCAAATATATCAAAACTTATATATTCAATATTATCATTGCACAAATTTATTTTTACATTTTCGAGCGTGTCATCCCATTTAGTCGATACATTATAAAAATAATTTGGATTTTTTATAGTTTTTGTTATTTGCAAGGATATAATATCTTTCATTCTCTCTTTATCTTCTTTATCAATATCAGAATTAATAATTCCGTTTTTCAAATTTGTATAAATTAAATTTTTCCAATTTTCTATATTTTCTTTATATAAGTTTAAAATATTTTTTTTATTCAAAAATTTATTTATCACATTAAAAGAATTATTTACTACATCTATATATTCTTTCAATTCTTTATTTCCATATACAAAATGATTTTCGTGATAAAAAACAGCTTCATTATATACTCTTATTACTTTTTTAGAATAAAAATATAAAATAGTACTCAAAACTATTTCATCGCATAAATTACTACACTCCATTGCATTTAATACATTCATAGCCTCTTTAACTACTTTTCTTGAAAATATTTTATTACAAAAAATATACCAAAAATAACATAATCCTTCTTGACTTAAAAATTCCATTATACATTCATTTTCATTTAAATCTTTAGTAATTATGCTATTAAACATATTATATACTCTTTTTGAACCATCATTATAATCCAAAACAATATCCCCAATTGTAATATCCGATAATTTTTTTTGTGCTTTTTCTATTAAAGGTGAATAAAAATCTATAGACACATATTCTTTATCTGTTAAAAAAGTAATATAATCTCCTGTAGAATTTTCATAACCTAATTTCTTACTTTTTAGTAAAAAATCTACTTGTACTAATTTTTTTTCGTTATAACATATAAATTTTACTGAATTTTCATAAGCGGATTTTATCTCACTAATATTTATGCTTTTTTTATGATAAACAACTATTATTTCTTTATTTTTATATGATTGTTTTAAAACACTATCTATACACTTTTTTAACTCATTAATATTATTGTATGCTGAAATAATAATTGATAATTTTTTATCCATTTTTTGCATATATAAATTCCTTTCTAAAATAAATATTATTACTTTATTTTCGATATATTGACCTAATTATATCACACTACAAATTATATTAAAAGTAATTTTTTACAAAATATATCTTTAATAGTCATACACACTAATAAAAATATTTTATATTAATATTTTACTACTTTTTTATGTTTTCCTTTATCTTCTCTAATGTCGTATATTTATTTAACTCTAACTCATATTTTTCCTTGTCATCTTTTACCACAGTATCCAAAATAACACCACATTGTGCTGTTATTATTGAAAATATCATAAGTCCAGTACTAAGTACTGCTGATGGCACTTTTGTAATATATTTTGTTAAAATATATTCATATATAACAGGAACACCTATTATAAGTCCTAATGCAAAAAATATTATAGCTATTGACAAAAAAAACTTCATTGGTTTGTAATCTTTTAACATTTTTATTATAGTCTTTAATACTTTATATCCATCTGTAAAAGTATTTAATTTTGAAATACTTCTATTTGGTCTATTTCTATATTCTATTTGAATCTCTTTAATTATAAAGCCTTTATCTAAAGCATGAAGAGTCATTTCTGTTTCTACTTCAAACTTCTTACTTAAAATAGGTACATTTTTTACAAATCTTTTATTAAATGCCCTATAACCAGACATTACATCTTTTAAATTACTTTTAAATAATTTGTTTATAGTATTTTTTACTATTCCATTTCCAAAATCATGAAATAACCTTTTATTTTGGCTCTTATATGTTCCATTAGATATTCTATCTCCTACAACCATATCAGCTGTTTCCATTAAAATTGGCTTAATAAGCTCATGAACTTTCTCTGCAGGATATGTATCATCACCATCAACTAGTACATATATATCAGCTTCAATATCTCTAAACATACTCCTTACAACATTTCCTTTACCTTGTCTATATTCATTTTTTACAATAGCACCATTTTCATATGCAATTTGCAATGTATTATCTGTAGAATTATTATTATATACATATATTAATGCATTTGGAAGTTGCCTTCTAAAATCCGCTATTACTTTAGCAATTGTAACCTCCTCATTATAACAAGGAATAAGTATAGCTATCTTTTTCATATATCCTCCTCTTTATCCACCATAATAATACAATATTTTTTAAACTTTTTCAACATAAAAATAGAAGCTTGTAAAACAAGCTCCTACTTTTTTATTAAACTCATAAATTCTTCTTCAATAGCTTTTTCATCTTCCTGTGTTTTACCTTCAAATCTTACTGTTATATTAGGTCCTGTATTAGAAGCTCTAACAAGAGCCCATCCATTATCAAATTCAGCTCTTACACCATCTATATCATTTATGCTATATCCTTTTTCAATACAATAATTTTTTATATTTTCAATAACTTTAAATTTTTCTTCATCAGTTGAGCGAATTATAATCTCTGGACTAGAATAATATCTATTTACACCACCTAATAGCTCAGATACTGTTTTATCTGTTTTAGATAGAATTTCTACAAGTCTAAGTCCTGCATATAATCCATCATCTATATTATCCCATCTATCTCTAAAAAATACATGTCCTGAAAGCTCTGATCCAAAAGCAAAATCTCCTTCTCTCATTTTAGCTTTCATATAAGAATTACCTGTTCTATAACATACTGGTGTACCACCAAGTTTTACTATTTCATCTACTAAAGATTTAGAACATTTAACGTCAAATAAAGCATTTTTATTTTCTACTTTATCCATTATGTCACGCCATATAATAATAGCAAAGAAATCTATAAATATCATTGTACCATTTTCATCTATAATTCCTACTCTATCTCCATCACCATCTATTCCTATTCCTACATCTGCATGAGTCTTAATAACTTCATCTTTTAGCATTTTATTATTTGCTTCAACACTTGGATCTGGATGGTGATTTGGAAAGGCAGGATCGGATTCAATATTTAATGGAACAAGCTCAATATTATCAAACATAGAATATACTTCTTTAGCTATGATTGACGCTGTACCATTTGCAGTATCAAGAACAACTTTTACTTTTTTATCTCCCATTTTTATTGACTCTTTTATTGCTTTTAAATATGCCTCTTTAATATCATAAGTGCTAACATTACCTTTACCTGTTTTAAAGTTTCCTTCTTCAGTATACACTCTAAAATCTTGTATCATTTGTCCACACGCATTACCAAAATCGTCAAAAGCTACCTTAAATCCATTATATTCTTTTGGATTATGTGATGCAGTAATCATAACACCAGGATCTATTTTCAAATATTTTTGTGCATAATAATACATTGGAGTTGTACATAATCCTAAATATACTACATCTACACCTGTACTTGTTATTCCTTCTATTAAAGCATCTGCTAGTGGATTAGATGACTCTCTATTATCGTGTCCAACTAGACATTTATTATATCCTTTATCTTGAATATAAGAACCAAAAGACAATCCTATAGTATAAGCTATATCTTCATTTAAATCTTGTCCGTAGATTGCTCTTATGTCGTATCCTCTAAATATATTCTTACTTATATTTTTGTAAATACTATATTTACTCATAATTTTTCACCTCAACTGCATTATACCATAAAGTTATCTCATTTAAAAGCACTTTATAGAAATAAAAATTAATCTACAAAAAAGTTAATATTTTTTAATTAGTTCATTTTTAAAAAAATTAAATGATTTTACTAAATTTATTATCTTCTCTTCTATTCTTTCTCCTGGTATATTATCTATAGCATATTCTAATACTATAGGACCTTTATAATTTATTTTTTTCAAGTTTTCAAGGGACTCTTTAATTTTATCTATATCATGTGATTTTTCATTTATTATATTATGATCCTTTGAATTTATAACACTATGTATGTGAACATTATTTAATTTTATTTTTTGCAATGTAGATAAGTTTGATATTTTTTTATTGTCATATAAATCATGCCCTATATCATATGTAAATCTTATATCTTCAAATCTATTTAGAATACTGTCAATTACATTTATATTAATTCTTCTAATATCATTCTTCTTATTTAAATTTTCTAAAGATATCGTTACATTCAAATTATATTTTTTTACATATGTTAAAATTTTCTTCATAAATAATATAGTTTCTTCTATATTTTCCTTAAAATCTTTATTATTATTTAAGCTATGAAAAACAACATTAATATTATATCTTAACTCTCTAGATATATCATTTAAACAATTAAGATATTTAATAACTTCTGATTCACTCATAACTTTAAGTGGCGTATGGCACATAAATTTTAATTTATTTTTTTTACACAACTTTGAGCATTTCTTTAAAGAGTCTAAATTATCCGTATTTATTTCTATACCATCTATATTTTTGTTTCCATATAAATTTATTATATCAAAAACAGTATTTATATCTAAACCATTTAGTTTTTTTTCATATAATGAAAGAATTAGCTTATTTTCCATAGTACACCTCACTTTTTTATAATTATACCATATAAAAGATATATTTTTAAATTAATAACAAAAATAATATAAAAAAATAAAGCTAATGCAACTTTGACATTAGCTTTAAAATTCTATTCTATTTTCTACAATTTCTTGTGATTTTTCCATTTGAGCATCACTTGTATAAATATTAAAATATTCATTTGTAATTTCTTTTACCATAGGTGCTAAATAATATCCTTCATCTCCATGTTCTACTACTGCAACAACAGCAATTTTCGGATTATCATATGGTGCAAATCCAACAAAAATTGCATTGTTTGCACCACTAGACACCTGTGCTGTTCCTGTTTTTCCAGCTACTTCTACATTACTATCTGCAAATATATCTGCAGCTGTACCACCAGTTTCAGTTGTAACAGCATACATTCCCTCTTTTATAGGATTAATATACTGACTTATATCAAGAGATTTTGTCGCAAAGTTTACTCCTGTAAATTCTTTCATATATTCTGCTACTTGACTAAGAGGAACAGAAGATATATCATTTCCAACATTTTTTATTAATGATACTTTATTTAAAATTCCACCATTTGCAATTGTAGATATATAATTTGCTAGTTGAAGTGGTGTAAATAAATTAGTTGATTGTCCTATTGAAGCAGATAGTGTATCTCCTAATGACCATCCATCTTGATTTTCACCTGCTATATTTCCAGTAGCTTCTCCGGAAAGTTCAATACCAGTCTTTTGACCAAGTCCAAAATTTTTAGCCCATTCTACTATTTGAGATATTCCTATTCTTCTTCCTACTTCATAAAAATAACAATTACATGATCCTTTTATTGCACCTGTTAAATTAATTGTTCCATGTGTTGTATTATGTGCGGTATAAATCCAGCATTTAGGATTATATGAATACGGATATATACCTGGGTCTGTGTAAAGCTCATCTACTGTTATTCCACCAGATGCAAGTCCTGCCATTCCAACCAACATCTTATATGTAGAACCTGGTGAATAAGTACCAGATATTGCCCTATTAAACATTGGATTTTGATCATCTTCAATTAATGCATTCCACTCCTGTGTACTTATCCCGTCAACAAAACTATTTATATTATATGTTGGATAACTTGCCATTGCAAGTACTTCTCCTGTCTCTACATCTAATACTACACAACTACCAGCTTTAGCTTCTGGTATAGGTTCTCCTGTTGAGGTACCATTTTGTAAATTTTGTAGTGTATTTTGTAAAGCATTTTCTACAACTTGTTGAATCCTATAGTCTATAGTAAGAGTTACATTATTACCGGATACAGCCTCTTTAGTAACAGCCTCTGATGTAACATTACCATTGGAATCTGTTACAACCTTCTTTTCTCCGTCTTGTCCTTTTAAGTATGTCTCCATTGACTCTTCCACACCAGATTTACCTATAGTACTATTTATAGTATAGCCATTTTCTTTTAAATTATTATACTCATCATTACTAATTTTACTTACATATCCTAATATGTGACATGCAAAAGTATCTGAAACATAATATCTTTGTGGAACAGATACTATGTTTACGCCATATAGTCTACTTTTTAATTCTTCAATTTGTGCAACTGAATTTTTAGATATATTTTTAGCAATAATAGCACTATTAAATAATGAATATCCATTTAAATTTGCTTCATATTTTACTTTTATTATTTTTATTTTATCTTCATAGCTATAATCTTGTGCACCATAAAGCTCAACATAATAATTTATTGCATCCTCAAATGTAGCATCTGTACCAAGTTCTATGCTTTCTAAAAATTCTACTCTTAAGTCATTATCATTTAAATATTCATCTGAAAAATTATCTTGTGTATCATTTATTGGAAAAGTAGAATAAACATCGTCCCCATTAGAAGTTAAAATATTTACAAGCTCTACTATAGAGTCATTAGTAAGAGATGTATCTACTTTTGTTCTATAAAGCTCCAAATTATATGTAAGCTTATTTGTGGCAAGTAAAACTCCATTTCTATCATAAATTTCTCCTCTTGAAGCAGAAACTGTTTCTGTTCTTACAATCTTATTTTCTGCTTGTTCACGATATGATGCTCCATTTATAATTTGTAAGTTAAAAAGTTGAAAAATAAATATTATAGAAATTACTACTAAAATAAAAGAAAGCACAAGCTCTCTATTTTCTAATACATTGCTAATCTTTTCAAACTTCGATTTAAAAAACTCCAACTTATGCCCTCCTTTTTTACCAATATAATTTATTTTGCTTTTTATCTATAAGTCCTACTATTTTACCAAAAATAAAACAAATTATAAATACTAAAACTGTATTTAGTAATATACTTAATATAACTTGCTTAATTAAAAAGATAAAACTTATATATTCAGATAATATTATCATGCTTTGTACATATTCAACTACTTCAAATAATGTAACGCTAATAGCTGTTATAAGTATTATAGATAAATAATTTTCTTTCATATAGTCTCCACTTATGTAACCTAATAACATACCTATAGCAGTATAAGATATTATAAACATACCACCACTGCCAAAGAGCAAATCAACTATAATACCTACTAAAAAAGAAAATATTGTAGAGCTATAAATATTAGTATAAAGTCCAACTACTATCACACAAATAAGTATTAAATTTGGCTTTACGCCAAAAAGTTCCATATTATTAAATATAAATAATTGTATAAATAAAGCTATAATAAATAAAATTATTATACACAATCCTTTTAAAAAATTCTTCATCGCATCACCTAATTTATTATAACTGCAACTTCAGAAATTTTACTAATATTTACACATGGCTCTACTAGTGCATATCTATTTACATCATTTTTATTATTTACTATCTCTACAATTTTACCTACTGGAATAGAGCTTGGATACATTGCTCCTATTCCTGATGTATAAAGCATATCTGAAATGGACACCTCAGTATCAAGTGGTATATATGTAAGTCTTAATCTATTACTTGATTTTAATTCTAAATCTCCATTTAATACTGCTGGCTCATTTATTGTACTTATATTTACACTTACAGATGCAGAAGGATCAAGTATAGTCGTTACAGTGGCACTGTCTTGTGTTACACTAGATACATAACCTACTAGTCCATCTTTATGAACAACTGCTTGATTTTGCTTTATTCCATCATTTTCTCCAACATCTATAGTAAATGTCTGTGTCCAATTATCATGTTCTCTATATATAATATTTCCCATAACAAGTTCAAAATGCTGATATTCTTTTTGTATATTTAACATTTCTTTTAATGTAGTATTTTCATCTAATATTTTTTGAGATTCTAAAATTTGTAACTTCAAATTTTCATTTTCTTGTTTTAACTGTTCATTTTCTTGTTGAACTTGTTCTATATCTCCAAATTTTTTAGATAAATTATTAAATAAATTATTAAAAGATTCATATACAAAAGTTATAGGCTTTGAAACTACCCCAGAAACAGTTGCAACTACTCCATTGCTACTATTTCTAAAGAAAAAAGCTACAAACATTATAACAAATATGGAAAATATTATAATAAATATTATCTTTTTCTTATTTTTTTCTTTATTATTTGAAAAATCATATCTATAATCCATTTACTCTATCCTTTTTTTGTCTTAACTGCTTTTTTTAGCACTTCTATATTATCTAACGCAGTACCAACGCCTCTTGCAACACATTCTGTTGGTGAATCAGATATAAATACAGGTATTCCTGTTTGTTCTGAAATATATCTATCTATATTTTTAAGTAATGCTCCTCCTCCACAAAGTACTATTCCTTTACTCATAACATCTGATGAAAGTTCAGGTGGAGTATTTTCTAATGTGATTTTTATAGCTTTTAGTATTGTCTCAAGTGATGTTTTTATAGCTAAATTTACATCAAATGTAGATACTGTTACAGTTTCTGGTAGTCCTGTAGATAAATTTCTTCCCTTTACACTCATTTTTTCTTCTGTCATAGCAGCACTTGCAGATCCTATTTGTATTTTTATTTCTTCTGCTTCATTATCTCCAATTAATACATTATGTTTTGTCCTTATATACTCTACTATATCTCTATCAAACTTATCTCCTGCAACCTTAACTGAATTTTCTGAGACAATACCACCTAAAGATAAAACTGCCATCTCAGATGTACCACCACCAATATCTACTATCATACATCCTTCTGGCTTTTCTATTTCAAGTCCTGCACCAATTGCAGCAGCCATGACTTCTTCCATTAAAAACACTGCTTTAGCACCTGTTCCATATGCCACTCCTTCTACTGCTCTTTCTTCAACATCTGTTATCTTTGATGGAATTGTTATAACAATTTTAGGTTTATAAAATAAACTTTTAGGCACAACTCTAGATATTAAATTTTGAATTAACATTCTAGTAGCTTCAAAATCTGCTATTATTCCATCTTTTAATGGCTTTACTGCTATTATATTATCTGGTGTTCTTCCCAGCATTTCTTTTGCTTGATTTCCAACAGCAAGTATTTCTCCTGTTACTTTATTTATTGCAACTACTGTAGGTTCTGATAAAACTATTCCCCTACCTCTTACATTTATTCTTGTATAAGACGTACCTAAATCTATTCCTATTTCTCTTGATACTGCTTTCATATTCCTCTCCTTTTTATATTGTGCTACTTTTTATATCTTTAACCATTTTGTTAACCATTTTGATATAAATGCAAATACAATAAGTCCAATTACTCCACCTATATTTATTTTGCACCAAAATCCAAGTGTTAACTCAATTACATTTAAATCCAAAACAACAGGTTCGCTAAACCCAATTTGTCCACCAAGTGCAAGCCAACTCAAAAAGTTTACAGAAGCCATTTGTTCTCCTATAATTACTCCCACAATTAATCCTAAAGCACAAAATATAATTATCATTGCTTTTCTCATATATCTTTCCTCCAAACAACCTAGACAAATTATATAACTTTTTTTACCATTTTTCAAGTAATATATTATTTTATTGCATCAACTACATCTTTTTGAATTTTGTTTAAAGTAACCTCAATTTCTTTTCCTATCAAATCTTCATCTGACTTTACTCTTACCATTATGTAATTAGGAGTATATCCATATAGGTATCCATACTTTTTTGATTCAATTAATACTTTTTTCCTATTTCCAAGTTCACTACTTATATAGCTATTTTTAAGTCCTTCAGCTGTACTAATTAAAATCTCACTTCTTTTTTGAGCAACATTGCCATCGACTTGATCTTTCATCTTAGCAGCTACAGTCCATTTCCTTTTAGAATACTTAAAAGCATGTACTTCATAAAAAGCAACTTTTTTTACTCCATCAATTGTATTTTCAAACTCTTCATCACTTTCTCCTGGAAACCCAACAATTATATCACATGTAAAAGCAGGATTTTTAAAATATTTTCTTATATTATCTACTACTTCAAATATATCTTCTCTTGTATATTTTCTATTCATTCTCTTTAATACATTGTTATCTAAACTTTGAACAGATATGTGAAAATGTGGACATAATTTTTCACATCTAGACATTCTAATTATATTCTCTTTTGTAAGTACTCTTGGTTCTATTGAGCCAAGTCTTATTCTTTTTAAACCTTTAATTTTGTTAATTTTTTCTATTACATCAATTAAACTTATATCTTGTTCTAAATCCTTACCGTAAGAGGCAATTTCTATTCCAACCAAGACAACTTCTCCTACACCAGACTTTACAAGTTCTTTTACTTCTTCTTCTATTTTCTCTAAACTTCTACTTCTTACTCTTCCTCTTACATATGGGATAATACAATACGTACAAAAATTATTACACCCATCTTCTATTTTAACACTTTCTCTTACTTGTAACCCTTGTGTTAACATTCCTGTTTGAATATATCTTTTTGCCTTAGATATATCACTTACTTTATATGTTACTTTTTTATTTTTTTCGTTTACATATCTTTCTACTATCTCAACTATATCATCTTTTTCTTGATTTCCAATTACTATATCTACATTTTTTAGCTGTTTATCTCCTAATACTTCTTGTGAATAACAGCCAGCAAGTACAACTATGCCCCCCTTTGCTTTTGCTCTACTTAAGTATTGTCTACTTTTTCTAGTTGAAAGATTGGTTACACTACATGAGTTTATAACATATATATCTGCTATATTTTCAAAATCACAAATAGTATATCCTCTATCTTTAAATTTTTTAATCATTAAATCTGTTTCATATTGATTAACTTTACATCCAAGTGTATAAAATGCTATCTTCATTGTCTTCTCCTTATTTATATCTATTTATTTCTATACAAATATTACCACTTTTAGTTTTTCTTAATTCATTACCAACTTTAAACTTTCCACATCTTTTAAATGATACAATATCTCCTTGACAAAACTCAAAAGATGCGTCAGTACATTCCTTTGAATTTATATATAAATCTTTTGCCATTATTTTTTCTTTTACTTTTTTTCTACTAATATTATATACCTCACTTAAAAGAGCATCTATTCTTCTTGAAGGAATAATATACTCTTTTTTTATATAGTCTATTTTTAACTTGTCCAATTCTTTACTATCTAAACTTAAACTTTTACATTCTACATTTTGATTTGACACTTTAAGTAAATTATCTAATATATATTTTTCTATTGTCTTTATAACGAAAACATAACATGCATTATCTACCAAAAATATATCTCCAATATACTCATTTTTTACTCCAAGAGAATATATACTACCCATGAAATCTTTATGCTTAAGCTTAGAAAAATTAGCACATTCAATTTTTATACAAGATACATATTCTTGATATTCAATATTTTGTATAAATTCCGGTATAAACAAAATAATACATTTTTCGCAATAAGAATTAGGAAGATACACTTCGTATCTAATATTTTCTTTATTTAATATACTTATGGCAACACTTTTTTCATTTAAATCCAAAAAGTTAGTACTTACTACTCTAGATGCAATTTCACTTTTATTACATCTGTCTATTATATTAGATATTTTCATCTTTTCTTCTTTTGTTTTTATATTTAATAATATAGATTGTTTTTCTGTTTTACTTATCACGTTTTTCCTCCAGAAGTTTAAAATATTCCTTAAGTAACTGTATAACTTTTTCTATATCTTCTTCTCTATTAATTTTATCTTTTACATATGTACTATTTGGTAGACTTTTTAAATACCAAGCAATATGCTTTCTCATTTTAAATACTGCATTTTTTTTATTTTCTTCATTTTCAAGTTCATACTTTATATGTTCAAGTATTATTTGAAGTCTTTCTTCATAAGATGGTACATAATCTTTTCCATCTAATATACTCTTAAATATCCATGGATTTCCTTGTGCACCTCTAGCTATCATAATTCCATCACAACCTGTATACTCAAACATTTTCTTAGCACTTTCTACATCTGTTATATCTCCATTTCCTATAACTGGAATTTTTACACTTTCCTTTACCTTTTTTATTATATCTAAATCTGCTACACCACTATAATACTGTTCTCTAGTTCTGCCATGGATAGTAATCATTGCAACACCATACTTCTCACAAATTTTTGCAACTTCTACAGCTGTAATTATATCATCATTAAATCCTTTTCTAGTTTTTACAGTTATAGGCTTTTTAGACACACTTGTTGCTTCCTTTATTATCTCTTCCACTTTTTTTAAATCAAGAAGTAATCCTGCTCCATCTCCATTTTTTACAAGTTTTGGAGCTGGGCATCCCATATTTATATCTATAATATCTATATCTTCTTGTTGGTTTAGTTTTTCAATTGTTTTTCTAATTGTATCTTTATCACTACCAAAAATTTGAACAATAGATGGTCTTTCATCACTCATAATTTGAATTATCTTTTCTGTTTTATCACTACCAAATTCCATTGCCTTTGTACTTGCCATCTCTGTATAAGTAAGTCCAGGTCCAAATTTCCTGCATATTTTTCTAAATGGTATATCTGTAACACCCGCCATAGGTGCTAAAAATACATTATTTTCTACTTCTATATTTCCAATTTTAATCTTTTTTATGTAATTTTTTAACATTACTATCCTCTTTCTTTCCATATAATATATTACTATATTTTAGTGTAAAAATCAACAGATATATAGTTACAAATAATCTATAATAAAAATTACTCATTTAACTTGTAAAATTAATATAAATAATATAATATTTATGTAGGAGGGATATATATGAAAAACAAAAATATATTAATACTAATAATAGTACTGCTTACTATTACAACCATCGCAGCTACTTCAACAGCAGTTTATTTTGGGATAAACCAAAATAAACAAGAAGAGACAACCCAACAAGAAAATGAAGCATTAAAACAAGAAAATGAAGAACTAAAGTTACAAATACAAGATGCCCAAGTTCAAGCTGAAAATAATGGGCAAGAAAATGAACAAGGATATAAAAGAATTTTTAAGCTTAATGATGAAATCAATGTAATTAATAAATCTATTCCAGAAGCTAATTATGTAATTGAAAGATATTCATCTTCAGCAGAAGGTGTATACGCTATTTTAGGAAATGACAACACAGTAACTCTTGCTTTTGGAAACGCAGATGAACATATGTCAATTCAAAATTATGAGAAATATTCTAATACAGCTAATGTAAAAATAAATTTTGGAGATAAAAAAGTACAAAATGTATATAATTTAGGAGCTGGGCAATCTGCATCTGGAAATTGTATACTTTTCTTAATGGAAGATGGAACAGTTGAATATATGCCACTAATATATGCTATAATTCATGAAGATTTTAGAAGCTATGGAAAACTAGAAGGAGCAGAAAATATTGTAGATATAACATCTGCTTATGCTAACGGACCTTTTGAAGGTGCTGGCTCTGGAAATACAGTTTTACTAATTCAAGAAGATGGAACAGCTTATGACATAGGTGAGCAATTAAGAAATATAAATTCACAATATTCTATATGGCAATAAATATCAAATTGAACTAATATTATAAAGCATAAACTTACATATTTTAAAATGTAAATTTATGCTTTTTTATTATCTAATTTTTTCCTACATTTTAATATAATTTATGATAAAAATTCATATTATTTAATATTGAAAGGAGAAATTTTATGAGAAACTCATATATAGCATCAAATGCTAAAGCTTTACTAAAAGGATCATCTAAATATCCTGATTTACATGGAGTTGTAAATTTTAAACAAATGAAAAATGGCGTTTTAGTAACAGTAGAAGTTTTTAACCTACCTTTTGAAAAATGTAAAAATGAAATATACGGATTTCATATTCACGAAGGTACAAAATGTATTAGTAATGAGTATGAATTTATAGCTGTTGGGGCTCATTTTACTACAAATAATTGTAATCATCCATACCATTCTGGTGGTGATATGCCCCCAATATTTGGAAACAATGGATATGCATATATGTCATTTTTCACAAATAGATTTAAACTATCAGAAATAATTGGTAAAGCTGTAATAATTCATAGTAATGCTGATGACTTAACATCTCAACCAAGTGGAAATTCAAAAGAAAAAATTGCATATGGAATAATATCATAAAAGAAGTTCTATTTAGAGCTTCTTTTTTCTAATTTTTTTAAAAACTCCTCTACTTCCCTTTTTTCATAAAACCTATTTGAAGTCAATGTAGCACCCTTAAAAAATAATAATATAAATAATACTAATACCATATATATTGTAACAAACATAATAATTTTTAAAATCATGATATTCTCCTTTATTATCTATTTATTATTTTTTAATATATATATTACTATTTATACAAAAATACTAATTTTTCACTAAAAAAAGTAGTATCTGAAATAAATTCAAATACCACTTTTATATTATCCAAAAAATACATTTTGAGATTTTCTAGCAGATATATTTAGTATTATTCCAATAGCAATCCCAGATGTAAGTAAATTACTTCCACCATAGCTTACAAAAGGTAATGGTACACCAGTTATTGGTAAAAGTCCTATAGACATTCCAATATTTTCTATAAAATGGAATGCAAACATTCCAGCTATTCCAACTGCAACAAAAGATGTATACTTATCTTTTGCATATGAAGCTGTTCTTAATATTCTAAGTAATAATATTAAATAAAGTATTACAACAAGTGCAGATATTATAAATCCCATCTCTTCTGAAATTACTGAAAATATAAAATCTGAAGATTGAACTGGTAAATAGCCATATTGTGTTTGAGAGCCCTCTAAAAATCCTGTACCAAATAACATTCCAGCACCTACTGCAATTTTTGATTGAATTGCATTATATCCATCCCCTAAAGGATCAAGCTCTGGGTTTAAAAACACATCTATTCTTGTTTTAGCGTGTTCTGGTAAAAAGTTATATACCATTGGAATAAGTAAAATTGCTATCAAAAATCCAACTATTATATATCTATATTTTATTCCAAGCTTAAATATCATAAATGCAGTTATCATAATATATACAAGTGCTGTACCAAAGTCTGGTTGTAAGACTATTAGTCCAAATGGAACAATAAATAACAGTGTCATTACAATAAGTAATATAATACTCTTCCTTTTATCTGACTGAGCTGACTCTTTATTATCTGTATACATAGTCATAATTTTGGCAGCACACAATATATATCCTATTTTCATAAGTTCTGATGGTTGATATGAAAGACCACCTATTCTAAACCAACTACTTGCACCAAAAACAGATGGCATTGCAAGCACCAGTATTAGCAAAATCAAGTTTATACCATAAAGTGCATACCCTAAAAATTCAAACATAGAGGTATCAATTGCCCATAAAAATATAGCAAGTATACAAACTACTCCAAACCATATTATTTGTCTTTGATATTCTGTATTTGCACTAGTATCACTATATCCTGCACTATATATAGCAAATACTCCAACTATAAACAGTAATATGATTGTTACTATCAATATATAATCTGTATTTTTAAGTAAATTCTTAAACAAATTTATTTCTCCTTAAGCTTTATAAAATGCTTTATATGCAAGATAAGTCATATATACATCATATTTTGAAGTAACTTCAAATGGTGAGTGCATTGCAAGTACAGGAGTACCACAATCTACTACCTCACATCCTTTATCTGCAAGAATGTAAGCAATAGTGCCTCCTCCACCTTTTCCTATTTTTCCTAAGGTTCCAACTTGATACATAACATTACTCTTATCAAAAATAGACATTATTTTAGACATATAACTTGCATTTGCATCACTAGCATTGTATTTTCCACCAGATCCTGTGTATTTTTCTATTGATATTCCACATCCTATCATACTACCATTTTGTATATCTGATACTTCTTCATACTCTGGTGCAACACCTGCTGTTACATCAGCAGATAAAACTTTAGAATTATAATATACTTCAAGTTTATCCACACCCATACTATTTGTTTTTTCTATTAATTTATTTACAAACATATCAAAAGCTCTTGAGCTCATTGAAGTTGTACCAATACTTCCAATTTCTTCTTTATCTACAATCATTGCTATAGCAGTTTTTGTAATGTTTTCTCCAAGCTCATCTGCAGCATCTATTATTGCTCTAATTGTAGCATAAGCACATACTCTATCATCTTGACCATATCCACCAATTAATCCTCTATCAAATCCTATAAATTTTGTTTTAAATGCTGGAACAAATGAAATTTCACTTCTTGCAAAATCTATTTCCTCTATTCCATATTTAGCATTTAAAATCTTCAATATATTTTGCTTTACTTTTTCTGTATCTTTATCTGTTGCCTCCTTATCTTTTAGTGAACCCACTAAAACACTCATTTTTTCTGGATCAATAAATTCATTTGCATTCTTCTTCATTTGATCCTTTGCAAGATGAGGTAAAAGATCTGCAATTGTAAATACTGGATCTTCATCTTGTTCTCCAATAGCAACTTTTATTTTCTCTCCATTTTTATTATATATAACTCCATACATTGCAAGAGGAATTGACATCCATTGATAAGCTTTTATACCGCCATAATATTGTGTTTTAAATAGTGCAGTCCCACTTTTTTCTATAAGTGGCATTGGTTTTAAATCAAGTCTTGGACTATCAATATGTGCTCCAACAATATTTAAGCCATTTACAATATTTTCATTTCCAATAACAGCCACATATAAAGACTTATCTTTATTTATAAAATAAATTCTATCTCCTGGTTCTAATACTTCTTTTTCTTCAAGCGAAATAAATCCATTCATCTCTAAAATTGCAACTGCCTCTTCAACAGCTAAATATTCAGTTCTAGCTTTATCCAAAAAGTTCATATAACTTTTAGCATAACCATTTGCATTATCTAATTCTTCTTGTGATAATGTAGAATAAATATCTTTCTTTTCATACTTTAAACTCATACTCTCTACCTCTTTTCTATATTAAATATAATTTTTCTTGTATATTACAAAGTGGAATAGCTCCATCTTTTGTAACTAAAATCATCTCTTCTATAGAGCCACCATTTTCAATATCTATTCTAGGCTCTAAAGTATAAATACCAGTCTCAACAAGTGAAATCCTTGCCCTTTTACTATATTTTGGTGCGATAATTGCTCCACCTGCATGAACTCCTCTTCCTACTGGATGACCTGTTGCATGAGGATAATCTGGATATCCTTTGCTCAATATCTCTTTTCTTACTATCTCATCTATTTTATATCCCTTTACTCCAGGCTTCATTTTCTTAATTCCATTTTTTATAGCTAAGACAAGTGTATTAAATACTTCTTCTACCTGTTTTGGTGCTTGCTTTTCATCCTTTTTTAATAAATATCCCATTCTTTGAATATCTGTATAAAAAGTCTTTCCGCCTTTAAAAGTAGCCTTTATCCCAAAATCAAAATAGATTGTATCTCCTGGCAATATCTTTTTATCACTTGGCATTGAATGTCCACCATTTTTTAAATTTACACCTGTAAGTACAATTGGACAAATATTCCATGCAAGTCCATAATTTATTATATCATATTTTTGCATCACGTTTTTCATGTATTTATTTGTAATATCTATTGTATTGTTAGCTATTTCAATTTCTGTTTGATAAGGTTTTATACTTTGAAAAGATTTTTCTAAAATTTCTTGAGTAAAATTTGCAAGTAACTTTATTTTTTCAATATCATCATTACTATTTTTTGAAATTATCTCATAAATATTCATTTGAGAAGATTTTATTAACGCTTTTTTATCATGATCTTTATATAATCTTCTAATCAACTTACTAATTCTTAAATAACAACTATATGATATTATATCTGTATTTTCATCCGACATAGTAGTATATGATAAAAGTACATTTTTAGGAAAATTTAAGTTTTTTAATACTTCTATAAAATACTTTCTTAACGTATCGAATGTTTCATAAATATATACTTTACTACAATTTTTATCTAAAACTTTTACATTTTCTTCATCTAATTTGTGTACAAATATATATGCCATACCTTTTGATACTATAACATAGGTTGATGAAAAAAGTTTGTCTGTAACATAATCTACAAATATTCTATCTGAATTTTCTCTATTCTCCATCACCCATATAGTATTGTCATCTTTTATAGTATCTACAATTTCTTTTAGCATTTTGATACAATCTCTCTTGTTTGTTTTGCAATTTCAAGCTCTTCATTTGTAGGTATTACATATATTCCTATTTTAGATGAATCTTTAGAAATTTTAGCTTCTTTTCCAGAAGATATATTATTAGCCTCTTTATCTAATTCTATACCTAAACATTCTAGATCTGAGACTACATCTTCTCTTTCTATCGCATTATTTTCACCATTTCCTCCAGTAAATACGATTGCATCTACTCTGTTTAATTCAGCTATATATGAGCCAATATATTTTTTATTTCTGTGTGTTTGAATTTTTCTTGCAAGCTTTGCCATTTCATTTCCACTTTGTTCTGCTTGTATTAATTGTCTTTGGTCTCCTATACCACAAAGTCCAAGTCTACCAGATTTTTTATTTAAAATAGTTTCTACCTCATCTGGTGTTAAATTTTCATCTTTCATTAATCTTACAACTATTGATGGATCTAAATCTCCACATCTTGTCTCCATCACAAGCCCCTCAAGTGGAGTAAATCCCATAGAAGTATCATATGATTTTCCACCTTTAATAGCACAAATTGATGCTCCACTTCCTAAATGACAAACTATAGCATTAATATCGTCTTTTTTCTTACCAAGTATCTCTTCTAGTCTTCCTAATATATATTGATAAGATGTTCCATGAAATCCATATCTTCTTATTTTATTATTTGTATAATACTTATAATCAATAGCATATAAATAATTATAATCTGGTATTGTTTGATGAAAAGCAGTATCAAATACTCCAACATTTTTCTTTTGTGGTGCAACTTCCATAATTGCTTTTATTCCCATAACAGCTCCTGGATTGTGTAGTGGAGCAAGACTAGATAACTCTTCAATGTCTTTTAATACTTCATCTGTTATTAAAACAGAAGTTTTAAATTTTTCTCCACCATGTACAATTCTGTGTCCTATTGCATATATCTCATCTAATGATGATATTACTCCATGTTCTTTATCTGTTAGAGTATCAAGTAAAACTCTCATTCCTTCTTTATGTGTAGGCATATCTATTTCTTTATTCATTTTAAAGTTATCTCTAACATTATTATATATAATGTTAGATTCCTTATATCCTACCATATCACATCTTCCTTTTGCTATTACTTGATCATTATTTTCAACATCTATAAGTTGAAATTTAATTGTAGAACTACCACAATTTATAACTAAAATATTCATTAAAACTCCCCCTTTTATTATTTAGCTTGCATACAAGTAACAATAATTGTTCCTACAATATCATCTACACTACTTCCTCTAGATAAATCATTTACTGGTTTTTTTAGTCCTTGTGTAACTGGTCCAAGTGCTAAAGTATCTCCAAATCTTTGTGCCATTTTATATCCTATATTTCCAGCTTCAAGATTAGGAAATATTAACACATTAGCTCTTCCTGCGACTTTACTATCTGGTGCTTTTAGCTTTGCAACTTCTGGTATAATTGCTGCATCAAGTTGAAATTCACCATCAACATCAAAATCTACATTTTTTTCTTTTAATATTTTTAATACTTCTACTAATTTATCTATAGCTTCATTTTTTGCACTACCTTTTGTAGAATAAGATAAAAGTGCAACTCTAGGTTCTTCTCCTGTAAGAAGTCTATAACTTTGTGCTGATTCGATTGTAATATCTACAAGTTGTTCTATTGTTGGAAATTCTATAAGTCCACAATCTGAAAATAACATAACACCGTCATCTCCAAATTGTTTCTTTGGTGTTTCCATTAAAAAGAAACTTGATACATTTTTAATTCCTTCTGCTGCTTTGATAACTTGTAGTGCTGGTCTTAATGTATTAGATGTAGAATGTATAGCTCCGCTAACTAGTCCATCTGCATCATTTGCTTTTACCATTAATGTTGCAAAATATACTTTATCTTTTATAACTTCATGTGCATTTTCTAAAGTCATTCCTTTATTCTTTCTAAGTTCATATAACAAATTGGCATATTCTTCTTTTTTAGATGATGTTAGATTATTTATTATTTTGACTTTTGAAAAAGGCATATCAATATTTTCTTTTTCACATAAAGTTTTTATTTCATTTTCATCACCAATTAAAATAATATTAGCAATTTCCTCTTTTAAAATAATACTTGCAGCTTTTAAGACTCTTACATCTTCTGTCTCTGGTAAAACTATAGTTTTTAAATTTTGTTTTACCTTTTGTGCCATTTTTGCGACAATACCATCTAGCTCCATTATAAATTCCTCCTATTCTATTATCTTACCTATATTATTTATATTATCAAAAATTTTCATATAATTTATATTATCAAAACCTAATATATATTTTTGATATACTAAATTAATATTCCTTGCATATATGCCTATACATGCTACTTCATTTGACAATACATATTCTAAGTTTTGAATATTTTGTGGTAAATTTTCTGCACTACTATTTTCAACTTGTAAAAAAGCTTGATTTGTTTCATCATTTATATTTAAATAGCTTTTTAAAAAATTTATATTTGGTGTCTCATTAAGATACACACTAGCTAAAACTATATCATAATCTCCTGCTTCTACCCTTTGAGATATAACTTCTTGCGATAATGTTTCTATTTCAATATTAATTCCCACATTTTGTGCCATATTTTTTATATTATTTGCTATGTTAACTTTATTTGTATCTTGCTCGTTGACAATTAATCTTAATGTTGCTCCAATATAGTTTCCGCTTTCATATTTTTCATAAATTCCATATCCATTTTTGTTCCATCCATTAGAATTCATTATATTTTGTGCTCCAACAACATCATATTTATATTTTATTGTTGAATATAAAAATGGTAAATCTATCACTTCAATAAAGTTATTATCACTATTTTTAACAATTTCATCTCTATTTAACGAATACATAAGAGCAGTCCTTACTTCTTTTCTAGAAAATACATTAGAATTTTTATTTCCAAATAAAAATAAAGTTTCACCATCTTTATATTTTTTTATATTATAGTCTTTTTTACCAATTAATTGCATATCATTATTTGATGTTGCAAAGAACAAATCTATATTTCCATTTACGAAATCGTCTACAACTTCATCTATTGTATTATAATTATCTATCTTTATACTCTCTATAGTTGAATCTTGATTTGAATTATATTTTGTAAAAGTAACGCCTTCTTCATTACTACTATAAGTATATTCACCCGTAACTTTATTCTCATTATCTAACAATGGAAAATCTAAATAATATATAAAATATGGATTATCTTCTTTTAACGTTGCCTTAAATTTATATTTACCTATTTCATCTAACTTATCTATTATATTCAATCTATTATAATACATATTAGATTCTCCAGAAGATATTATATTATCTATAGAAAATACTATATCATCAACATCTAATTTATAATCTTCATTTAAAGTTATAATATACTCTTTATTAGAGATTTTTTCTATACTTTTAGCTACTTGATATTTTAAAGAATAATTTTCTTCTACTTTAACTAAGCTTAATGATATATTTTTATATATATCATTTAATATTAAATTTGTAGAAGTATTTACATCTGTATTGTCTAATAGAGTAAGACCAATCTTTAAGTTATAATTTTTTTCTAAATTAATATTGCTTTGTTCTTTTTGAGAATTGTTAAATACATTTGCTGTTATAACTTCATCTAATTTCATAATCTTTGCAGAAATATATACTAGTACTATTAATACTAGTATTGCACATATAATTCCAAAGGATTTTGGAATATAAACTTTCTGTTTTGGCTCTTTTATTACTGTTCTTTGTGGTCTGGAATACAAAAGCATTTCTCGCTCTAACTTTCTTTCTCTTAGCTTTTTTATTCTTAGATTACTGATAAAAGAATTATTACTATCATTAGTAGAATATTTATTTGACTTTTTATAACTCTTTTTATTTGATTTAAAAGAATTTTCTACACTTCTTCTTTTTTTATCTACTTGTGTTTTTGTTATAGTCTTATATCTATGTGAATCTATAATCTTAGCACTCAAATATCTACACCTACTTTTCTTTAAACTCTAGTAATATTGTGCCCCAATTATATCATAAAAAGACTCAAAAAGATAGTTTTTTATCTTTTTGAGCTTATATTTTTAATATTATTTTTTTTAAGCCTTTGGTTCGACTACGAATTTGATACCTGTTTTTTCTTCATTATCAATTTTTACTTCTGTAAAAGCTGGAGAACAAACAAGTTCTACTCCTGTTGGTGCAACAAATCCTCTTGCGATAGCTACTGCCTTTACTGCTTGATTTATAGCCCCTGCTCCAATTGCTTGCATTTCTGCTCTTCCATTTTCTTTAACAAGTCCTGCTATAGCTCCTGCTACAGAATTAGGGCTAGATTTTGCTGAAATTTTTAATATATCCATTTTCTACCTCCTATGATTTTATCTTTTGCTTAGTTAAGTAGTCTTAACTTAATTTGATTATATATAATATATAAAAAAAAAGCAACATTTTTATAATTATTTATTTAAAAATAATGTAAAAATATGGTTTGATTTATATTATAAACTATAGTATAATAATTATATCAATAATATTATAACCTATTTTAATAAAAGGGGGAATTTATATGTTTGATTCTTTTTTTGGTAATTCTTATATAAAAATAAAATATGGTGAAACTATATATGTACGTGAAAGTGTAGAAAATATACGTAAGCAAATGAATAATTCTAATTCATATATCACTGTTACTGTTTTAGATTTTACAGGCATATTTGATGATACAAAAACAATACAAAAAAGTGAAATTGAAGACTACGGAGGCAATTAATATAATAAAAATCTACGGGTATAACCCGTAGTTTTTCTTTGCGCCTATAAGACTCTTTTATTCGCGGTGCTTCAAGGCACTTATGAATTTCACACTTACTTTCCTTTTCTGATATCCGCTCTATTTATTTTTAAACGGATCAATATGCTCTTTTATTGATATTTGATCATACATCATATCTTCATTTAATTCATTTCTTACATATTCTGCTATTGCTTTTTCATTTTTTCCTACTGTATCTACATAATATCCTCTACACCAAAAACTTCGCTGGACAAATTTATATTCTAAACTTGTCCATCTCTGGAAAATTATGAGGCTACTTTTGCCCTTTAATATTCCCATAAATTTTGATACTGCCATTTTGGTGGTATTGCCACATACATATGTACATGATCTGGGCAAACTTCCGCCTCTATAATTTTCACTTCATTCCATTCACACAATTCTCTTAATATTTTTCCTATCTCTCTTCTTTTTTCTCCATAAAATATTTTTCTTCTATATTTTGGTATAAATACTATATGATATTTGCAATTCCACTTAGTATGTGCTAAACTTATTAAGTCATTACTAGTATTTTCTTTTTAAATATATTAGTCATGATAAAAACTCCCTTCATTTTTATACTTGTTTTGTCGAAATTCTCAAGTATTATATCATGAAGGGAGTTTTTTACTACATAGCTTAAGCCTACGATACTACCAGCACAGCCAGAAGTTTATTTACAATAAAAAATTCCTTTTCAAATAAATTGAAAGGAATTTTTATTGTATTTAAATGTTAATTTTATTTAATATTTTATGTATATAATTATACTTTTTATTTAATATTATTGCTAATATAATTATTGTTATTCCTATCACTACTATTGCTATACTATTATTCTTATCTCCTGTAAGTGGTAATATTAATTTTAATTCATTTTCTGCTACAAGTTTTACATCTCTTTTTTCTCCTGTTATTTCTACTTCTATGCTTTTTTCAAGTAACTCATATCCACTTGGTGCCTTTGTTTCTGTTACTCTATATTTTCCTACTTCTAGTCCCTCAAATAAAACTTTTCCATCTTCTCCCGTTGTTTGCTCTCCTATGTTATATGTGCTATCTACATTTCCACTTTCATCTATTCTCTCTACTTTAAATGTTGCTCCCTCTATTAATTTGCTTTTATCTTTAGCATCTACTTTTGTTATCTCTATACTTCCTTCTATCTTTACAAATCCTGCATTTACATTTGATACTTTTAACTCTGGTAAATCTATTGAATTTAGTCCTGTTATCTTATCTGTCTCTTTTTCTTCTTCATTAAACTTACTATTTATCTCATTATTTGTTCCTACTTGTTTTTCTGTTAATTCATATTTCTCACTTGGTACTACTACTTGTACATAGTATTCTCCCTTTGGTAGATTCTCAAATTTATAATATCCATTACTATCTGTTTTTACACTTGTTACTTTATTTCCATTTACATCTGTTACTTGTTGTCCTAATTCATCTGTTAATTTTATCTCTACATTACTTAATACTTGCTCTCCTTCATCTTTTACTCCATTTCTATTACTATCTTCCCATGCTATTCCCTCTATACTTCTTTCTACTACTTGACTTGCTACATTACTTGTTACCATTTCTTCTGTTTCTTTATATACTTGTGCTGTTGCACTATTTACATATTTATCTAGTCCTTTATTTCCATTTGTCTTTAAGTACACATCTACTGTTACACTTGCTTGTGCTCCTACTTCTCCTTTTACTACATATGCTGTTGCTTTTTGTTTTATTGTTTCACTGTTTGCTATACTCCATCCTGCTCCCAAATTTTCATCTTTACTTGTTACTCCACTTCTTACTCCTTCATCATTTGTATATAATATTTCTAAGCTATCATTTGATATTATTTTATCTGATCCATCTTTTTGCGTTACTACAAGTCTATCTAATGTATATTCTCCTGTATAATTTGTTCCTCTATTGTCTCCATTATATGGTAAAATATCTAGCATTTGAAAATCTGGTATTATCTCGTCTGTATTATTTTTATATGATACTGTAAAATGTATTTCTCCATTTTTTTCTATTACCGGTGTTTCAATACTTTTATACAATCTATGTGATGCTAAATTTATTATCTGTATTGATGCTTGATCACTTCTATTTTTTTCATTTTCAGTTCCAACTTTATCTGGAGATGCATATATATTAGCTGACACATTAAATTGTGTCCCATTTATTGATTCTTCATCTATACTTGCTTCAAATATAAGGCTATCAATAGATTTATTGACAGTACAGTTTGATATATTAAACACTAAAGTAGTTGAATTATCAGTATTTTTTAAAACTTCTGGTTCACCATAATTACTGCTATTAGGGACATATGTTAGTCCTGCAGGAAGAATAATAGTATTTTTTACATTTACACCTGATATTACACTACTGTACGAACTATTTAAGATAGATGTAACCTTAAATTTAACTATATACTCATTTTTTCCTAAATCATAATTTGTTTTTACATTTTCAATTGAATCTATTGGTGATATTTGTATTCTTTGAGTAGCTCCTATAACTTGAAGTGTATTACCATAAAGAGTACCTCCAGCATGTGTACCACTTATTTGATTTCCAAATTCATCATATTCTGTTTTTACATAATTTCTATTAGGAGAAAATACATAATTACTAGGCCAAATAACATTTGAATTAGCAGCTGTATATGTTTTTCTATCTAATTCATAATTATAATATTGTACCTTTTGAGTAGCTCCATATGTCTGACCTATATTTGCAGTATCTTTTACCACTACTGGCAAATAAAGTATTAGATCTCTTTTATTATGTGTTCCACCTTGAGACTCATAATATACTCCAACACACAATTTATCTGATGGAATGTCCTCTAAGCTTTCATATAATTCACATTCTGAAACGATTGTATTATTCATCTCTTGCTGAGAATTCCAATTTGTGCCATCTTTTTTTGTAACATACCACATCTTAAAATCAATATAATCAGTATATGAATTCAAATACTTGTCTCCATTTGAAAGTAATACAGGTTGATAGCATTCACCATCAAATTTTAATAAGCCATTTATTGTTCGAATATAATTTTCAGGATCATTACTTGTACCTTGCTGAAAATTACAAGCTAAAAATAATTCTTGTCCTCTTACAGCTCTTCCATCACCAGTATTCCATGCAGTATGTAATGTTCCCTTACCCAAATTGCCTTGTCTTCTATATATATACAATAAATTACCATATGATCCTGTCAAGTATTTGGTATATTGTACATCTGCTTTATCGTCATCTTTTTTTATCTGAACATTTGTGAAACTATCACTAGCTGATGTAGCTTCAAAATTAATATCACTTAATGTCAAATAATAATCAGTATTACTATTATACTCGTCCCAATCTGGCACTAATACTTGAAAATATACTGATGCAAAACAACCAATATTATCTGTATATGCTATTGATGAGCTTGAAGTATATCCATAATCATAACTAGGAAAAATGCCATCAAATTTATAGTTTGAAAGTGTGACAGAAAGAATATTTTCATCTTGATTTATCTTTATATTTCCAGAATTTAAAACATACCCTAATCTATCCCCTTTTGATTTTCCTCCTGGAGCGATTCCTTGAGTAGTATATGTAAATTTATGTACACCTAAAAACATATCTCTACCTGGGATTAGTCCTTTTTCCCCATCATCTGAAATCTGATAGTTCCATAATATAGGTGTTACTTGATTAGTTATATCAGTTAAAGTAGTACCATCTGATTCTTTCTTTTTAAATTTCATTTCTACATCCAAATTTATATCGCCACTAGGATATTCAATTCCCTTTAATCCTTTATCTACACTTTCATTATATAATTGATATACTAAAGCATAACCATACATTCTTCCAGTAATATTTTTTCCATCAATGCTTACTGTTGTTCTTGATGCACAATTATTATTTCTTACAAGTTTTACATTATATTTTGGTGCCGCACTTACTATAACTTCATCAGGTATTACTGTTTGATATTCATTTTCATTGTTTCCATTTAACCATAATTTTATTGTTGGTTGAAATTCCGTTTCATTTTTTGCTCCAAGTATTTTAGCTACAAAAACTAGAGTCTGTTTTCCTGGAACAGTTATATTTTCTGTTCCCATTTGATAATATCCTGTAAGTGTTAGTCCATTACTTGATACATTTACATTCTCTATCCAAGCCATAGAATCTAAATCCCATTTCACAGTTTCACTTGTAAATACATCTGGCAATGTTGCTTCAAAATATATTTTTCCTCCACTATAACTTGTAACTTCATTACTATTTAAAATCATTGTATTTTCTACTGTCCATGTTACTTGATCAAATGACCTTACTACATTATTATCTTCACTTGAATCATTTCCAGGATCATTATTTGCATCAAACGGACCTGTTCCCGTTTTTGTTTGTATTATCTGTGATGATGATATTTTTCCACCATTATCTGGTAACTCTTCTGTTGCCTTTACTTTATCTATACTTAATATAAAACAAAACATAATTATCATTAATATAACTTTAAATCTCTTCATATTGCACCTCTTAACATAATTTTATTTTATAATATTTATACAACTTTTTTCAACATATTTTTCATTATAAATAATATAATAAAAAGATAATAAACTCTTAGTCTATTATCTTTCTTACTATTATTAATTTCTTTTTATTTTCAATAACTTATATTTTTTATTTAGTATAATAGAAACTACTATTATTCCTATTCCTACTACTCCTAATATTATTGCGTAATTTATACTTCCTGTTTCTGGTAATTCTAATTTTAATTCATTTTCTGCTACAAGTTTTATATCTCTTTTTTCTCCTGTTATTTCTACTTCTATGCTTTTTTCAAGTAATTCATATCCACTTGGTGCCTTTGTTTCTGTTACTCTATATTTTCCTACTTCTAGTCCCTTAAATAAAACTTTTCCATCTTTCCCTGTTGTTAACTCTACTGCTTCTAATGTATTATCTATATTTCCACTTTCATCTATTCTCTCTACTTTAAATGTTGCTCCCTCTATTAATTTGCTTTTATCTTTAGCATCTACTTTTGTTATCTCTATACTTCCTTCTATCTTTACAAATCCTGCATTTACATTTGATACTTTTAACTCTGGTAAATCTATTGAATTTAGTCCTGTTATCTTATCTGTCTCTTTTTCTTCTTCATTAAACTTACTATTTATCTCATTATTTGTTCCTACTTGTTTTTCTGTTAATTCATATTTCTCACTTGGTACTACTACTTGTACATAGTATTCTCCCTTTGGTAGATTCTCAAATTTATAATATCCATTACTATCTGTTCTTACACTTGTTACTATATCTCCATTTACATCTGTTACTTGTTGTCCTAGTTCATCTGTTAATTTTATCTCTACATTACTTAATACTTTCTCTTCTTCGTCTTTTACTCCATTTCTATTACTATCTTCCCATGCTACACCTTCTATACTTCTTTCTACTACCTGACTTGTTACATTACTTGTAGTTATTTCTTCTGTTTCCTTATATACTTGTGCTGTTGCACTATTTACATATTTATCTAGTCCTTTATTTCCATTTGTCTTTAAGTATACATCTACTGTTACACTTCCTTGTGCTCCTACTTCTCCTTTTATTACATATGCTGTTGCTTTTTGTTTTATTGTTTCACTATTTACTCTATTCCATCCTTCTCCTAGATTTTCATCTTTACTTGTTATTCCATTTCTTACACTTTCATCATTTGTATAAAGTATCTCTAAATTTTCATTTGAGATTTTTTCTCCCGCTTCATTTGTTTGAGTTACAACAAGCCTATCTAATGTATAATCTCCTGTATATTCTGTTCCTCTATTGTCTCCATTATATGGTAATATATCTAACATTTGAAAGTCTGATATTATCTCGTCTGTATTATTTTTATATGATACTGTAAAATATATTTCTCCATTTTTTTCTATTACTGGTGTTTCTACTGTTTTATATAATCTATGTGATGATAAATTTACTATTTGTATTGTACTTTCTGATGTTCTCTTAGTCAAAGGAGTATTTCCCACTCTTTCATCTTCTGTGTATACTATAGCGGTATTAGTATATTGTGTTCCATTTGGTGAATTTTCATCTATACTTGCCTCAAAATATAGTTTTTCTATTCCTACATCTGTTATACAATTATTAATACTCCATATAAGAGTTGTTGTTCCATCAGAATTATTAGTTATATCAGGATCTCCATAATTCGAACTTCCTGCTACATATTTTAATCCTACTGGCAGGGTATCTTTAACTTTTATTGTTATATTCGATATCTGTGATTTATTTTGAGCATCTTGATAAATTCTAGGTTCAATTTTATATCTTACTATATATTCATTTCTTCCTAAATCATAATTTATTTTTTCAATACCATTACTATCCACAGGTGTTTGCTCTATACCTTGCTTTGCTCCAATTATTAGTACTGTATTTCCGTAAACATGTCCACCACTATGTGTCCCTGAAATTTGAACTCCATTTTCATCATATTCAGTCTTTATATAATTTAAATCACTGGATTTATATACTGGTTTTGGATAAGAGTCATACCCATTTACAACTAATTGGCTATACTTTGATCTATCTAATTCTTCTGTCCAATATTTATTTGTTTGAGTAAATCCATAAGTCTCACCAATTTTAGCTGTATTTTTAATTTTCAAATATGTAAATATTTCTCTTGCCTGTGTACTATATGGTAAAACTAAATATCCTTCCTTAGATTCATAATATACTCCTACACATATATATCCATCTGGAATATCTTCTAAAGTATTATATATACTTAAATCTTCTATATCTGCTTTATTCATTTCATCTTGTGATATCCAATTTGTTCCATCTTGCTTTGTTACAAAATATTGGTTAAATTTCATTGTATTATAATTTACTAATTTGTAATAACTTCCATTTACACTTATTGGCTCAAATACATTACCATCAAATTTTACAAGCTTATCCACTTCATATACATTTTCTTCATTTGTTCTCCCTATTTCACAGCTTGTATTTACAGTTATTATATCTCCTATAGATGCTGTTGCATCTCCATATCTCCATCCAGTAGAAATAAAAGCATTACAATCTTTATTATACATATATGTTATTTGAGAATATGATCCTTTTCTATATCTTACATGAGTTGTTCTTAATTTATCGTCACTAGTTTTTTGCTGATTTTGAATTACTTGATTTGAAATAGAAGTTGCTTTAAAATTTGTATCTTCTACTGTTAAATAATAATTACTGCTATCTTGTGTAGTTGCATCATTGTCTGGAACAAATAATTGAAAATAATCTGATACAAAACATCCTATATTGTCTGTATATGTTTTTGCATTTGGATTTATATATCTATGATTTTCAGCATTTAGTGTAGGATACATACCATTAAATTTATAATTATAAATTCTTACTCTTATAGTCTCATTATCTACTTGAGTCATTTCTATATTTCCAGAGTCATATACTCTGTTTCCTTCTCTTTCCATAGTTGCTTCATTACTTTCACTTCCATAAGGAATGTCATAATTAAATTTACTATGTGCAAT